>CAYWAK010000149.1:0-7246 GCA_964455755.1 uncultured Ardenticatenales bacterium | reverse complement strand
TTTCCTGGCTGATTTCCCATTGATTCTGTGAAAATCTGTGTTATTCTGTGGCTAAGATAGAAAACACCAATGTCCAGCAAGTAATTGCATTTTATGGTGGAGCAGTTATCGGGGATTACACGCCCGCCTGTCTGGTGGAGGTGCCTTCTTTCCTATCATGATTAAAATGACCCTCTGATTACCTTTATTATTTCATGGAGATGTATTGTGGATATAGATATTGTTGCCCTAGATAAAAAGACTTTGTCAGAGTTGCAGGAACTGGCCAAAGAGTTTGATGTATCCGGGTATAGTCGAATGAAGAAACATGACCTGATTTTTCGGCTGCTACAGGCAAATGCCGAAAAGCAGGGATATATTTTTGGTGGCGGCACGCTGGAGGTGGTGCAGGACGGGATAGGATTCCTTCGCACCCAGCATTTCTTGCCGGGTCCAGAGGATGTGTACGTTTCGCAGTCGCAGATTCGGCGTTTTGCGTTGCGCACCGGCGATATGGTGTTGGGCCAGGTACGCCCCGCGAAGGAAAACGAAAAATACTTCGGCTTGCTGCGGGTAGAGGCAGTCAACGGGCTTGACCCCGAAGCGGCCAAGCACCGCCCAAAATTTGACCGGTTGGTACCGATCTTCCCGGAGGAGCGGCTTACACTAGAATCGAACCCTCGTGACCTGACCACCCGCTTGTTGGATATGATTGCCCCGATCGGGCGAGGCCAGCGTGGGCTGATCGTTTCGCCACCGAAAGCCGGCAAGACCACCGTCTTGAAGAAAATCGCCAATGGCGTCAGCTCCAATCATAGCGACGTACATTTGATAGTCGCGCTCATTGGAGAGCGTCCCGAAGAAGTCACGGACATGGACCGCTCCGTGGAAGCTGAAGTAGTCGCCTCCACCTTTGACGATCCGGTGGAAAGTCACGTTCGAGTGGCCGAGATGGCTGTCGCGCGGGCCAAGCGGATGGTAGAAGTAGGACGTGACGTCGTGATCTTGCTCGACTCGATCACACGACTGGCGCGTGCCTATAACCTCATCGTGCCGCCGAGCGGACGCACGCTCTCGGGTGGTATCGATCCCTCCGCCCTCTATCCCCCAAAACGATTCTTCGGCGCCGCTCGTAATATCGAGGCGGGGGGCAGTTTGACGATTATCGCCACTTGTCTGGTAGATACAGGGAGCCGGATGGATGACGTGATCTATGAAGAATTTAAGGGTACCGGCAACATGGAGTTGCACCTGAATCGACGCCTTTCCGAACGTCGCATTTTCCCCGCTTTCGACATCGAGCGTTCAGGTACCCGCCGTGAAGAACTGTTGCTTGAACCTGATATCCTTCAGAAAGTCTGGACCCTACGACGGATGGTTGGTGCGATCGGCAACTTCGAAGGTCTCGAGGCAGTCCTCGCCAGAGTGCGCAAAACGCATGACAATGCTGAGTTCTTGAAAACTATGCACAAGGACATCTAGTTTACGCTACTCATGACACAATCCTTGCCGTCCGAGGGGCTGTGCGCGCCGGAGGGTCTTGACGATAAAGACCCCACCATTGCAGACAATACGGGCCTGTTGCAGGTGGTTTATGGAATCTACACCGGCGGACACCGTTTGCTCTCCCGCAGCAGGAAGTGGATCGAAGCCAAACGGTCTGACCTCCCCTTCTTGTCCCGTTACGTTTCACACCTTGCAGCACTCTTCCTGACTCTGCTCATCACTTTCGTGGCCAATGTTCGTCTCTCTGCTCTGGCCATGCCCCGCCCCCTTTACCGGCAAGTCGATGAGGCGGGCCAGGAGGTCGCCACCTATCCGAAATCTTTGGCGGACACCTCGGCGAGTTTCCTCATTGGCGCGGTGCTTCCCCACACCATCATTCCCAAACGGCCCCGCGAGGAGGTTATCACCTATGTCGTGGAGCGCGGCGACACCGTATCGGGAATCGCCGAAAAGTTCGGCCTCACGGACGATACGTTGCTCTGGTCCAACCCGAACCTGGAGAACAACCCCGACCTCCTTTCCATCGGGCAGAAGTTGGCGATCTTGCCCGTGGAAGGTGTGTACCATGAGGTCGCGCCCGGGGATACAATTGCTGCTCTGGCCAAACGCTACAAAGTCGCTCCGGAGGCTATTACAAACTACGCCCTGAACAACCTGAACCCTCCCTACGTATTGAGCGGGGGAATGAAACTGGTCATTCCCGGAGGCAGTAAGCCCTTTGTCCCGCGCATAGTCCACGCTTATCGTGGGCCGGCTCCGGCCAACGCGGCAAAAGGTACGGGCAATTTCGGCTGGCCCGTTACCGGGCATATCACACAGGGCTACTCCAAACATCATCGCGCGATCGACATTGGCGCTTCTTGGGGCAGTCCCGTCTTTGCCGCAGATTCGGGCTACATATCTTTCGCTGGATGGGATCGCACCGGGTATGGCAACATGATTCTCATAGACCACGGCAATGGCTATCTGACCCGCTACGCACATCTGAGCAAGTTCCTGGTGAAAGTCGGCCAGTCTGTCGCCAAGGGTACGGTAATTGCCAAATCGGGGAGCACGGGAAACTCGACCGGACCTCACCTTCATTTTGAAGTGGTCAAGAATGGCGTACCGAGAAACCCGTTCAACTATCTACGATGACCATTTCTCGGCCCCCTGCCCCGGCTAAAACCATCGTTATCGGCCTGGATGCAGCTACGTGGCTGTTGATGCGCTCCTTGCTGGATTCCGGTGATCTTCCGAACCTTGCCCGGTTGATGGCAGAGGGCGCTCACGCCACGCTCCGTTCGTCCATCCAGCCTTCGTCGGAGCAAGCCTGGCCGACGATGACCACCGGCGTCAACTGTGGGGGACACGGTCTCTACGGCTACATGCGCCGCAGACCCGGCAGCTACGTCCACGATTACGTGAACGCCCGCTTCCTGCGCGCGCCCCAAGTCTGGGACCGTCTCGGCGAGGGCGGCCGGCAGGTTGTCGTGGCCAACGTGCCCATGACCTACCCCCCCCACCCGGTCAACGGCGCGCTGATCACCGGCTTCATGGCCCCCGGCACACACAGCGAATTCACCTATCCCGCCGACCTCTACGATGAATTGCGCTCTGAAATCGGGGAATACACCATCAATGTGGACATCGAGCGGGGCGCGCTCGACCGGCATGAAGCGAACCTGGCCGGTTTGGTCGCCCAAATCCGCCGCATGACCGAACAGCGCACCGCCGCCATCGAATATCTGGCCCGCACCCGTCCCTGGGATTTTCTGATGGTCGTGTACGTTTCGCTCGACCGTCTGGGCCACAAGTTCTGGCGCTATACCGACCCGAGCCATCCCCTCTATACGCGCGAAGGTGCATCCCGCTGGGGTTCGGTACTTTCCGACACCTACCGCCAACTTGATGAGCAGGTAGGCCGCTTGCTAAAGCTCGCCGGCGACGACGATACGGTCCTCGTCGTTTCGGACCACGGTTTTGGCCCGCTGACCCATGCTGTCTATCTGAACCGCTGGCTGGAACAACAAGGCTACCTTACTTTTCAATCGCAGGATCAACGCGCGCTGGGAGATCGCCTCCGGTCGTTCGCCACTTCGTCGCTCCGGCAAGCCGTTCAGCGGCTGCAATCGCCGCTCATCACCGAGGCCAAACAGTGGGTATTCCAGCGATTCCCGGCCCTGCGTGGCCAGCTTCATTCGGCCATGGCCTATGCCAATGTGGATTGGGGTCGTACGCAGGCCTATGCGGTGGGCACAATGGGCAACTTCTATGTCAACCTGCAAGGCCGCGAACCGCAAGGCATCGTACCCCCCGGCGAGCCCTACGAGGCACTGCGCGACCGGCTGATTGCCGACCTGCGCGCCCTCCGCGACCCCGAAAGCGGAAAGCCGATCTTTGAGGACGTCTGGCGGCGCGAGGAACTGTATCACGGTCCCTACCTCGATGAGGCTCCCGACGTCATCGGCCTGATGGATCCGCATTACCACGGCGCTGTCGTGGATTGGCGGTCTGCGGGCAACGCCATCGTGGAGCGCATGGGCGAGGAGCTGCTCTTCCTCGCCGACCTCTCCGGCCAGCACACCATGGACGGTATCTTCATTGCCCGCGGCCCCGGAATCAAGCGGGGTGCAGGGATCGAGACGCAACAGATTGCCGATGTCGCGGCGACGATTCTGTATCGCATGGGAGAGCCTATTCCCAACCACCTGGACGGACGCGTGATGACTGACATTCTGGAAGCGGGGTGGCTCGCCGATCACCCCATCCGCTTCAGCGAAGAATCACACCCTGCTGACCAAACGCCGCCCGACGACCCCGGCTATTCGGACCAGGAAGCGGAGCTGATTGAGGAACGGCTGGGCGGGCTCGGTTATTTGTAGGAGAGCGTTGCCAGGAAAGCGCGGTCGGCCGGAGTCAGTTCGGCGGATTCGAGCAAATCGGGCCGGCGCTCCAATGTACGGCACAAAGCTTGCTGCCGCCGCCAGCGCGCGATCTCCGCATGGTTCCCCGAAAGCAGAATCTCCGGCACGGCCCATCCCCGAAAGAGGGGCGGGCGCGTGTAGTGTGCGTATTCCAGCAAGCCGGTAGCATGCGAGTCGTTGCTCGTAGCGGCCGGATCGCCCAGAACGCCGGGCAGCAGGCGCGTCACAGCATCCACGATGACCATCGCTGGAATCTCTCCGCCGGAGAGGACATAATCGCCCACGGAAATCTCATCCGTCACCAGATGTTCGCGTATGCGCTCGTCTACGCCCTCGTAGCGGCCACAAATGAGTAGCAGTTGTTCATGGGCAGCCAGTTCCCATGCCACCTCTTGCGTGAAGCGGCGACCTTGTGGCGTTAGCAGGATGATCGGTGTCTGGTGCGGCGTAGCGAGGCCTTCAGCGCGGATCGCATCTGCCGTGGCCGGCGGCCCGGCACGCAGGACGCTTTCTACCGCTGCGAAGATCGGCTCTGGCTTCATCACCATGCCGCCCCCGCCACCGTAGGGTGTGTCATCCGTCATCCGGTGCTTGTCGGTAGCGTATGCCCGGATGTCGTGCAGCGCGATTTGCACGCGACCCATCTCTTGCGCCCGGTTGATGATACTGGCGCTAAAGGGGCCGGCGAACATCTCCGGAAACAGGGTAAAAATGTCGAAGCGCACCGAGATCAGTCCCCGGCCTTTCCGACCTGCGACTTCAAATACGCTTTGATGAACATGTCCAGGTCTCCATCAAGTACAGCGCTTGTCTTGCCCGTTTCCACTTCGGTGCGGTGATCTTTGACCATCTGGTACGGGTGGAGTACGTAAGAACGTATCTGGTTTCCCCAGCCGGCGTCCACATGCTCCCCCTTCAACTTTTCCTGTTCGGCCGCGCGGCGTTCCATCTCCCGCTCGTACAGGCGGCTGCGCAACACTTTGAGGGCTGATTCCCGGTTTTGCAACTGGGACCGTTCGTTCTGACAGGTGACGACCATGCCGGTGGGAATGTGTGTGAGCCGCACGGCCGTGGCGTTCTTCTGGACGTTTTGTCCTCCGGCACCACTGGACCGGAAGACGTCCATGCGCAGGTCATCCGGGTTGATTTCGATTTCTACGGCGTCGTCAATGACCGGCATGACCTCGACCAAAGCGAAGGAAGTATGCCGTCGTTGCGCAGCGTCGAAGGGTGAAAGCCGCACCAGGCGATGGACACCCTTTTCGGCGCGCAGGTAGCCATAGGCATAGGGGCCTTCCACCTCGACGGTGGCGCTTTTCAGGCCGGCTTCTTCACCCGTCATGGAGTCCAGGATAGTGGTTTTGTAGTCGTGGTGTTCGGCCCAGCGCAGGAACATGCGCAGCAACATTTCGGCCCAATCTTGCGCTTCGGTGCCGCCGGCACCGGCGTGGACGGCCAGCAGAGCGTTTCCGCGATCGTGCGGACCGGACAAAGTGAGTTGGAACTCTTCGTCCTCCAGTTCGCGTTCCAGGGCTTCAAGCTCCTCGGCCACTTCGCCGATGACTTCCTCGTCCTCTTCGATTTCCACAAGTTCGAGCAGTTCCAGCGCTTCGCGGGTGCGGGCCGCCATTCCCCGCCACAGGGCGACCTCCTCGCGCAAGAGGGACAAATTCTGCATAGCTTTTTGGGCGACTTGCTGGTCGGCCCAAAAGTCGGCCTGGCTGGCTTCTTTTTCCAGCCGGGCAATCTTCACCTCTTTGCCGGGGATGTCAAAGACGCTCCAAGAGGCCGGCAATGCGTTGATCCAGGGTTTGTAAGCGACTATTCACATCTTCTACAGTCATTTTTCCTCCGCAAATAGCCCGTCCACGAAGGCGCGGGCGTTGAATTCGGCCAAGTCCTCGACCTTTTCGCCGGTGCCCACGAAGAAGATGGGCAATTCCAGGTCGCGGGCGATGGCGAAGGCCATGCCTCCTTTGGCTGTTCCGTCCAGTTTCGCCAGGATCACACCACTTATTTGAGTGGCCTGTTTGAACACTTTGGCTTGGGACAGGGCGTTCTGGCCGGTGGTGGCGTCAAGCACCAGCAGCGTCTCATGCGGTGCCCGGTGGACTTGTTTCTGCGCCACGCCGTAGACTTTCTTCAGCTCTTCCATCAGGTTGAATTTGGTGTGCAGCCGGCCGGCCGTGTCAATGATCAGCACGTCAACATCGCGTGAACGGCTGGCCCGGATGGCGTCGTAGACGACTGCACCCGGGTCGCCGCCGGGCTGGCTGGCGATCACCTCGACCCCGACGCGCTCTCCCCAAATCTTGAGTTGGTCAATCGCCGCCGCAC
This sequence comes from uncultured Ardenticatenales bacterium, assembly GCA_964455755.1. GTDB lineage: Bacteria > Chloroflexota > Anaerolineae > Ardenticatenales > JAADHH01 > JAADHH01. The sequence goes on along the minus strand of CAYWAK010000149.1, from coordinate 518 downwards.
GGAACGTATCTCCGGCAACGAGCATCACTTTCTGGCCCCGGTCTTTGTGATACTTGGCCAGTTTGGCGATGCTGGTGGTCTTTCCGGACCCGTTCACCCCCACGATGAGCACGACGGAAAGCTGCCGGTTGCCTTCCAGATAGGGGCGTTTGGGTGCTTCCAGGATATTCACCAGGTGTTCTTTCAACAGGCCCTCCACCTGTTCGGCTCGTCGCCAGGCATGGCCAATGATATCTTCGCGAAGATCGGCAATCAAAGCGGTAGTGGTGTCTACGCCGATATCGGCCATGATCAGCAGCTCTTCCAGCTCATCCCAGAATTCTTCCGTAATTTCTCCGGGGCCAAAGAGACCGGAGATTTGGCCGAAAATGGATCGCCGTGTCCGAGTCAGGCTATCACGAATCGTTGCAGCACGTGAAAAAATCAATGTTGGGTACTCTCCTTGGTAGTGAATGCAAGCGGGCTGGCCTGGTCCCACACGCCGGTCCCCAGCCGCCAGCTCTGTATGGAATTACAAC
>CAYWAK010000148.1:0-7264 GCA_964455755.1 uncultured Ardenticatenales bacterium | reverse complement strand
ACCTGTGGCTTTTGCTCCAATGCGATTTGAGATTACTACGCAGGCGGGCAGAGAGAATGGTCTTGGCCCTGTCTCGGAAACCCCCTGCCCGCGTTGGGAGACATTCTCCCCCAAGAAGAGACGATGGCAACAGAGGAAAATCAACTGAGCAAAATTCCATACCATGTAGGCATCATCATGGACGGCAATGGCCGGTGGGCACAGACACGTAACCTGCCGCGCATCGCCGGGCACCGTGCCGGCACAGACAACCTCCGCCGCATCCTGCGCGCCTGCGTCGAATTCGACATCAAGGTTCTCACGATTTACGCGTTCTCCACCGAAAATTGGAACCGGCCTTTCGACGAAGTGCGCGGGCTGATGCTGATCCTCGAACAGGTGATTGACCGGGAACTGAAAGATTTGCACAAGAACGGCGTGCAGATCCGGCACATCGGCCACGTAGAAGGTATATCGGACCGGCTCCGTAAGCGCATCAAGAAAGCCGTAGAAACCACCAAAAACAACGATACGCTCATCTTGAATGTGGCCTTTAACTATGGCGGGCGGGCCGAAATCCTGGATGCAACACGCCGCTTACTCCGCGAGGGGGTGTCGCCGGAAGACTTGACCGAAGAGCTGTTCGCCAACCATCTCTACACCGCCGGCCTCCCGGACCCCGACCTCATCATACGGACAGGCGGAGACATGCGCCTGAGCAATTTCATGATCTGGCAGGCCGCATACGCAGAAATCTATTCGACGCCCACTTTTTGGCCAGACTTCGGTCGGGAAGAATTGCATAAAGCCCTGGTTGAGTACGCCCACAGGGAACGACGATTTGGCCGTGTGCCCCAGGCGTCTCCCCCATAGCAACGTTACAGTCCCCATACGAGACCGTTCAATGACTACGCGCCTGCTAAGTGCCGCCATCCTGCTCCCTTTGGTCGCTTTTATCGTCTACGTAGGCAGCCTGCCCTTCACCATCATGGCGACACTCTTTGCTACATTGGCAGGCTACGAACTCTATTCTCTGATGAAGGCGCAGGGGCATCGCCCTTTCCTGGTGCTGGGTCTCCCCATCATTGCTCTTTTGACCATTGGCCACTCGTTCCCATTGCCGCAAAATGTCCTGTTGGCCGGCACGTTCATCGCCACATTGCTATGGCCCCTGTTTGCGGGAGATCGTGAAGGCACCTTGGTCAACTGGGCCTTGACCCTGGCCGGCGCGTTCTATATCGGCTGGATGGCGATGCACATGGTTATGCTGCGGGCATTGCCGCGCGGCCTGGCATGGACAACGATTGCCTTGCTCGGCACCTGGGCCACCGATAGCGGCGCGTACCTGGCCGGCAAAACGTGGGGCCGCCGTGCGCTGGCCCCCAAAATCAGTCCGAAGAAAACGTGGGAGGGCGCAATTGGGGGATTCTTGACCGGCACGGCCATTACCATTCTGCTGACCCACCAATGGATCGGTATGTCCCTCCCCTTGGCGGCCGCGTGCGGCTTCCTGATTGCCATCGCCGCCATATTCGGCGACCTGATCGAATCATGGATCAAACGCCAGGTACAGGCCAAAGACTCTGGCAACATGATTCCGGGCCACGGCGGCATCCTGGACCGGATCGACAGCTTGCTGCTGGTCGGCGTAGTGGTGTACTACTTCGCCCTGCACATCGGCGGAGGATGAGAAAGAAGGTGAAACAACGTCCGGCATCTGAGGACTGACGAGTAACGATGGAAACAATTACACTGACATCTGTACTGGGACTGGCGAACCTGATACTCTCTGCGGCCAATCTTATTCTGGTTTTCTCGTTGTTCCTGTACATTTTGGCTCACAATTTGTGGAATTCCGCTGCCCGAACGTTCGCCGCGCTAATGGGCTGCGTGGCCGTTGTGTACGTGGGCGACGTGCTCCTGGCCAAAGTCACATCGGTGGAAGCGGCCATATTCTGGCTCAAGTTTCAGTGGCTGGGTATTGCCTTTGTGCCGGCCGTGTATTTGCATTTCTCCGACGCCTTGCTCCGCTTGACCGGCGCACCGTCAAAGCGACGCCGGCTGGCCGTGGGTCTCAGCTATGCCGCAAGCGCTATCTTCTTCCTGCTGGCCCTGGCCTCGAACCTGTTGCTGCGCGACGAGGTCGTCTATGCGCCGCTTGCCAGCCAATTGACCGCCGGCCCCTTTTTCTGGGTCTTCGCCCTCTTTTTTTTCCTGACATCGGGTTGGGGCTTCATAAACACATTATGGGCAAGACAGCGCTGTTTGACCACCCTTTCCCGCCGGCGTATGACCTATCTGGTCGCGACGTTTGCGGCGCCGGGCATGGCCGTCTTCCCCTACCTGCTGTTAGCCAACGCTCCGGCCAACCTCTCGCTCGATTTCATCCTGCTCCTCTCCGCACTGGGGAACATCGGCGTAGCCACCATGACCGCGATCATGGCCTACAGCGTCGCCTACCAGAGCACGTTGTCCCCGGACCGCGTGGTGAAACACAGCATGATCCTCTACCTGCTGCGCGGGCCATTGCTGGGAACCTTTGTCATCGGCATAGCCCTCGTTGTGCCCCGTGTCGAAATCATTCTGGGCCTGCCGCGCGAGACCTTTCTGATCTTCTCCATTGTCGCCGGCATTGTCCTTTACCAGGTGTTGCTCAAGTTGGCCCAACCTCTTGTAGACCGCCTCACCTATGAAGGAGACCACACGGAAATCACCTGGCTCCAAAGTGTGGACGAACGACTACTGACCAGCTCGGAAATCGAGCAGATGATGAAAAATATACTTACCGCCATCTGCGACCTGCTGCGCACGCCCAATGGCTCGGTCATCGTCATGCGCAACGGGCAGTTGCACACCGAGGCATACTGCGGATCGAAACGCGTCGCCGGCAAGCTGCTGCAAACCAGCGCGATTGACGTGCTCAGCAACATCGGGGACGAGGTGCGCGAAGCATTCCAACGGAATACGCTTCCTCCCATGGAGAACGAGTACTGGCTGATTCCCTTGCGCGCATCACAGGAAGGCGCTACCCTCGGTATCCTCACCATCGCCGTACCGCAAGTCATGCCGGATCTCACCGAACGTGAGTACGCCATAATCTCGCAACTCATCCGGCGCGCCGAAACGACGCTGGAAGACCGTCGCCTGCAACAGAGCATCTTTGCGCTGATTCGCCAACTCACTCCGCAGCTCGATTCCATGCGCCAATGGCGGCGCGAAATGCGCTTTCCGGGACCGGATACGCTGGTCCCCCTGGAAAACAGCCCGGTCCTGGCTCCCAATTTCCCGAAGATGGTGCGCGACGCCCTCAACCATTACTGGGGCGGTCCCAGCCTGAGCGAAAGCCCCCTGCTGCAACTGGACGTGGTACAGCACGCCCTCCGCGAATATGGCAACCCTTCCAAGGCACTCCGCACCGTGCTGGAACACGCGATCGAAGAACTTAAACCGGAAGGCCAACAACGGCTGACGTCTCCCGAATGGACGCTCTACAACATCCTCGACCTGAAGTATGTGCGGGGCCACCGCGTCCACGACGTGGCCAACCGGCTGGCCATCAGCGAGTCGGACTTCTATCGCAAACAGCGCACGGCCATCGAAGAAGTCGCCAAAACACTGGCTACCATGGAACAGAGTACGGCAAGCGCAAATCGGAACAGTAACGGTGACGACGATCATGGAAACCACGAGGAATAAGAGAATGCCAGAATCAATATGGAAACCACCGCCCAAATGGCCGGAAGACAGAGGCTGGATGCTGGCTTTCGATTCCTTCAACGCCGCACTCGCCATGGGTCTTGTCGGATTGCTGGCCGTGTTGTTTCACGCACCGCTCATCTTTCCATCGCTGGGCGCGACCGCCTATCTGCTCTTTGCGCACCCTCACGAACACCAGGCGCAGGCCAGGAGCGCGGTGCTGGCCCACACATGCGGGGCCATCATCGGCTGGCTTGCCTTCAAGATCATTGTGGTCGGCATCGGGGAGCAGCCCCCCTCCTCCGCCGTAACCATGCTGCAACCGGGCGCGGAGATGCCGGCCATCACCATCTGGCTTTACGTCGTGGCGGCTGCGCTCTCCATCGGTTTGAGCCTGGCTGTGATGGTTCGAACCCACACCGAGCATGCTCCGGCATGTTCCACGGCACTCATCTTTTCCATGGGCCTGTTTCAATATCTTTGGCAGATCGGCGTCCTCATCGCCGGCGTGTTCTTGCTTGTGCTTCTTGGGAAATTCCTCAACCGGCTGATCGGGTATGAAGTTTCCATGGTCTCTGGGTGATGGCCATGCCCACAGCCTTGTCTTCCGCCATTTCCGGTTTCTATCGCCTATCCGTAGAAGAGAGGGTGCGCTCTATCGCCCGACGTTGCCACTTGACCGAAGCTGATTTGGCCACGCTGCACCAGGGGCTAACCCTGGCCACAGCCGGCCACATGATCGAAAACGTCGTCGGTCTGCACGCCTTGCCCCTGGGCGTTGCCGTGAACTTTCTGGTCAACAAGCGCGATTACCTGATACCGATGGTCATTGAGGAGCCATCGGTCGTCGCAGCTTGTTCCTACGCCGCCAAGCTGGTCCGGCAGGCCGGTGGATTCACGGCCGAAGCGACCGATCCGGTGATGATCGGCCAGATACAAGTGCTGGACGTGCCCGACATCGAGGCGGCCACCGCTGCGATAGACGCAGCCGGCGACGAACTGCTCGCGCAGGCCAACGCGCTCCACCCAACCATCGTCCGCCTGGGCGGCGGCGCGCGGGCCGTCGAAGTGCGCCACCTCCCCGAGACGCCCAGCGGCCCCATGCTTATCGTGCATCTACTGCTGGACGTGCGTGACGCGCAGGGAGCCAACGCTGTCAATACAGCCTGCGAAGCGCTGGCTCCCCGCATCGCGGCGCTGACCGGGGGGCGCGTCAACCTGCGCATCCTGAGCAACCTTGCCGACCGGCGTATGGTGCGGGCGCGCTGCCGCGTGCTGACCGGCTCGCTAGCCACTGCCGAGCTGCCGGGTCCCATCGTGGCCAGGGGCATCATCGAAGCCTATGCCTTCGCCGCCGCCGACCCCTATCGCGCGGCCACGCACAACAAGGGCATCATGAACGGCATCGACGCCGTAGCGCTGGCCACCGGCAATGATTGGCGTGCGCTCGAAGCGGGCGCCCATGCCTTCGCCGCGCGCACGGGCCGCTACACATCGCTCACCCGCTACGGTCTGGACGAACAAGGCGACCTGTGGGCTGAACTTGAAATGCCGCTGGCCGTGGCCACCGTGGGTGGAACAACCGGCGCGCATCCCACCGCGCAACTCTCCCTGAAGATGCTGGGCACCCATCGTGCACAGGAATTGGCCCAGGTCATGGCAGCGGTCGGGCTGGCCCAAAACCTGGCGGCACTCCGCGCGCTCGCTGCCGAAGGCATTCAACATGGCCACATGGCCCTGCACGCCCAGCAAGTGGCTCTCGCCGCCGGCGCATCGGGAGCCGACGCCGAACGCATCGCCGCCCAGCTCGTCCGCGAAGGGCAAATCCGCGTGGAGCGGGCCCGCGAATTGCTGCAATAGCGGCCTCTCTGCACGCCTCACTGAACAGACGCGAACCGTTCAGTAGTTCATTGCGCAAAACTTTGACGGACACCAGACCGGACATTTGGGTATGGCCGGACGCGACGCCAGAGGTCTGTTGTACCTCCACGATGCAAGAATTGTCAACCATTCGATTCTGTGATATAATCCTGCACATTAACCTTAAAAGCGATAGTATTCAAGGAGTGAAAAATGGATGATGCCGGGCCGGTGCAGCGTGTACCCTGGTTCGATCTCTTCATGAGTTTCCTCCTCGTAGCATTTTTGGTGGGTGGGCTGTTTTCCGGCTATCTTTTTTATCAGACGGTACGCCATGTTGTTGCGCATAACCAGCTCCCCCCACTTCCACATCTTGGTGGTGTGGCACCAGGCCCACCCTCTTCTTCCCAAGGCACCCAACCTCTTGGTGCTACAGAACCCGGTTCCCCGAACACAGGCGGAGCTTCTGCCCCCCTGGAATATCGCCAAGAACGGGTGAACGTGCTGCTCATGGGCATTGACAAGCGCGAAGGCGAAGTTGGTCCGTGGCGCACAGACACGATGATTCTTCTCACGATAGATCCGCGCCAACGGACAGCCGGCATGGTCTCCATCCCGCGCGATTTGTATGTGACCATTCCCGATTTCGGTATCGGGCCGATTCAGAGTCGCATCAACACGGCCTTTTTCTATGGCGACCTGCGCCGCTATCCCGGCGGAGGGCCGGCCCTGGCCAAGGAAACCATTCGCCGCAATTTCGGGATTCCCGTTCAGTACTACGTGCTAATTGACTTTGAGGGCTTCCAAAAACTGATCGACCTGGTCGGCGGTATCGTGATCGATGTTCCGAAAGAGATTCTGGACACGAACTACCCGGATGGCAACCGTGACGTTATGACCGTGCACTTCATGCCGGGCGTACAGCACATGAATGGCGTGCAAGCCCTACAATATGCCCGTGTCCGTCACGATGGCACGGACTTCACGCGCGCAAAACGCCAGCAACAGGTGATCCTGGCCATTCGCAACCGTGTGCTGGACAAGAATTTACTCACCGGTATGACTCCAACCAAACTGCTCGACATTTTGCGAACGTTTGGCAACACCGTGAAGACCGATATGCCGGTCGAAGACGGCATTTTCCTCGGCCAAATTGCGCATGACATCCCCCCAGAATCGATCCACCGCCTGGTGATTGACGAAAACATGACCGAGTACTACGTCACGGAGCAGGGCGCACAGGTTCTGCGTCCCAAATGGGACCTGATTCGTGCCGGCCTGAAGCCGATCTTCAGCGATTCTGCGCCGGTGGCCGCGGCTACGCCATACCCCTCCACCGTGCCCGGAGAAACGACCTGGGAGGGAGTCCACATCGAGGTGCGCAACGGCACGCCACAGGTCGGCCTAGACCAACGGGTGGCCAGTTCTCTGCAAGACCTGGGGTACACGGCCAATGCTGTAGGATACGCGGACCGGCAGGATTATGCGCAGACGTCAATCATCGTGTATGGCGACAAACTGTACACGGCGCGACGGCTTGCCCAGGTGCTCAACGTGCAAGTTGAAGACCTCCATCATTTTCCGGCGCAGACCGACAAGCCCGACCAACCGGACATCATTCTGATTGTGGGACAGAACGCCTTGCAAACATCGCTCCTTCAGTGAGGCGTTTACCGTGTCTTCTCAATATTTCGGGGTGTGCAGAACGACATGCCCCCCTACCCCCCCA
>CAYWAK010000147.1:2918-7266 GCA_964455755.1 uncultured Ardenticatenales bacterium | reverse complement strand
TAGCGCAGGCACGCAACGTCCGCGCTAACGCGGCGTGCTCCGCGTCTCTGCGGTGTATCTGAGAGCGGTAAACAAGTACCTGTTGTCTTCCCGGTTTCAGCCCTCTCCATAATTTCAACCACAAGGGATACACTGCTGATGAGAACAACCCCTTGACCAACCTACCCTCTTGTGGTATACTTGTGTTAGTTGAAATTTTCCACTGCAGGGGAGTGAGCCATGCTCGCACGTCTGGGCGACATCTATACCATTACCTCACTGGTCAGCTTCTTTTTCCTGGCTGTATCGTTGTGGCTCGGCCTGTATCTGGTCACGCGCAGCCCACGCAGCCTGATTGCCTGGCTATCCGGCACCACGCTTTGGGCGGTCAGCGGGTATTTCCTCAACAACCTCATGGTGATCAACATCCTGCGCGGTCAAAGTGCAGTCGTCGGCTTGCACCTCTCCCGCTGGGCGATTGTGCCCATTCCCGTGCTGTGGCTGCATCTGAGTACGTTATACCTGCCCCCGGCCATGCAGCGCAAGTGGCGCTGGGCCCTCTTCCTGACCTACCCCGCAGCCGGACTGTTGGTTTTGCTCGGGTCCACGAGCAACCTGTTGATGGGCGGGGTGGGCGACCGGCCGATTATCTATCTCTCGCGTGTCGAACCGGGGCCGCTCTACTGGCTCTTCCTCATCTACATGGTCGTGGTGGCCCTCCTCGCCTTGCGGCACTTCGTGGTGGCCTATCGAAAAGCGGTCACGGTGCTGGCCCAACAACAGATTCTGTGGCTGTTCCTGGCCACCCTGCTATCGAGCCTCAGCGGCCTCTATCTGTCCGTGGGCACCTGGCTGCACCGTGACTGGCTGGCGGCAATCGGCGATGCCGGCCTCGGACTGGGAATCTTGACTCTGGGCTATGCCGTTATGCGCTACCGGGCACTCCTGCAGGGACGCACGCCCGGGCTGGACTTTGCCTACGCGCTGGTCACAGTGGCCATCGTCACCATCGGCTACATTGCCGGCACTTTCGTTTCGTATTATGTCTACAAGTTGCCGTTCATTGCCTTCATCTTCGTCCTGATGTTGGTTGTCGTGACCCACTCCATCACCGACTGGGGGCGCACCTTTTTCGACCGTTTCTTCTACCGTCAACAGGTGCGCCGGCTGCGGGCGAATTTGCGTGCCTTCACCAGAGACGTGGGGAGCGAGCCCCGCCTGCCGGACCGGCTGGGGCTGCTGCTGCAGACCATTTTTCGCTTCACGGAGACAACCCAGGGCTTCATTGCCCTGCGCGAAACGAATGGCGCCGACCGCTTTGTCGTCGAGGCGGCCGTACCACGCGCCAGAGTCGGCGCAACCGTAGATGCGGCCCATCTCATTGGCGACGAGATCAGCGACGTTCCGGCCTCCGCGCAGCGTTCGCCCGACCTGACGGATATGGCGATCATCGTTCCCCTGGACAACGGCCAAACGCAGATTGGGGTGCTCGTCCTGGGCTTCAAGAAGGACCAGCAGCCCTTCACGCAAATCGACATTGATCTGCTGGATGAGATGGCGGATCAAATCGTCACCACCATCACCCAGATGCGGCAGCAGGAACAACTCATGCAGAAGATTGACCGGATGGTTTCCGATTTTCAGGAGCGCGAGGGGGCCTTACGACATTCTTTCGAGTCTCTGATGCAAGAGCCGCCCGGCCATAAGGACGACAGCGTCCCCGGAATCCAGCAGATTGCGCGGTGGGTCGAAGACGGCCTTCGCCATTTGTATGACTACTCCTATCTGGGGGATCACGACCTCGCCAAACTGAAAGTTGTGCAACAACGTTTTTCCTCCCAGCAAGGCGGTTCGCAGACGCACATCGAACAGGGACGGATCGTCAAGAGCCTGCTGACGGAGGCCATTGACAGGCTGCGCCCCACGGGAACGATGCCCGACCCACCGACGAAAGCGTGGTTTTTCTACGTCATTCTGCACGATGCCTACGTCGCCGATACATTGACGCGGGACATCATGAGTCGGCTGTACATCAGCGAGGCAACATTCCACCGCGCCAGGCGGCGCGCCATTCGCGGCATCGCCAAAGCATTGCGGGAGATGGAAATGGAGGCGCAGGAGCACGTCGGAACAGGGCCAACGGTGCCTCCCCCCCTTCTCGGAGCAACGCAGGGAGACATCGAACATTCTGCGTGGCAGGTCGAGCACAGGGCGTAAGACACAACCTGCAAGTGACCACATTGCTGCCGCCAGGACAGTTGCGCTTGGTTCCTTGTACCTGTTTTACACCGCAGAGACACCGAGAGCGCAGAGGAACCGTGATGAGCAAATAGAACTCAGCGTTCTCTGCGCCTCCGCGGTAAGCAAACACACCGCTATCCTGGTAAAAACAAGCTTGTCATAGCCATCGTTGGTCCTTTTAGAGTCGAATAGACGTTTTGTGTTTTCATGCGATTGCCTTGATGCTGCCGCACCGATACTTTACGCCGTGCGGCTGCGTATGAATCGTCTCACACAACCGGTTTTCCACAGTGACAAACGCGACTGAAGAGAAAAAACCCTTGGACTATCATATCCTGGTTGCCGCCGGCGATGCCGAGCAACTGGATACACTGCTTTCGTTTGCCCGCAGACTGTTGCTGCGACGCGACGGCCACATTACCCTGTTGACTGTGACCCCGGACGGCGAGCGCCCGCGCTGGCTAACCCTGCAAGATTCGGACGAGGCGCCGGCTCTGCACATCATTACGAAACAGGACACAGACGCCGGCCCGGCGATTTTGAAGACCGTGCGCAATGCGAACCCGGACCTTTTGCTTCTGGGGTGGCAGGGGGTTTCTCCCGGAATGGCCCGGTACCTCCAGACAAGTACGCTCGACACCGTTTTGTTGCGCGCTCCTTGCAACATGGCTGTTGTCCATGGCCCGGCGCCTGAGAAAATCGAGCGCGTACTGATCCCCGTATCTGGCGGCCCCAATGCCTCGCTGGCGCTGGAATTGGCCCTCCAACTTGCGCCGGAAGCCGAAATAACAGCCCTCTACATCGCGCGCCTGACCGGTGGAACACCTGAGGTGCATATCGGCCGGCAACGACTGGACACATTTCTGGAGGCATACCGGGATACCCCCCACCTTCATCCGAAGGTGGTATCGTCTGCCGGCATCGTACCGGGCATCCTGAAGGAAGCGGAGACAGGTTGCGACCTCACCTTGATTGGCGCGACGCAAGAGAGTCTTTTGGATCGCTTGCTCTTTGGCAACGTACCCCAGGCCGTGGCCCTGAAAAACCCGGGAACGACGGTCATCGTGAAGCGGCGAAGGCTCAGGCTGCAATCCCTTTGGCCGCGAACCTGGCGCGCGTTGGATACCTTTTTCCCCTCTCTCACGCTCAAAGAGCGCGCCGGAATCATCCGAGAAATGCGCAATGTGACACGCCAAAGTTCAGATTTCTTCGTGATGATAAGTCTCTCCGCCTTGATTGCCACGTTGGGTCTCTTGCTGAACAATGTGGCCATCATCATCGGCGCCATGTTGATCGCCCCCTTGATGTCGGCAATCATGGGCATGGCGCTGGGCATATCCCAGGGTGACAGCCGCTTGTTGTGGACGGCGGCAAACACGACGCTGCGCGGCCTGTTTACGGCGGTCTTGATCAGCGCGCTATTCTCTTTCCTGGTGCCCAACCCGCAGCCAAATGCGGAGATTCTGGCCCGTTCGGCGCCCACCTTGTTGGACCTGGTTGTTGCCTTGGCCTCCGGGGCTGCCGGCGCCTATGCCATCTGTCGCCCAGGCGTGTCCGGCGCGCTGGCCGGCGTGGCGATCTCCGTGGCCCTGATTCCGCCTCTCTCCACCGTGGGTATCGGGCTTCGCATCGGCGATTATCAGATCGCCGGTGGAGCGTTGCTGCTATTCGCCACCAACGTCGTGGCTATCATCGCTGCCGGCGGTTTGGTGCTGCTGCTGGTTGGGTTTCGTCCCCCGCAAACTCGAAAAGGGAGCACGCGGATTTTCCAACGAGGGGTGGCCACCACCATTCTATTGCTCGCGGCTATCTCCATTCCCCTGGGCGTACTCACCGTCCGTTCCTTCCGTGAGGCAGCGCTTCGCCGGCAAATCCAAGATGTTCTGGTCACCGAAACCGCGGCGATGGGCCAGGTTGAGTTGGCCGATTGGCAGCTCGACGGCGGGATGGGAGGCGATGAGCTGCGTTTGCAGGTGCGGGTACGGGCTTCGCGGGCCATCAATCACCAGGAGACGGTGAATCTGCAAACGAACGTCGCCGTTCGTCTGCAACGTCCTGTCGCATTGGTACTCTCCGTCATCCCGATAACCAGGCTTGACCCCTTCGCCCCCCCGACGTTTACCCCCAC
>CAYWAK010000147.1:0-2818 GCA_964455755.1 uncultured Ardenticatenales bacterium | reverse complement strand
ACGGCGACGCCCACGAACACGCCGACTTTCACGGCGACGCCCACAAACACGCCAACTTTCACGGCGACGCCCACGAACACGCCGACTTTCACGGCGACGCCCACGAACACGCCGACAGCAACCGTCGCTGCGCTCTATACGCCGACCTCTACGTCGTTTCTGTTCCATGCTGACGTCACGCCCTCCCCTGAACCGTTGCCCGCTACGCCGGTCTCGGGGCCGATAGCTTCTCCGACAGCCGCCCCGCCTTCGCCGCAGGCTACGCTGCAGCCCCCCGTGTCGGTCACGGCCAGCGCGACGCCCGCGCCAACGAAAAGTCTCCGGCCAAATGTCGCCCCGCAAAGCAACCGCTCCGGGCAATCATCCGGCAGCAGTCCCGTGCTCATTTCCGCAATCTATTACGACACCTACGTGGCGAATGAGCCGGATGAAGCGTTCCAGTTGACCAATGTCAGCACCGAAACGTTGGACCTGTCCGGCTGGCAGATCGGCGATTCGACGACGAAACGGGTCACGTTTCCCGCGATCGCCCTGGAGGCGGGCCACCGGATCTGGTGTTCCAAGACGGCTACGGTCTTTGAAAGCCAGTTCGGCTTCCCGCCCGGATGCGAGTATGGCGGCGATAGCGACGCTGCCGTCCCCGATTTGAGTGGCGCCGCCCCCATCTTCAACAACGGCGGCGATATTGTGCGCTTGTTCGATGCGCAAGGACAGCAGATGGATGTGCTGGTTTATGAAGGGGCGACGCCGCCGGCCAGCGGGTGGCTTGGGCCTGCGTTGTGGCCCTTTTTTCACTTTCCCATCGAAGGCCAGATTCTCTACCGCAAATGGAATCCCGGCACAGGTATACTCGTTCCCGATACCGACATGGCCGCCGATTGGGCGCAGGAGCTGGATGACACACTCGATGGACGCAAAACGCGCTATCCCGGCTGGCTCCTCGATCAGTTTTACCGGCCGGCCGTTGTTACCGCCACAACGTTCCTGACCGTTGCCGTGGCCCCCGATGCCACGTATGATGCCGTGGCCGCCTTGCTGCGCTCCGCGCAACACAGCATTGAAATCGAAGGATACACCTTTGAGAATACCTCCCTTGCGGCAATCATCCTGGACCGCCTGGCTGCCGGCGTCACCGTTACCCTGCTGCTCGAAGGCGGCCCGGTCGGCGGCATCCCGGACGAGGAGCGTTGGGTTTGCCAGGAGATCGCCGGCGCCGGTGGTGATCTCCGTTTCCTGCAGGGCAACTCCGCGAGCGATGTCCATGCCCGCTATGCCTACCAACACGGCAAGTTTATTGTGGTTGACAATCAGCTACTCGCGGTAGGTTCCGAGAATCTGAATTTCACGGGCTTGCCGGACGATGACAAGGAAGACGGCACGTGGGGGAGCCGCGGCGTATACATGCTGACGGACGCGCCGGCAATCGTAGCCCGGGCCGAAAGCATCATGACGGCAGACCGCGACAGAGCGCACGCCGACGTGGTGGACTGGGGGACCGGTCGCTTTGTCGGGCCTCCCCCCGCTTTTACGCCGGCCCCGGGGCCGCAAGGCTGGTCCTACCCGGCCCCCTTCACGGTTCCGCTGACCATTTCGGATACGGTGGCCCTGGAATTGATTCAGTCGCCGGAGAACAGCCTGACCAGTGTCAGCGGCCTGATCAAGCTGCTGAACGCTGCCGGTGCCGGCGACGAGGTCCTCGTTGAACAACTGCAAGAACGGAAGTATTGGGGGCCGGCCGGAAGCAACCCCTTGCAAGACCCGAACCCGCGTCTGGAGGCAATCATCGCGGCTGCGCGCCGTGGTGCCGCCGTGCGCATCTTGCTGGATCGCTATTATGACGACCCCGGAGATCCCCGCAGCAATCAGGCGGCTCGGGACTACGTCAACAGAATTGCCCTCCAGGAAAAATTGCGTTTGCAAGCACGGCTGGGGAACCCTACCGGCCGGGGCATCCACAACAAGATGGTGCTCTTGCGTATAGCCGGCCGGGGCTACGTACACGCCGGAAGCATTAATGGCAGCGAGAATTCAAACAAGAACAATCGGGAACTGGCCCTGCAGGTGCAATCGGACGCAGCCAGAGATTTCCTGGCCACGGTCTTTGCGTACGACTGGCGGTTGGCCTCTGCAGAAGAGATATTCTTGCCGATAGCGCGTTAGGACGACGCCGCTGAACCGCCGCGCCGCTAGCCCGCTCGTTATAGAAAAGTGTCACAGAGAAAAAGGAGGATTACCATGCGATACACAACCATACTTCGGCAAGTCTTGTTGATCGGTCTTTTGGTCCTATTGAGCATCGGCCAGGCAGGCAGCGCTGCTGCCGGATCCGCTGTTTGGACAAGCATTGGGCCCGAAGGCGGAAACATTTATGCCCTGGCGATCGACCCCACCACGCCGGCCACCCTGTATGCCGGGACAGATGGCGGCGGGGTGTTCAAGAGCACGAACGGCGGAGCCAACTGGAACGCGGTCAACACCGGCCTGACCAATACCTATGTCTGGGCCCTGGCGATCGACCCGCAGACGCCGGCCACCCTCTACGCCGGGACATTTGGCGGCGGGGTGTTCAAGAGCACGAACGGCGGGGGCAGTTGGAGCGCGGTCAACACCGGCCTGACCAATACTCATGTCCAGGCCCTGGCGATCAACCCAACCACGCCGGCCATCCTCTACGCCGGGACACAGGACGGGGTGTTCAAGAGCACGGACGGCGGGGCGCACTGGAGCGCGGTCAACAGCGGCCTGACCCATCCCGATGTCCTGGCCCTGGCGATCAACCCGCAGACGCCGGCCACCCTCTACGCCGGGGTAAATGGCG
>CAYWAK010000146.1:0-7313 GCA_964455755.1 uncultured Ardenticatenales bacterium | reverse complement strand
ATTCTGTGGCTAAAGCAGAAAACGCCAATGTCCAGTTTGGTTATTACCAGGTTACCACAAGAAAAGGATAGGCGCAATGGAACCAACCGTTTCCGGGGAAATCCCCACGACAATCGTCATTTTTGGCGCTTCGGGCGACCTGACCCGCCGCAAGCTGGTGCCGGCACTCTACGACCTGGCCCAAGGAAACCATCTGCCCTCCTCCTTCGCCATCATGGGCACTGCGCGCAGCCCCTATGACGACGAGTCCTTCCGTACCCATCTGCACGAACAGCTAGACGTATTCTCCCGCACACAGTCCGGCGAGGTGCCGATCTGGGATGAGTTTGCCAAACGAGTCTTCTACCAGCCGCTCGTTTACGACAACATCGAAAGTTACAAGAAGCTGGGCGACCGGCTGGCAAAACTTGAGCAGGAAAAGAGAAGGGCCGGCAATCGTCTCTTTTATTTGGCGACGCCCCCACAATTATACGAGACGATCATCCGGCAACTGGGCGCAGCCGGGTTGATCACGCCTCAGGCCGATGGCGATGGCTGGACTCGAATTATTGTCGAGAAACCGTTTGGGCGCGACCTGTCCTCTGCCCGGTCCCTGAACGAAACACTGCACCAGGTGTTCGACGAACGACAAATCTATCGCATTGACCACTACCTGGGCAAGGAAACGGTACAGAACTTGATTGTCTTCCGCTTTGCCAACACCATCTTCGAGCCGGTGTGGAACCGCAATTACGTGGACAACGTACAGATCACCGTCGCCGAACAAGTGGACGTTACCAGCAGAGCCGGTTATTACGATCAGGCCAGCGTTATGCGCGACATGTTCCAGAATCACCTCCTGCAACTGTTGACGCTGACGGCCATGGAGCCGCCGGCGGTGTTTGAGCCGAACGCGCTGCGCGACGAAAAAGTGAAAGTGCTGCGTGCCCTGCGCCCGATCCCGCCCGATGAGGTGGCCCAGCATACGGTCCGGGCGCAATACCGCCGCTACCGCGATGAAGAGGGCGTGCCGGCTGGTTCGGAGACCCCCACCTATGCGCTCGTACAGCTCCACGTGGACAACTGGCGGTGGCAGGGCGTGCCCTTCTACCTGCGCTCCGGCAAGGCGCTGGCCGATAAGCGGTCGGAGATCATCATCCAGTTCAAATGCCCGCCGCATACGCTCTTCCCCGTCCCCGCGGGGTCCGATCTAACACCCAACCGGCTGGCCCTCTGCATTCAACCTGACGAAGGCATGCACTTGCGCTTCGAGACCAAGATGCCCGGAGCGGGCATGGAGATGCGCTCCACGGACATGGAATTCCACTACGGAGAGGCTTTTGGGGCGGGAACGCTCCCCAGCGCGTACGAACGCTTGCTGCTCGACGCGCTGCACGGAGACCCCTCCCTCTTCACCCGGGGTGATGAAATCGAACTGGCCTGGAGTCTGATTGACCCGATCCTGGAGGGCTGGACACAGCAGAATGCGCCCCCCCTCGTCTTCTACGAGGCGGGCACCTGGGGCCCGCCGGAGGCCGACTCGTTCCTGGCTGCCGATCACCGGCGGTGGCACGAAGGCTGCCGGCAACACGCGAAGGCCTCATGAATCACACGCGGCGGGCCGCCGCCCCACACGTGGAGGTACTGCCCGACCCGTCTGCCCTGGCCGCAGAGGCGGCGACGCGCTTTGCGATGCTCGCACAAGAAGTGGTCGCGGAAGGCCGGCGCTTCGCCGTGGCCTTGTCCGGCGGCTCCACGCCACGAGCCGCCTACGCCCTGCTGGCCAGCCCCCCCTTGCGTGACCAGGTCCCGTGGCCCAGGGTACACCTGTTCTGGGGCGACGAACGGTGCGTTCCTCCGCACGATCCGCAAAGCAACTACCGCATGGCGCGGGAAGTGCTGCTCGATCACATTCCGATTCCCGCCGGCAACGTTCACCGCGTCCTGGCCGAGCACGGCCCGGTAGAAGCCGCCGAGGCCTACGAAAGAGAATTGCGCCGGTTCTTCCGCAGCCCAGGCCCGCAGATTCCCAGCTTTGATCTGGTTCTCCTGGGGTTAGGTGCGGACGGACACACCGCCTCGCTTTTTCCGGGCACCGCCGCGCTTGACGAGGAAGAACGGCTGGCGGTGGCCAACTACGTCCCGCAACAGAATGCCTGGCGCGTTACCCTGACCTTCCCGGTGTTGAACGCCGCCGGTCACGTGATCTTTCTCGTGGCCGGTGCGGGGAAGGCTGCCAGGGTGCGGGACGTTCTGGCGGCGACATCTCCGGCAAACCGATTGCCGGCGCAACGCATCCGGCCCACCTCCGGTATCCTGACCTGGATGATTGACCGGGCCGCTGCCGCACAATTGTAGACCTGGTACGGGTATGCTTGAAAGCTGTCCCTACTACCCCATCAAGACGGCAACCAACGTCGTGACAAAAACGAGCACGCTGATGTAGCCATTTACGTTGAAGAAAGCCATGTCCACGCGGGAGAGATCCGTGGGGCTGACCAGCGAATGTTCGTAGACCAGGAGGACAAAGGCTCCCACCCAGCCAAGCCAGTAGACGGGGTGCAGGTGCATCACAAAGCCGACCGCCGCGAGGAACAGCAGCGTGATGGCGTGGCAAATGCGGGCCAGATCCAGCGCCACTTTCATGCCAAAACAGGCCGGCACCGAATACAACCCTTCTGCCTGGTCGAAATCCACATCCTGACCGGCGTAGATCAAGTCGAAGCCGGCGATCCAGAACGTCACCGCAATCCATAGCAACCAGGCGGGAGGCTCCAGCCAGGCGGTCACCGCGACCCATCCTCCGACGGCGGCCATTCCGTCCGTCAGGCCGAGAATCCAGTGGCTCAGCCAGGTGTAGCGCTTTGCGTACGGATAGCCGACGAGAAAAGCCACGGCTGCCGGCGAGAGGGCCAAGGCCAAAGGGTTCAGGGCGGCAGCAGCCAGCTCGAAGATCAGGAGGGAGACGGCCCCGATGGCGATCACGGTGAGTGGCGTGATGCGGTGTCCGGGTAGTGCTCGATCCGCCGTGCGCGGGTTGCGCGCATCTATGAACCGGTCAATCAAGCGGTTGGCCGCCATGGCGAGCGTACGCGCGCTGGCCATGGCCACCGTCACCCAGATGAAAACCCACCAGGAGGGCCATCCCCCGGCCGCCAGCACCATCCCCAGATAGGCAAATGGCAGGGCGAAGATGGTGTGTTCGAACTTGATCATCTCCAGGAATTCGCGCAGTTGTCGTCTCATGCCAGGCCCTCAAGTCTTGCGGTACGGCGCAATGATGCCGCGCAGCATTTCGATATCCTCGCCGCGAATCTCACCCAAAACGATCAGCAGAACCAGGTAGACCATCAGCAGCAGGAGGTAATAGGGAAACAGCAGCCAGCCGCCGGGCAGATAAAGTCGCGTGACCAGGAACATGCCCCCGGCAGCCAGGATTGCGCGCCCCAGCGAAGCCAGGTCGGGTCGCGGGGCAAACCGCCGGAAGAGGTAGAACAGTACCAGCGCCAGGGCACAGAACACAATGGCCGCCGAAACGCCGGCAGCCGCCAGCACACCCCGGCGGGGGATCAGCCAGACGAGTGCGCCCATTTCCACCGGGGCCAGCGCCAGGGGAATGGCCAACGCCAACCCCGGCCGGTTGTCGGCGAGCAAGGCCGTGACCAGGGTGACGTACATGCTGTAGAGGGAGGCCCCCACGATCAACACCGCCAGAATCGGAGCGGAGGGGGCGAACTTTGGCGAATAGACCAGGCGAATCAGGGGGCCGGCTGTGCCGATGACCAGCGCCATACCCGGCACCAGGAGCAACCCCAGGTAGCGGATGGTCTGGCGTAGATACGTGCGGGCCAAATCCCACGACTGATCGGCGACGGCGCTCGAAAGCGAAGGCAACAGGGTGAACGAGAACGCCAGCAGCACAAAGCGGGGCGCGTTGGCCAGATTCAGGGCCGCCGCGTAGTAGCCGGCCTGCGCATCGTCCGCGATCAGCGCTTTCACACTCCACAGGTCCATGTTCACCAGCAAGTTGCTCACCAGCGTAAAGAGCAGCACCGGCACGGCGAAACGAATCACGGTCGCGCCGGCGTCCGATGCCGGGTGGGTGCTTGTGTGCATACGCGCCCTCCGCTCCCAACGCCGCGTGAACCAGAGCATGGCGACGAAACCGCCGACCGACGATAGCACGTTGCCGGCCAGCGCTCCGCTCACGCCAAACCCGGCCACGACCAGGGCCACGCTGCAGGCAAGCTTGGTCAGCGAGTAGAAAGCGATGGACAGACCCAGCCCCACGAAATCACGGTAGCCGTTGACCATGCCGCGATAGAACGCGTACACGCCCATGACCAGCAGGTCCACAAAGGCCAGCCGCAGATAGAAAGTCATCCGTGGATCGCGTAGAACCCGCGCCAGGAGCGGAGCAGCGAAGAAGAGGACCACAAAGAGGGCGCCGATCAACAACAGTTGCCAGCGCCATGCGGCCCGCTTGATCGCCGGCGCGGTGAGACGGCCATCCGTTTCGGCCCGGCCGGTCAACGCTTCGGGCAGGAGCTTTTGCAGAGCAACAGGGATACCATTGTTGACCGTGATCTCCGCCCAGGTCAGCAAGGTCATGGCCACGCCGAAGATGCCGTACTCTGCCGGCGTCAACCAACGGGCCAGAAAGGCGTGCAGCGCATAGCCGGTCACGATAAAGGCGATCTGTCCGACCATCACCCATACGACGCCGCGTGCCAACGCATGGCGTTTGTGTGTGGTTATGGATTACCTCCGCATCATGTCGCTACCGGTAGCCTTCCTTGATCGTCGCCCGGCGCTTCAATTCGTTGAGTCGTTCCAGACCAATCCGTTTTTCGAGCATCTCCGTATCGGACCGCACGCTGTAGATGTAGGTATCCAGATACGCCGCCAATTTCGCCGGGTCTGCCTCGGCCGATAGGAAGTTGCCGAAGTGATCAATGTCCAGCTCGTAGACACCGGGCAGGCCGCCCGGGTAACAGCCGAAGGGCGCGAAGACAACGGCATCCACCAGGTAGTACGGGATCGTTGTCTTGCCCGGCTCGCGGCGAATGTCCTCGTGCTCGATGATCTCGTCGGTGGAGATGATCACGTGCTTGGCCGAGGCTGCGGTCTCCAGCGGCGAGACCCCTGGGCCAAAGCAGCGCGCGTTGCCGTAGATATCGGCCTGGTGGACGTGGATCAGGGCCACGTCGGGATAGACCGCCGGCACCAGGGCGATGGGCCGGCCGCCGAAGGGGTCTTCGATGACCTTGGCCCCCGAATACTTCAGCGTGTCGGAACCGAGCAGCGCACGCGTGGGCAGGAAGGGCACGCCCATGGCCGCGGCCTGATGGCGCAGGGTGAGGGTGCCGTTCGTCCATTCGGTCACCCCCACCTCGCCCCGTTCGACGGCGCCGTTCAGCGTGCGACCCAGCCCCATAAAGCCCACGTCAATGTGCTCCAGGCAGCCGGCAGCGATGAAGAGGGTCGTTTCGATTAGCGTGAACTTGGCGGCGTACCACAGCTTGCGCCGGCGCTGGCGGATGATCTCGCGCACCAGCACGAGCGGGCCTCGCGTAAACGATGAAAAGTCGAAGCTGAGGTAGTCGCCATCCTGAACGAAGCGATTTACCGCCTCCTGGGCGGTCATCGTTTTGTCCACGAAGTCGCGCTGTTTGTGATCCCGCACCCGGGCGCGCATGTCGTCCGGGTCCGTGAACCGGATTTTTCCCTGGCCGGAGAATAGCACACTCATTTTCGCTTCCTTTCTATATTCTTTACTGGACATTGGCGTTTTCTGCTTTAGCCACAGAATTACACAGATTTTCACGTGGAGTAGCCTTTCCAGGCTGCTGACAGGCTCGAAAGCCTGTTCCACGTGTCAATTTTACCGTAATGGGAAATCAGCCAGGAAATCTGTGTAATCTGCGCCATCTGTGGTCAAGGAAAAAACTTGTCAAACTACAAATTTGATTTTCGCCAGACTCCAGTTCTTTACGGTTATTACTCCACACGCTGTTCGAAGATCCAGAAGCTCATGCTCGTCTCTCGCTGGTAGCCAGCCTCTTCCAGGGCGGCGGGCCAGGTCGAATCGGCCGGGACAAAGCCGGCCACCTCCTGTTCCGGTGTGGCAGCGGCCTGCCGGCGCAGCACGCGGGCCAGCCGGACGACGGCGTCTGGTTCGCCATCAATCAGGCCGATCCAGATGCGAGATGCCTCCTCAAGTGCGTGGGGGAGGACGGCGAAAGCAGCAACCGTTCCATCGTCGTGGCGAAGGCCGAAGACCTCGCCGTCTTGCAGGTGTGCGTCCAGCCGTTCCGGAGGCAGCTCGGCCCACCGCCAGCCCTGGGCATAGAGGCGGTGGGCGCTGGCGAAAGAAGCGGACCGGCCCAACATTTCCGCAATGCTCGGGGCGTCGGCGAGACCGAGCGGCTGGAGCGCCGGGGCCGTACCGGTGCCGGCGGCAGGCGCGCGAATGTGCTCGAACGTCGCCACGTGGCGGTATCCGCGTTTGCCCATGATATGATGGATCGCAACGTTGTTAGAACTGGTGGCCAGGCGGATGACACGGGGGTGGACTTGCGCCAGAAAGGGTTGTTGCTGCTCCACAAAAGCCATAGCAATGCCTTTGCCTCGAATCTCTGGCGCGACGCGCATCCCTTCGAGCCATATCTCGCCCGGACGCAGCACCGTGATCTTGCCGATGGCGACCGGCCGGCCGGACAACTCCCCAACGAGAAAATAGCCCTGCGGGTCGCTCATCCATTCATCCCAGACCTTACCGATGTAGTCTTCATGCTCCGCCCAGGTATGCTCACAAAACGCGAGTACCGGGTCCCGGTCTGTGGGCCGGGCTGGACGAACAATCAGGTTTTCCATGTCGAACCTTTCGTCAGATGCCAGATGCAATGGTCAATCGTATTTGTTTACCGCCGAGACGCAGAGAGCGCAGAGAGTTTTTGTCTTTCTGCGCGGTGTATCTGAGCTTGACGTTCCACGATTTTCGTTCCTGGCGGCGCGCGCCGGCGCACAGGGCGACTCATTCTACGCAAGCCATATTATACACTGAACTACCCGACTTGTCAGATTTGAACTGCGGTCGGAGAGGCCACTCAAAGTGGCAGCGGAAAAAGCGCTTCTTCCCTTGCACTCTGTGACTTCAATAAGAACTAAGAACGATGGCTACCCCCCTTGACAAAGTGTCCCTCCATGAAGTATAATTATCCCAGAGACGTGGCTGCGAACGAGCGGTTGTGCATCTCCTGTGTTTCTTAAATTCCACTGGCGTGTACCCGACTGCGCCCGGCTGCGGCTGGCAGCTTATCCGCCGCGCCGTT
>CAYWAK010000145.1:0-7315 GCA_964455755.1 uncultured Ardenticatenales bacterium | reverse complement strand
GTACTGATAATGGTGCGACTTGTCATGAGCAGAGGAGGCGCACATGTTCCGCAAGAACGACCGGCGCCGGCAATTGCCCATGTTCAGTTGGCGGGTACAATAGTGCCGCAGGGGCACAGCAAAGAAGGAACGGATTGGTGCCTGCGTACTCGATTCCCGTGCGAGCAATCACGTGACTCTCGACAACAATACCGGGGTAGACATCCTTGGTGTTCACATTCATGATGTGACGGCACAAGACACATTGGCCCATATCGTCCGTTTTATCGCGGAGGGACGATCACGGCAACTGGTCACGGTCAACCCGGAATTCGTGATGGAGGCCCGGCGAAACGAGGCCTTTCGGCGCGTTCTGAACAACGCGGACCTGGTTTTGGCCGACGGCGTGGGAATCTTGTGGGCGGCACGAATACTCGGCCGGCCCCTGCGCGAACGAGTCGCCGGCTCGGACATGGTGCCGCAGATCGCGGCCCAGGCCGCTGAACGGGGTCACCGTCTCTACCTGCTGGGGGCTGCGCCAGGCGTGGCCGAAGCGGCTGCCCGTCGCCTGGAGCGCGTCTCCCCCGGCTTGACCGTGGCCGGTACGTGGGCCGGTTCGCCGGCGGAAAGCGAAGCGGCGGACATCATCCGCCGGGTTCAGCAGGCCCGGCCACACGTGCTGCTCGTTGCCTATGGCGCGCCACAACAAGACCTGTGGATCGCGCGCCACCTGCGTGAACTGAACGTGCCGGTCGTCATGGGAGTCGGCGGCGCCTTCGACTTTATTGCCGGCGTGACCCAACGAGCGCCCCGCTGGATGCAAGACCGGGGCCTGGAATGGCTCCACCGGTTGGCACACCAGCCGTGGCGCTGGCGGCGGATGTTGGCTCTGCCCCAATTCGCCCTCCTCGTACTGGCAAGCAGGATGCACGCTATACGAAAGCGGGAAACATGAAGCCAATCATAGACATCCAAAACCTGGACGTTGCCTACGGCGATAACGTCGCACTGGAATCGATCAATCTCCAGGTGCAGGCCGGAGAATTCCTGGCGGTGATCGGCCCCAACGGTTCCGGAAAAACGACGTTGATGCGCACCATCCTGGGACTGATCGAACCGTTGCGCGGCCAGGTGTACGTCTTTGGCCGGCCGCCAGGTGCATTGGGAGCGGAGCGCAGCCGCATTGGCTACGTGCCGCAATTGATGACCGTCAATTTCCAGTTCCCCGTGCGTGTCGCCGGTGTGGTGCTGATGGGACGCTACAGCAAACTGGGCCTGTTCCACCGGCCCGGCCGCACGGATCACGAAGCAGCCATGCGCGCCCTCGAACAGGTTGGAATGGCGGAGCTGGCCAACCGCCAGATCTGCCAGCTTTCCGGCGGCCAACGCCAACGAGTGCTTGTCGCACGCGCGTTGGTTTCGACCCCGGACTTGTTGATCCTCGATGAGCCAACCACCGGCACGGATGCCGAAAGCACCGAGTCGCTTTACGAACTGTTGCACCGCCTGAATGATCAGGAACATCTCACGATTGTGTTGGTCTCTCACGACGTAGGAATCGTGGCCCAG
The DNA here is from genome assembly GCA_964455755.1 of uncultured Ardenticatenales bacterium. Classification (GTDB taxonomy): domain Bacteria; phylum Chloroflexota; class Anaerolineae; order Ardenticatenales; family JAADHH01; genus JAADHH01. The sequence goes on along the minus strand of CAYWAK010000145.1, from coordinate 5,767 downwards.
CACGTGGATGTCGTGGCCTGTCTGAATCGTCGCCTTGTGGCCCATGGCCGGCCGGCTGAGGTGTTGAACAGCGAGTCCCTCTCCTGCATGTACGGAGACGAAGCCATGCTTTTTGGCCACGAGGCGGTCCCGCACATGGTTGTGAAACGCCGGTAGGCCGCACGTGGAGATTCTTGGCTACACCTTCATGCAGCGGGCCTTGCTCGCTTCCACGGTCATCGGCGTGGTGTGCGCCGTGATCGGCGTTTACGTCGTGCTGCGCGGCCTCTCCTTCATCGGCGCCGGCATTGCCCACGCTTCCTTTGGCGGCGTAGCGCTGGGCATCGCGCTCCACGTGAACCCCCTGCTGACGGCTGTGGTCTTTTGCGTCGCCACGGCTCTGGGGATCGGCGCGGTCAGCCGGCGGGGGCACGTCAGCGAGGACACGGCCATCGGCGTCTTCTTCGCCTCGACCATGGCCCTCGGTATCTTGATCATTGGCCTGCAACAGGGCTATAACGTAGACCTGTTCGGTTATCTGTTTGGCAGCGTATTGGCCGTAACCATGGAGGACCTGGTCATCAGCCTGATCCTGGCCCTCATCGTCATCGGCACCGTGGCCCTGCTCTTCAAGGAGTTGTTGTTCATCAGCTTCGACCCTGAAATGGCAGAGGTTGTCGGGTTGCCGGTCACGCCGCTGTACTACTTGCTGCTGACGCTTGTGGCAGTGACGGTCGTACTCTCCATCAAGGTGGTCGGGATCATTCTGGTCTCTGCGCTGATCGTGACGCCGGCTGCTGCCGCGCAACAGCTCACAGACGACTTCCTGCAGATGATGCTGCTGTCGGTCGCGATTGGCGTTGGCGCTTCGCTGGGCGGGCTGTTTCTCTCGTACTGGCTGAACATTGCCTCCGGTGCCACGATGGTTCTGCTGGCTACGGCCATTTTCTTCGCCAGCGTAGGATTTCGTCGCTTGCGCGGGCGGGCCATTTGACGAATCGCGCCAATCATAGTATAATTACGACGGTTTCATTCCTCGGTAGCTCAATTGGTAGAGCAACCGGCTGTAAAAAAAGTGTGCCTGGTCACACGATGTTGCAGCCCTAACCAGCAATGGTTAGTGGAAAAACGGGGTGAATTCAGGGAAGCCTCAGCACTTCGGGTGGTGGTAACCCTGAGCCAAGCCCGGTGAATGGGAAGTACCACCACGGTGGTACAGTAGCCGGGAAGGTGCAGAGACTCAGACAGTGAGGATCCTGACCAATAAGCTGTCCCAGAGCGCCCCGCACCCCTCTGGGGTGATGAGATAGTCCATTCCTCGCGGAAACGCGGGGGGAGATGTAACCGGTTGGTTGTAGGTTCGAGTCCTGCCCGAGGAGCCATCCAAAAAATAGAGGCGACCGTTTGCCGGTCGCCTTTGTTTTACCGAAATCTAAAATAATCGGTCAGTGGCTCGATTGGCGCATGGGGCCTGTCGGCATTGTTGTCACCCTGAGCAGAGCGAAGGGTCTCGCTGTTCGCACAACCGCTGACCACCACGGTAATGGGTCGGACTTGGGGGGACATGCAGCGCAAAGCAGATTTGCAGACACCATTTTCCCGACAGATGTGGCTCGAGACCTTGCTCTTGTCCCTCTTCGCATTGGCCCCTCTGGCACACCCCGGTCTATGGCAGTCCCGTGTCGGGTTCGTGCCGCTTTACAGATTGCTGCACCTGGGTCAGATGGCCCTGCCCACGGCGTTGCAGCCCTGGGCATTGCCCGTAGGCGCGGAGCTTCCCGGCGCGTTGCGCGAAGGGCCTCTCCCCTATCTCCTTGGCCTGGCGATGCAATCTGCCGGCATGTCGTCCGTGATTGCTTTGAAGGTCGTGGCTGCCCTGGGTTTGCTCACGGCCGCCGGCACAACATACACCCTGGCCCGCGCGATCTTTCGCTTTTCCTGGGCCGGATTGCTGGCCGCAATGCTCTACCTCTACGCCCCGCCTTTGTTGACCACCCTTTATGCGCGAGGACGATTGGCGGAGTTGTGGGCGCTGGCCCTCTTTCCGGCCCTGATCTGGGCGCACCGCCGCTCACAGGCCCCGCAGGACCTGGCGTTGCGCTTCCTGCTCGCCGCACTGATCACCTTGTGCCAGCCCGGACTGGCTGTGATCCTCGTCGGACTGGCCGTGGCCTATGCGCTGTGGCGCGATTCGGCGCCGGCACGTTTCCGGGCGGTGGCGATTGCCACGGTGGCCGGTCTCGGGGCCGGCCTGCTCGGCTGGAGCCTAATGCTGCTCCACTCGCCGGGGGCGAAGCCGCCACCCTCGTTCTTCGACCGCTTCCTCTTCCCGGCCGGATTGTTCGCCTCCCGGTGGCCCGCCGGGCTGGAAGAAAAAGGGCCGCCGTTGGGAATAGCTATCGTTCTTTTGGCGATCTTCTCTGCCGTGCAATTGCCTCGCCTTTCGGACAATGCCGGCGAACGCCGCGAAGTGCTCTTCTTCCTCGGTACCGGCACAATACTTGCCCTGATCACCCTCCAACCGGCAGATTTCTTCTGGCGATTGACCCGCCTGGACCATCTGCTGCTGGCTCCCTGGCAATTGCTCGGTCCGGCTGCATTGCTCTTGAGCCTGGGGAGCACGGCACTGTTGCGGGCTGAGCCGCGCTGGCGTGCGGGGTTGTGGCCGCTGGCGCTTGTCCTGCTGATTCTGTTGCCGGCATATCCCAACCTTTCGCTGGCCTATCTGGATTCGACGCCGCGCGAACTGCCGGCGGCCGTCTTTGGCGATGGGCAAATCGCCCTGGTGGAGGCGACGTTGCAAGGTGCGCCGGCCCCCGGCCAGACAGTCACGCTTCTCCCACGCTGGCAGGCACTCCGCCCGCTCGATCAAGATTACACCCTGTTCGTGCACGTGGTGGATGAAGAGGGAAACACCTGGGGACAGCGCGACGCCATGCCGCAGGATGGCCAATACCCCACGTCCGCTTGGCAGGTGGGCGAAGTGATTTCCGATTCGTACACGCTTGCCGTCAAGCCCGAAGCGCCGGCGGCCGGCCTGCACCTGGAAATCGGCTGGTACCTGCTGTCCACCGGTGAGCGTTTGCCGCGCCGGGACGGCAGCACCGTACTGCGGATTGTCAACGCTGGGCAAGGGAGCGGCTCGTGACCGTTCGCACCGTCGCCCGGACCCCTGCAATCCGCTGGGGCGTGCTCACGATTGTGCTGAGCATTTTTGCCCTGAGCCCCCTGCTTCAGTCCGGCTATTTTTGGGGGGCGCACGATGCACGGCACAGCGTCTACTTCCTCGTAGAGTTTGACCGCGCCATCCAAGACGGCGTGTTGTGGCCGCGGTGGTCGCCCGATTTTGCGTTTGGCTACGGGTATCCCTTCTTCAACATCTATGGACCGCTCTCCACCTATCTGAGCGAATTTGTACACCTGGCGGGCTTCGATTTCGTGAACGCGGTCAAGGTGGTTTTTGGGCTGTCCGTCGTTCTGTCGGGCCTGAGCATGTACGGTTTTGCGCGGCGACTCACCAGCCCGGCCGCCGGATTTGTGGCTGCGATGGTCTATGTGTATGCGCCGTACCACCTTTTTGATCTTTACGTCCGCGCCGCTCTGGCCGAATCGGTTGGCCTGATCTTCCTGCCCCTCTGTCTGTGGGGCTTCTACAACGTCATGGACAACCCGCGCCCGCGAGCGCTGGTAGGCGCTGGCCTGGCCTACGCCGGCCTCATGCTCACCAGCAACCTGATGACCCTGCTCTTCACGCCGTTGGTTGGATTGTACGTTGCCGTGTTGGGTTTCGGCAAGATATTAGATCATAGATCGGGCACCAGGCTCACACGCGCCTCTGCGCTCCGCATGTTCTGGCACACGTTTGCGCCGCCGGCCCTGGCCCTGGCCTTGGGGATGGGTTTGAGCGCGATCTTCTGGCTGCCGGCGCTGGCCGAATTTCGCTTTGTCCGCGTGGACCAGTGGTATAGCGGACGCTATGACTACCACGACGATTTTGTCTATGCCTACCAATTGTTTTCGCCGCGTTGGGGGTTCGGGATCAGTCAGGCCGGGCCGGACGATCAGGTTAGCTTCCAGTTGGGCCTGGTGCCGGTTGTGCTGGCCATTTTCTCGTTAGCCGCTGTTCGGAGATTGCGGGCCGGTGTATTGCGCCGGCAAGTCCTCTTCTTCCAGGGGCTGACGGTGGCGGCAGCCTTGCTCATGCTGCCGGCCTCGGCGCGCTTGTGGGAGACGTTCCGGTTGGTTTCGTTTGCCCAGTTTCCGTGGCGCTTCCAAACGGTGACGGTGGTGACGATGGCCATTCTAGCCGGCGTCGCGGTTCAACTTTGGTCTGACACGAGTGAAAGGCCGGCGCAGGTCTTGATTGTAGGACTGATCGTGCTCGCGGCCAGCTATCCGTACGTGCAAGCCCGCATTGTTCCGCCGGCGGAGGGTCCGGTCTCACTGGCCGGGTTGATGCGATTTCAGCAGACGGCTGACGAGATGACCGGTTCGACCATTTGGGTGCAGGAGATTCCCAAATGGTCGCCGCTGGCCGATCTGTATGTAGCCGGCAAGCCGATCCTTTCGCAGGTGGACTACGCTGCTTTGCCACACGGAGTCCTCGCCGGCCCGCGGTCACACTCCAGCGTCCGCGAGGTGGTGGAATATCGGGCGAAGGAACCCTTCCGGCTGACTTTCAACCGCTTTTACTATCCGGGCTGGCACGCCTATCTGCTTAACCTGCAAACCGGGGCAGTGCGGGAAGAGTTGCCCATTGTGCCGCGCGGAAAGCTGGGCAAGATGACGGTGGACGTGCCCGCCGGCAGCCACCTGGTACTGCTCCGTTTCGAGGACACACCGGTGCGTACAGTCGGGAAAATCCTGAGCCTGTTGAGTCTGGTCGCCGCCGGGGCCTTGTGGTTGTGGCCATACTTTCGTCGCCGCGGTATTCCCCCCTTGTGAACAGAAGACGTGTCGGACAAACTTGCCTCATGGCACATTATCGCGTATAATTTATGTAGGCAGTGCGGCACACCGTTGATTCATCGGAGCAAACTATGGCCTCAACCATCAACATTTTCGACCGTGTACTGAAAGTGCTGGCCCGCAACTTTCCGCAGCAGTTTCTGGAGCTGGCATTGCCCGACAGTCGTCTCCGGGTCGTGGGCACGCTGGAGAATGTCGAGCTGGCTCTCCCCGAAGAGCGGGTGGACTTTGTTCATCGGGTGCTGGATGGGGAGCAAGAAAAAGCCTTACACCTGGAGTTCCAAACCGAGCACAAGACGAACGTGCCTGAACGGGTCTTTGTCTACTCTGCGTTGTTGACACGCCAGTTAGGCATGAAAACTATCTCGGTCGTCATCTATCTCCGGCGCAGGGCTGAACCATTACCCAGTGCCTACGAAGTAAAGGTGGCAGGCAGAACGGTGAATCGCTTTGCTTACCAGGTGGTGCCGCTGTGGGAATATGCCGATGAGATCGCGGCGGGGCGCTGGCCAGAACTGGCACCACTGTTGGTTGTGTTGCGGAAAGAGGAACCGGACGACACCGTTTTGGCCGAGGAGCGGGCGCTCATTTTGCACGAGACAGACCGGCAAAAGCGGGCGGATTTGCTGGCGTGCGCGGTGACCATTGCCGCCCGTTACTTTGACAAAGAGTTTCTTTGGCGATTTTTCCGCGAGGAGGTGGAGATGATGCGCGAAGCAACTTTCATTGATGAGTGGTTGGAAGAGAAACTGGAAGAGGGTTTGCAACGGGGTATTCAAAAAGGCCTGGAGCAAGGCCTGGAGCAAGGCCTGGAGCAAGG
>CAYWAK010000144.1:0-7317 GCA_964455755.1 uncultured Ardenticatenales bacterium | reverse complement strand
GGAGAGAAAGATGATCGGGATATCCAGCTTTTGCCGAATACGGCGGCAAACTTCCATGCCATCCAGGTGAGGCATCATCACGTCAAGAATGACCAGGTCTATCGGTTCCTTGTCAATTATGCTCAGTGCAGAATGACCATCGTATGTTGTGAGGACCTCATATCCTTCTTCGCCCAACAAGAATCCGATCATTTTTACGCTCGGATGGTCATCGTCTACGACCAGCACTCTCACAAATACGCCTCCTTTTTTCAACAGCGGTATACGCAAACGAGTATACCACAAGAGGTCTTGTTATGCAAGTAAGGTTGAAAACCACACGTGATTCTGGCTGAACTTCACCCGTTATGAAAATAAAGTGTCAGGTGTCACGTTGGCGTGCCTTACGCTTCACGCTCGACGTATTTTTATCCTTGGTGGCGTGCATACGCTCATGGTGACTGCTTGGGGGCGTGCAAAGGCCTTGACGGCAGTAGCAGAACACGTTCAAACAAGCTTGAACAGAACCTGTCCAACACCGATAATGTCGCCGGTATCCAGGGGGATGGGTCGGTTCATCAAGGTACCGTTGACCGTCGTTCCGTTGCTGCTGTTCAGGTCTTCGAGCCACCAGCGGCTTTGACGGTACGTGAGGAGCGCATGGTGCGCAGACGCAAAACTGTCCACGAGCACAATATCGTTGCTCAAATCTCGCCCAATGGCCGTAACCGGGTGCAGGGGGATCATGTCGCCGGTCGCAAAGCCGGTCGTGCCCGGATTGGTGACTTGCAGCCGGCCGCTCACATGCCCTTGCCCGTAGCCAGAAGGCGACTTTTGCCTGGCTGTCAGGTCGCGCCAGGTTACGACCAACACGCTAACCAGGAAAAGGTAAAGGAGGATCAGGAAGGCGACCCGCAACAGGAAAAGCGTGGTTTCAGCAGCCAATCAAGCGGCTCCTATGCCGGGTGAGCATCGCGGAAAACCATTTCTACGCCGCCGAAAGAGATCACATCACCGTCATGCAGCACACATTCTGTAATCGGTTTTCCATTTACCGTTGTTCCGTTTGCACTGGCCAAGTCTGTAAGGGTATAGTGTGACTGGCGCGGTTTGATGTGCGCATGATAGCGCGAAACAGATTTCGATTCGAGGATAATGTCGTTGTCTATGTGACGGCCAAGCGTCACCAAAGGTGCGTCCAAGTTGATTCTACGGTCGCGGAAAACAAGGCACGAACGGGGTCGCGCGGAAGCCGACCGAAGGCGCTGGGGGATTTTCATGGGGCTGGTGTGCTGCTGTAGCAGCGGCGATTCCGTCTGGCTCAAGTCTATGAGGCGGGCCACAACGGCGACGTCGCCGCGCGCCAGGGTCGTATCCACCGAGAGGGCAATCTCGGGGCGGCCGATCAGGGTGTATCCCCTTTGTCGTGCCAGACCCATCAGATAAGCCCCCATTTCCTGCACAAGGATCCCTTCAAAGCTTTGGAATTCCGCAAGGTCCGCGGGATGAAGGGAGATTTCGTACCGGTTGGGCACCAGGCGCTTCCCGGCGGCGACGATCTGGCCATCTTCCATAGCTCTGGACAAGCGGTTGGCGAGATCCGCCGGCTCGATCTTCCCGCCGAAGAGGCGGCCGAGCGGGTGTTCAAGCATTCTCTCAAGCCGCTGTTCCAGCTTGCCCAAGGTAGCAGAAACGTTCTTGAACGAAGAACTCATTAGATCGCAATCGGTTCCTAAAGTGGTTGGCCACGGCCGGCACAATGCGGCCCGTGGCACTGTCTGGTCCACATTATATCGTATCTGGTTGGAAAGGTCAAAGTTTTGAATTCTTGCGCAAGGCCATTGTGCAAGAGTTTCAATTGACGGCATTTCGACCCTGTGCTATACTGTCCGGCGACGGAAAGAACTCTGTTTGAAAGGTTCATGGCCCACTATGTCGCACCAGATCGTGATTCGGGACGCCGCAACCGGACAGTGGCTCCGGTTCCAAGACCCACGCCAGGTCATTGAAGCCCGCTGCATCGAGGAAGTGGTCCCCAAGCTGCGGATCGTCGAGAAAAAGACGCAGGAACAGGGACTGTTCGCGGCCGGATTCATCAGTTACGAAGCGGCCCCAGCGTTCGATGACGCCCTTACGGTGCCGCCATCTACCTCGTTTCCGTTGATTTGGTTTGGTCTCTATGCGCAGCCGGAGGTGATGGAGGGCGGCCTGCCCCAGCTCCAGCAAGAGCCGGCCTACACGTTGACCCCATGGGTTCCTTCCGTGAGCCGGGTGGCGTACGAGCAGGCCATCGCGCAAATCAAAGCACACATAGCCCGTGGGGAAACGTACCAGGTGAACTACACGTTTCGCCTGCGTTCGTCCTTTTCCGCAAGCACATGGGCCTTGTTCCTGGACCTGGCGCATGCCCAACAGGCAGAGTACGCGGCATACATAGACACAGACCAATATGCGATCTGTTCGGCTTCGCCGGAGCTATTCTTCCGGCTTGATGGCCGGCGGTTGCGCGCGCGCCCCATGAAAGGAACTGCCGCGCGTGGTCACACCTTGTCCGAGGACAAGGCACTGGCCCAGTGGCTGTTCCGTTCCGAGAAAAATCGTGCCGAGAACGTCATGATCGTTGACATGATCCGCAACGATATGGGGCGTATTGCGGCCATCGGGAGTGTCCACGTGCCTGCGCTGTTTGAGATTGAACGGTATCCAACCCTCTGGCAGATGACCTCTTCTGTCGAAGCGCAAACGGACGCTTCTTTGGGCGACATCATGACAGCGCTCTTTCCCTGTGCCTCAATCACCGGCGCGCCCAAACCTCGCACTATGCAGATCATTGCCGGCCTGGAAACAGACCCCCGCCGCATCTATACCGGCTGCATCGGCTTCATCGCCCCCGGTCGCCGGGCCCAGTTCAATGTTGCCATTCGCACCGTGCTCATTGACAAGGGGACCGGTCAGGCAGAATTTGGCACCGGCGGAGGAATCGTGTGGGACTCTGTGGATAGCGAAGAATACACCGAATGTCAGGTCAAAGCGCGCGTGTTGACCGAGAGGCGACCGGAGTTTTCTCTCTTGGAAACGCTGCTGTGGACGCCGGATGAGGGGTATTTCCTGCTCGACTATCATCTGCGGCGCCTTCGCGATTCGGCCGCCCATTTTGGCTTTCCGGCAAACTTGGGCCAGGTTCGGGAACGGCTCACGGCGCTGGCCGATTCGCTCCCGAACGAGTCACACAAGGTGCGGCTGCTCGTTTCGCAGGCCGGGGTCATCTCGTGCCAGGCGATACCGCTGCCCCCTGCGACCAGTTGCCGGCCGGTGCGGCTGCGGCTGGCCGGCTCCCCTGTTGATTCTGGCAACCGGTTTCTCTATCACAAAACGACGCATCGCCAGGTTTACGACACGGCGCGCGCTGCCTTTCCCGACGATGACGATGTGCTGCTGTGGAATGAGCGTGGCGAGATTACGGAGTCCTGCACGGCCAATGTCGTCGTGGAGCTTGATGGTGAACGGGTCACCCCGCCTGTCCAGTGCGGGTTGTTGCCGGGCACCTTCCGGGCCTGGCTCCTGGATCAGCAGGAAGTACGAGAACAGGTCGTCACGCTCGAAGCGATCAAGCGCAGCCAGGGTGTCTACCTGGTCAATTCAGTCCGAAAGTGGCGCAGGGCCAACGTCACCATTTGACAACATTCTCTGCCTGTGATATACTTGCAACCGTCATACCGTTGTACTCGAAAGCGTTCTGTGGTATTCTGTATGCACGCTAACAATGCAAATCCAAAAGAAGGTGTACCATAATGGCCAAGACAGCCGTGATTTCAACCAGGATTGATCCTGAGCTTAAGCAGAATGCAGAAATGGTGTTTCAGGAGTTGGGCCTAACCACTGCGCAGGCTATCAGGCTGTTCTACAAGCAGGTAGCGTTAGAACGTGAGTTGCCCTTCGCGGTGCAGGCAGCCAACAAAGAGACAACGGATTCTCAGACGACCGCATAGACCTTGCTATTGAAATAATCAGGTTACACACGCGAACAAGAATGCCAGGTCCTATGAACATGATGACGACAAGCAAAGGCAAGCAGGGAGGTACAAAGCCGGACATACGGTCTGGATAGTTTTACCTGCTCGCAACGAAGCGCCAAGCCGGTTACCCAGACCTACGTTGGGTACCGGCTTTTGTTTTTCACGTAGCCCGTACGAAGTACTGCGTAAGCCGTAAGCCGGCATTCTTTCCAAGCCCTTACGCAACTGCAGTACGCATCCATTCCAATCATAACGTTAGAAGGAGGTATCAACCCATGAACACCACGTGTCCCGAATGTGAAGGCCAAATCACCCTGCCGGCCGATGTCATGAAAGGCGAAATCGTGCAGTGTGCCGATTGCGGTGTGGAGCTGGAAGTGATCCAGATCGCCCCCCTCGCCCTGGAACTCGCTCCTGAGGAAGAAGAGGACTGGGGCGAATAACGAATAGGAGGCTGTACTATGCTCGTCGGTGTACTGGCTTCGCGTATCCGGGCCGAGGAAAAACTCATTTTCGACCGGCTGCGCCGGCGCGACATTCCGTTCGACATCATCAACGACGGGGACGTAATCTTCGATCTGCACGAGGACGGCTGGCAGCGCTACAACGTGGTGCTGGAACGTTGCGTGCACCACTCCCGCGCGCTGTACGCGCTGCGTATTTTGGACGCCTGGGGCATTCCCACCGTCAACACGCACGATGTGGCGCACACCTGCGGCAACAAGCTGCTCACCTCTCTGGCTCTGGCCCAGGCTGCCGTGCCCACCCCCCGCGTCAAGATCGCCTTCACGCCCGATTCGGCGCTGGAAGCGATTGAACAACTGGGCTACCCCGTCGTCCTCAAGCCGGCCGTCGGCTCCTGGGGCCGCCTGCTCTCCAAGGTCAACGACCGCGAGGCCGCCGAAGCCGTCCTGGAACACAAGAAAATCCTGGGAAGCTACCATCACTCCATCTTCTACATCCAGGACTATGTCCACAAACCGGAGCGGGACATCCGCGCCTTTGTCGTCGGCAACGAGACGATCTGCGCGATCTACCGCGCGTCCGAACACTGGATCACCAACACGGCCCGCGGCGGGCAGGCCAGCAATTGCCCCGTCACGCCCGAACTGAACCGCATCTGCGTGGATGCAGCGAACGCGGTCGGCGGTGGCGTCCTGGCCGTGGACGTTTTCGAAGACCCCGAAAACGGCTACACGATCAACGAGGTCAACTACACGATGGAATTCCGCAACTCCATCGAGCCGACCGGTGTGGATATCCCGGATCGCATCGTGGATTACGTCTTGCAGGTAGCACAAAGATGACCACCGTCTCGATTGTCGGCGCTTCGGGTTACGCCGGCGGAGAGCTGCTCCGGCTGCTGTTGTCGCACCGGCAGGTGATGGTTGCCCAGGTCACGTCGGAGCGGTACGCCGGCAAGTTCGTACACACCGTGCATCCGAACCTGCGCGGTCAAACGAGCCTGACCTTCAGCCGCATGGACGACCTCGCGCCCTGCGATCTGCTTTTCCTCGCGCTGCCCCACGGGGAAGCCTCCGGCCGCATCGCACAGTTCGCAGATCTCGCCGAACGAATCGTGGATCTCTCGGCAGACTTCCGGCTGCGTGATCCGGTGGCCTACGAAAAGTGGTACGGGAAGCCGCACCCGTCCCCCGCCTGGTTGGAGCGTTTCGTCTACGGTCTGCCGGAGGCGAACCGCGAGGCGATTCGATCTGCCCGCTACATCAGCGGCGTCGGCTGCAACGCCACGGCGAGCAACCTGGCGCTCCTTCCGTTCGTGCGCGCCGGGCTGGTGGACGAAGACCGGCCTATCGTTGTCGATCTGAAAGTCGGCTCGTCCGAAGGGGGCAATAAGGCCGGGCTGGCCTCTCATCACCCGGAACGGAGCGGGGTCGTGCGTTCGTTCGCCCCGACCGGGCACCGGCATACCGTCGAAGTGCGCCAGGTCACAGGGCTGGCCGGCGTGTACCTTTCGGTGACGGCCGTCGAGATGGTACGCGGCGTGCTGGCCACAGCGCACGTCTGGCCCACGCGCTCGTTGAGCGAGCGCGATCTCTGGCGCGCGTTCCGCCAAGCCTACAACGACGAGCCGTTCGTGCGCATCATCCACGAGCGGAGCGGCATTCACCGGCATCCGGAGCCGAAGATCGTCACCGGCTCAAACTACGCCGATGTCGGCTTCGCGCTGGACGAAACTGGCGAGCGCGTTGTTGCCCTTTGCGCGCTGGACAATCTAATGAAAGGCGCTGCCGGCACAGCCGTGCAGTGCATGAACTTGATGATGGGCTGGCCGGAGACCGCGGGATTGGAGTTCCCCGGCCTGCACCCACTGTGATCGAGGTAAGACCTGTCAGCTCTGGTTCAACCATGAAACCAACAATCCAAAATCAGTTGTTTGTGGTCAAGGTCGGCGGTGGCGAGGGCATTGACCTGGATGCTGTGTGTGCCGACCTGGCCGAGCTGGCCCACGCCGGTCACCGCTGGGTGCTGGTGCACGGCGGTTCGCACGAGACGAATGTCGTCGCGGCACAGTTGGGCCACCCGCCGCAGTTCATCACCTCGGTTTCGGGCTTCACCAGCCGGCGCACCGACCGCCGCGCGCTGGAAATCTTTGAGATGGTCTATTGCGGCAAGGTGAACAAGGGCATCGTCGAGCGATTGCAGCGACGCGGCGTGAACGCCGTGGGACTTTCGGGCCTGGATGGCCGGTTGCTGGAAGGGCCACGCAAGAAAGCCCTGCGCATTGTAGACCCCGAGACCGGCCGCCGCCGGGTCATCCGCGACGACTTGACCGGCAAGGTGGAGCGGGTCAATGCTGGCCTGCTGCGCCTGCTGCTCGACGCGGGCTACTGGCCGGTGATCAGCCCGCCGGCAAGCAGCTACGAAGGCGAAGCGGTGAACGTGGACGGCGACCGGGCGGCAGCGGCAATTACGGCCGCGCTCGGCGCAGACACGCTGCTCATCCTGTCGAACGTGCCGGGCCTGCTGCGCAACTTCCCGGACGAGCGCAGCCTGATCCGCCACGTGCCGGCCGAGGGGCTGGAGGAAGCGATGGGATATGCCGAGGGTCGCATGCGCATTAAACTACTCGGCGCGGGCGAGGCGCTGAAGGCCGGCGTGCAGCGTGTCGTGCTGGGCGACAGCCGGCTAAGGAACCCGGTCCGGGCCGCGTTGGCCGGACAGGGCACGGTGATCGGAAAGGGGGTATAAGTGCGGACATACCAGTTCTATCAGGTGCCGGAGACGACGTTTGTGTTACCCCCGCGCCATAGTGAATGGTGAATTGTGAATGGTGAATTGTCAATCGTGAATGCGGCAC
>CAYWAK010000143.1:0-7325 GCA_964455755.1 uncultured Ardenticatenales bacterium | reverse complement strand
TGATCATTGCTCATTAACCGTTGAGAATTCATAATTGCCCCCGTTTGATGGCATGCTCCACCAGATTGCCCCCGAACTGGTAGGCAATGTGCCGGTAGTCGGGCGCGTTGATGACCAAGATGTCGGCCTGCTTGCCCACCTCCAGCGACCCCAGGCGATCCGCCAGGCCGATGGCGTGAGCGGCATTGATGGTAGCGGCATTCAACGCTTCGGCAGGGAGCAGCCGTTGGTAGCGACAGGCAATGGCCATCACCAATGGCATCGCCGGACAGGGTGCGGAGCCCGGGTTGATGTCGGTCGTCAGGGCAATGGCCGCGCCGGCATCGGCCATGCCCCGCGCGTCCGCGAAGTGGGCGCTCCCCAGGTTGAAGTTCACCGCCGGAATGAGCACGCCGACAGTGCCGGACGCCGCGAGCCGCGCGACATCCTCCGCGCCGGTCACGTCAAGATGGTCGACCGACGTAGCACCCAGGTCAAGCGCCATGGCCACACCCCCCAACGCGGTAAACTCGTCCACGTGCGCCTTTACGCGCATGTCCAGCCGGATCGCCGCCTCCAGCACGCGCCGCGACTGGGCCACGTCGAAGGCGCTTTGCTCGCAAAACACGTCGGCGAACAGGGGCACACCACGCGCGGCAAAATGCGATGCGCGATACCAGTCGGCCACGGCCGGCAGCATCTCGCCGACCACGAGGTCCACGTATGCGTCTGCGCACCCCGCAAATTCGGGCGGGAGCGCATGGGCCCCCATGAACGTGGGCACCAAATCCACCGGATGGGTGCAATCCAGTTCGGCGATGGCCTGTAGGATTTTCAGCTCAGTCTCCGTGTCCAGCCCGTAGCCCGACTTCGCCTCGGCGGTAGTTGTGCCCAGGGCGAACATGGCATCCAGGCGTGGACGGGTTTCGGCCACCAGTTGTGCCGGTGTGGCCGCGCGGGTTGCTGCCGTTGTAGCGGCGATGCCACCGCCCGCCGTCATGATCTCCAGGTACGTCGCCCCCTGAATGCGCATCTCAAACTCGTGGATGCGGTCTCCGGCGTAGACGACGTGGGTGTGCGGGTCTACAAAACCGGGGCAAACGACCTTGCCACCGGCATCCAGCGTTTGCGCGGCCGAGTACCGGGCACGTAGTTCTGTCGTCGGCCCGACGGCGACGATCTGTCCGCCGGCGACAGCCACCGCGCCGCCTTCGATCAGCGCAACGTCCCGCAGTGCCGCCCCCCGCTTCGGCCCACCCGGCCCGGCACAGGTAACCAACTGCGCCGCACTGTGAATCAACAAGTCTACGTTCATTCTATCTCCGCTCAACGCAGACGCGGTCAGTCACCCATCATCGGAATCTTGACACCGTGCTCCTTGGCGAAGGCGATGGCCTGCGGATACCCCGCATCGGCGTGGCGGGCGATGCCCATGCCCGGGTCCGTGGTCAGCACCCGTTCCAGCCGCTTGGCCGCTTCGGGCGTGCCATCGGCGACAATGACCTGGCCGGCGTGGATGCTGTAGCCGATGCCTACGCCGCCGCCATGGTGAATGCTCACCCAGGTGGCCCCACCGACCGCGTTGATCAGCGCATTGAGCAGGGGCCAATCGGCGATGGCGTCGGAACCGTCAAGCATGCCCTCGGTCTCGCGGTTTGGGCTGGCGACGGAGCCACTGTCCAGGTGGTCGCGTCCGATGACGATGGGCGCGCGCACCTCCCCCTTCGCCACCATCTCGTTGAAGCGCAGGCCGGCGCGGGCACGCTCCCCGTACCCCAGCCAGCAGATGCGGGCCGGCAACCCCTGGAACTCGACCTGCTGCGCAGCCAGCTTTAACCAGCGATGGAGATGCTCGTCCTGTGGGAAAAGCTCCATGATGGCGCGGTCGGTGGCGTAGATGTCTTGCGGGTCACCAGAGAGGGCTACCCAGCGGAACGGCCCCTTCCCTTCGCAAAAGAGGGGCCGGATGTAGGCCGGCACAAAGCCGGGATAATCGAAGGCATTCTTGACGCCGGCATTAAAGGCGCGCTGGCGCAGGTTGTTGCCATAATCGAAGACGACGCTGCCCTTCGCCCGCCAGGCGAGCATCGTTTCTACGTGAGTAGCCATCGCGGCCATGGCCCAGCGCTTGTACGTTTCGGGATCGAACTCGCGCATCTCCGCAGCCTCGTCAAGCGAGAGGCCGGCCGGGATGTAGCCATACATCACGTCGTGCGCCGACGTCTGGTCGGTGACCACATCGGGTACGACGCCATGATCTAGAAGCTGGGGCAGCACTTCGCTGGCGTTGCCGATCAGCCCGATGGATTGGGGCTTTTCTGCCAAGAGGGCCTCTTCGGCCCAAGTCATCGCCTCCTCGAGGTCGTCGGTGATCGTGTCGATTTGACGCAGCGCCAGGCGGCGTTCGGCGCGCCGGCGGTCCACCTCGACGATCACACCGACGCCTCCGTTCATGGTGATGGCCAGGGGTTGCGCGCCCCCCATCTCGCCCAGGCCGGCGCTGACGACGAGCTTGCCTTTCAAGCTGCCCCAGCCTTCCTGCCGGGCCACTGCGCCGAAGGTCTCGTAGGTTCCCTGCAAAATGCCTTGCGTGCCGATGTAAATCCAGCTACCGGCAGTCATCTGCCCGTACATGATCAGCCCCTCGCGCTCCCAGCGATCGAAGTTTTCCTGCGTGGCCCATTTGGGCACGATGTTGCTGTTGGCGATCAGCACACGCGGCGCATCACTGTGCGTTTTGAACACGGCGACCGGCTTGCCCGATTGCACGAGCAGCGTCTCGTCCGGTTCGAGGTTGCGCAGCGAATCGAGGATGGCGTCGAACGCCGGCCAATTGCGGGCCGCCTTGCCCCGCCCGCCGTACACAATCAGGTTGTCGGGGTCGCCGGCCACTTGCGGATCAAGATTGTTCTGAAGCATGCGGTAGGGCGCTTCAATCAGCCAATTCTTGCAGGTCAGTTTTGTGCCCCGAGGGGCGTGTACGACTCGTTTCATGGTTGTCCTCCTAAGACCTGACAGGTCTTTCCGCAAGAAAATGCCAAATCGCCGTAGCGGTCAGGCGGCAGGTGCGGCGGTCTATGTCAAATTGCGGGTTGACCTCGCTGAACTCGATGATTCGTGTGCGCGGGTCTGCGCCGGCCAGCGTGGCAATCTGGCAGAGCTCGTCGCCGGTCAGGCCGATGGGCGTGGGTGCACTCACGCCGGGGGCGTCTGCCGCGCGCACCGCGTCCAGGTCAAGGCCCCAGAAGATGGCCTGCGCGGCGGTTTCCAGGGCGCCGTGGAATGCTTGCACCAGTCCAATCCGGCGCAACTCGGCCAGGCTGAACACGTGTACGCCACGCTCGCGGAGATAGTGCGCGTAGACGGGCGAGTTGGCGAACGGTTGGTGGCCCATTTCGTAGAAGCGGTCGGGCCTGATGTAGCCCTCTTCGATCAACTGGCGATAGGGCGTGCCACTGTTGCGCGGGACGTCGGCGCGAACGTCGAAATGGGCGTCCACATTGAAGGCCAGCACATCGGTTGCCACCTGCGCCAGCGCTGCACAATCCGGGTAGGAGATGTCATTGCCGCCGCCCAGGGTGACCAGCGTCTTCCCGTCGCGGAGGATTTGCTGCACGACGGCCTGGTGCCGGGCGTGGGTCTCTTCAAGTGTCGCTTGAATCGCCGTGTTGCCCAGGTCGGTAATGAGCAAGTCTTCAAGCGTGGCGACGGTCAGGCGATACAGGCAGCGTCGGATCTCGTCCGGGGCCAGCGCCGCGCCCGGCCGGCCGTGGTTACGGCGCACGCCTTCGTCTTGCGGGCAGCCCAGGATAACGATCTGTGCGCCGCCATAGGCCGCTTCGTCCGAACGGACAAGCTCGCCGAGGCGCACATCGTGCGGGTCGCCTCGTTTGAAGAACAGGCTTGGGTCAGGCCGTTTGGTGTTGTGTTGGTCGAAGATATCCATAGGCCGGCCGCCTCCACAGACGCCTACCCCATGACAGGTCAAGGATCAGGGCACGGATGAAGACTTTCGTGATTTGTGAATATCTGCGTGATTCGTGTCCTATCAACTTCCCGGGTTGAGGCCAGCTTTGCAATACGGTACACCCAATTATACACCAACCGTCTCACCAGGGAAAATCAGCGTTGGCTCAGGCAAAATGGGCGGCAGCCACGGCCACCTGTCCCAGGGCGATCCCGCCATCGTTGGGCGGCACACGCTGGTGAACGTAGGGACGAAATCCCTCCGCTTCCAGGCGGCCGGCGGTGCGGGTCAACAGGAAGCGGTTCTGGAACACGCCGCCGCTCAAAGCGACGCGGCGTTCCCCCACAGCGCGGGCAACGGCGATGGCCGCCTCCGCCAACCCGTTGTGGAAACGAGCGGCGATCACGCCGCGCGACACGCCCGCTTGTACGTCTGCCAGCACGGCACGGATCGCCGGTTCCCAGTCGACCACATACGCGGCGTCGCAGAGCAGGTCGCTTGGCGCAGGAGGGCGCACGTCAAAATGATAGGCGGTCGTCTCCGCTTCATCGACGGCGAATTCCAGGGCCATCGCGGCCTGCGCTTCGAAAGTCGTGCGCTGGCAGAGTCCCGCGAGGGCGGCCACAGCGTCGAACAGGCGGCCGGCGCTGGTGGTCACCGGCGCGTTCAGGCCCTGCGCAAGCATTTGGGCAAACACGCGCCGCTCTTCGGCAGAGCAAGATTGCACGGGTAGCAGATCGTCACGATCCATCAGCCGGCCACCGAGGAGCGTGTGCAGAATGCCCAGGGCCGAGCGGCGCGGCTCCTGCACGGCCCGGTCGCCTCCGGGCAAGCGAAACGGGCGCAGATGAGCCACGCGCCGGAAACCGGTAGCGTCCCCCAGCAGAAACTCGCCGCCCCAGATCGTGCCGTCCGTCCCGTAGCCCGTGCCATCCCAGGTGATGCCAAGCGCCGGCCCGTCCACCTCGTTTTCGGTCAGGCAGGATGCCAGATGCGCGTGGTGGTGCTGCACGGCCAGGGCCGGCAGGTTCAACGATTTGGCATACTGCGTGGAAACGTAATCGGGGTGCCGGTCGTGGGCCACATAGCGGGGGGCCGTCTCGTACAACTGTTGCAAGTCGGCGACGACCTGCCGGAAGGCTTCGTGGGCCTCAAATGTGGAGAGATCACCGATGTGCTGGCTGATGAAGGCCTGGCGGTCAAAGGCCAGGGCCACACAGTTTTTCAGGTGTGCGCCAAGCGCCAGAATGGGGGGCGCCGGACGGCGCAGGATGACCGGCAAGGGGGCAAAGCCACGCGCACGCCGCAGCACGAGGGGCTGTCCGCGGACAACGCGTATGACGCTGTCGTCCACGTGCCGGACGATCGGCCGGTCGTGAACCAGGAAGAGGTCGGCAAATCCGCGCAAACGGCTCAACGCTTCATGCTCATCGGTGACGATAGGTTCATCGGCGCGATTGCCGCTGGTCGCTACGACAGGGACGTCCAGTTCGGCCATCAACAGATGGTGCAACGGTGTGTAGGGGAGCATCACGCCCAGGGTCGGGTTGTCCGGGGCGACCCAGGGCGTGACTTGGGCCTCAGGCCGGCGCAGCAAGAGCACGATGGGACATTCGGGCGAGCGCAGCCAACGCGCTTCGGCTTCATCCACAAAGCAGTCGGCGCGGATCGCCTTCAGGGATGGGTACATCAGGGCAAAGGGTTTGTGGGGCCGTGGCTTACGGTCGCGCAGCCGGCGGACGGCCCCCTCATTGCGCGCGTCCACCAGCAGATGGAAGCCACCCAGGCCTTTGACGGCGACAGTGTGTCCTTCGCGGATGGCCCGTACTGCCGACTGCAGGGCCTCCTCATCGCGGGCCAGCGTCTGGCCGGTGATATCCCTCAACATCAGCCGCGGACCACAGTGCGGGCAGGCATTGGGTTGGGCATGGAAGCGGCGGTCAAGCGGGTCTTCGTATTCGCGCCGGCAGTCGGGGCAGAGGCGAAAGCGATCCATCGAGGTGTAGGGGCGATCATAGGGGAGCGCGCGGATGATGCTGAAGCGTGGGCCACAGTTCGTGCAGTTGGTGAAAGGGTAGCGGAAGCGGCGGTCGGCCGGTTCGCGCACGTCACGCACACAGTCTCCGCAGGTGGCGATGTCGGGCAGGATAAAGGCAGATTTCGCTCCCAGGTTGTCGCTGTGGCGAATCTCGAAGCGCTCGTACCCGTGGCGGTCGAGATAAGCAAACTCCAGCGATTGGATGATGGCGCGGGGCGGCTTGTTGGTCTCCAGGCTGATCAAGAACTGCTGCAATTCTTCGCGGGGACCTTCGACCTCGATGAAGACTCCCTGGGCATTGTTGAGCACCCAGCCGGGGAGACCGGCCTCCATCGCCAGACGATACACGAAGGGCCGGAACCCGACCCCCTGCACGGCTCCTCGAATCGTGATCTGCAAGCGTTCCATACGTTCCATATCCGGGTTTGACATTTTTGTGTTCTGGCGATATAATCAGATTGATGCGGGCCGCTAGCTCAATTAGGCAGAGCAACTGACTCTTAATCAGTAGGTTACAGGTTCGATTCCTGTGCGGCTCATGTATTTGTTTACCGCCGAGACGCAGAGGGCGCAGAGTAGGGGCGCAGCATGCTGCGCCCCTACCTTTTTCAAACCCAGGACGCCTCTGCGGATCCCCTGCTTCAACAGTAGAACAGGCTTTCGAGCCTGTCAGCAGCCTGGAAAGGCTACTCCACGTGTGGCTTTTGCTCCAATGCGAAAAAAGACGAAACAGCGAATCGATCACGCTCGACTGTTACGTACCAGACGCGCCGTTCATCGTTGCGAAATGACGGTTATGATAATGGATAATCTCGGTGGCGACGCGCTCAACCGGCTTGCCGGTCGTGTCGATTTGGTGTGGGATGGCCGCGTACGCCTCTGCGCGCTCCGCCAGCAGCGCTTCGATCCGCATGCGCCGGCCCGGTGGGGCCAGCAACGGGCGGTCACGAAACCTATCCAGTCGCCGGAGAATTTCGTCCACCGTGGCCGTCAAGCAGATGATGACTCCCGACGACTCCAGCGTAGCGCGGTTTTCCGGCGAAACCAGCGTGCCGCCGCCCGTGGCGATCACCAACCCGTTGCGCCCGGCTAATTCCACACACAACGCGGCCTCCAGCCGGCGAAAATATGGCTCGCCCGACGCGCGAAAGATTTCGGAAATGCTGCGACCCTCGCCCGAAACGATCAGCTCGTCCATGTCTACAAACGACCGGCCCAGTCGCCGGGCAACTTCGCGCCCCACGGCGCTTTTTCCTGTGCCCATGAAGCCGGTCAGGATGATGTTGACGGACTTGCGCGTTGTCGTTTCCGGTTCCTGGTCTTGGGTTTCACGTGTCATGT
>CAYWAK010000142.1:0-7438 GCA_964455755.1 uncultured Ardenticatenales bacterium | reverse complement strand
CGGGTCTATGTTACAATACGAACGATGACTACATTTCTGGAGCAAGTGACCGAAAGTGAACACGTGGCGTATCATTTGATGGAGAGCGCCTTGCCGGAAGCACACTTGGAAAACATGGCGGGGATATCCTTGTTTGCCTGCCCTCCGCTATCTGGCCCTCGATTCAACCACCTGGCGCTTGTGCGCGTGCCCGCCGCAGACGATCACACCTTGTTGCCTCTGGCTCAAGAGCGTTTGGTTTCGGTCGGAGAATCCCCGGCGATAGCCGTCTCGCCGGCCACCTTCCCCCCTTCACTGCCTTCCTTATTGAAAGAGCAGATGACGGATTGGCTAACCGAACAGTGGCTTCTCGTCCCCGGCGACGCGCCCCTTATTCAGGAAGCAGGGCCTGGCAATTGGACTGGGCGCCCGGCATCCGATCCCCAGGAAAGAGAGCTTTGGCTGCGCCTCCTTACGGGTGTGACGCGCCGCTCCGATGTGCCCACGCCGGCGAGCCTGCAAGACCGGATGTGGCTGGCTTCGGCAGCCGATTCCGGCACGCGAGTCGCGGCGCTGATGGTCACGCGCCCACCGGAGGCTCTGGTGTATCTTGGTGGCCGCGCGCCCCACGCGCTTGAACTCCTGCAAACGATTGCCCATCTTCTGCTTTCCCGCGAGCCGGCCATAAAACGCTTTACGTTTGTACTGCCGGAGGAATACGGCCGGCTGCAAGAAGCATCTTCTGTCGCCGTCTGCTCTTTCCAGCGCACCATTTTTGTATCACCGGGGGAACCTGGAACATGACCGCACCGTCCGTTGTCTACCCAGGCAGCTTCGACCCGCCTACCGCCGGACATCTGCACGTCATCGAACGTGCATCGCGGATGTTTCCGCACGTCCTCGTGGCGGTCGGGCACAACCCGCGAAAAAAGACCACCTTTACAGCCGAAGATCGCCAACGCATGTTAGAAGATTCCACTGCCCATTTGGGCAATGTCACGGTAGAATGCTTCACAGGGTTGCTTGTCGAATATCTGAAAACAATTGACGCCCGTGTGATACTCAAGGGGTTGCGACGAGTAGATGACTTTGCAAATGAACTCCAGCAGGCAAAAGCGAACCGGGCGCTTCTCCCCGGTATCATAACAGTTTTCCTGATCAGCGATGCACACCTGTTGTATTTTGGGTCTACGCTTGTTCGTGAAGTCGCCCGGCTGGGAGGTGACACCACGGGCTTGATCTCCCAGAAAGCGCAGGCTTACCTGGTGGGACAAGTTGATCCTTTTCTGAATCCTTGATCATGCCCGATTTTCGTCTCCTTGCTCTGGACCTGGACGGCACGCTCATCGGAGAGGAACTGACCATCTCTCCACGCGCGCTTCAAGCGATTGCCTCCGTGCGTTCCAAAGGCATCGTCGTGACGCTCGCCACAGGGCGTACATTTCGCGAGGCGCAACCGTACGCCGCCCAACTGGGTCTGACCGCTCCTTTGATTTGTCACCAGGGGGCCTTGGTTCAAACAGAAGAACACATCTTCTACCACCGGACCGTGCCCCGCGCACGCGCCGGCGAGGTGATTGACTTTGCCCTGAACCATGAATTGCACGTCAATGCGTACGTGGGCGATAGCCTCTACGTCGAGCGCATGACACGCGAGGCGGGAATCTATGCCGGGTACGCCCCCGAACTGGAGATCCAGCCGGTCGGCGACTTGCGCAAGTTTATGAAAGACAAGGACGCCACTAAGCTGCTGCTCATCGGCAGCACCGATTTGATGGACACTTGGTGGCCGCAACTCCGGCAGAGATGGGGCGCCTCTCTGCAAGTGGTTCGCTCACACCTCAACCTGGTGGAATTCACACGAGCGGGGGTTTCCAAGGGGAATGCGCTCGCCTTCGTCGCCGAATACCTGCACATTCCCCAACAAGCGGTGATGGTCATCGGCGACAACCAGAACGACTTGAGCATGGTGCGGTGGGCCGGTTGGGGAGTAGCGATGGCCCAAGGCCATCCCGACGTACGACTAGCCGCCGATACCGTAGCGCCCCCTTTGAGCGAAGATGGGGCGGCCGTGGCCATCGAGCGATTCATCCTCGGCTATTCCTGACCACGGACAATGCGGGTCCGTTCCTGCGCGCTGGCGATTCTAGAGTTCCCGCACAAAGCCTTTCGTCACGAGGTAGTCCACAATCCTGTGGGCATTCACTTCGGCAGATTGATCCACCGCACTGACCCTGACCTCTGGGTGTTGCGGCGGTTCGTAAGGATCGTCAATTCCTGTAAAACCGGTGATCTCGCCACGGCGGGCTTTCGCATAAAGTCCCGACGTATCGCGTTGCTCGCAAACTTCCAGCGGCGTATCCACGAACACTTCCACGTAGTGGCCCTTGCCCACCATGTTGCGCACATCGTTGCGTGTGGCCCGATAGGGGCTGACAGCGGCACAGACCGCGGTGCCTCCGTGCCGTACAATCTCCGACGCGACAAAACCCATGCGGCGAATGTTGGCATCGCGGTCCTTCTTGCTGAAGCCAAGTCCCGCGGAAAGGTTTGTGCGCACGACGTCGCCATCCAGTAGGGTCACGTGGCGACCGTATTGTTGCAACAACACGGTCAACACCTCGGCAATCGTAGATTTTCCGGAGCTGCTCAGACCGGTGAACCACACGCAGACTCCCTGCCGGTGTCGCGGCGGGTAGCTTTCGGACAGAATCTCGGCGACTTCCGGGCGCGTGAACCACTCCGGCAACGGCTTCCCGTTGTTGAGATACTCTTCGCGCACTTGCGTGCCGGAGATCGAAGCGGTACTGGTCTCATCCGAGATCTTCGATACCTCTTCATAGCGATCTTCATCCGGCAGGTAGACCAGCATCTTGAAGGGCACCACTTTTACCCCAAGCTCTGCGCTGCATTGTTCGGCCAATTGCTGCGCCTCGTACGGGCCGTAGAAAGGTTTGCCGCTGGAGTCCTTGCCGGGGCCGGCGTGGTCCCGCCCAACAATCAGATGATTGGCGCCGTAGTTGCGGCGGATGAGCATGTGCCACACGGCCTCGCGCGGGCCGGCCATGCGCATCGCCAGGGGGAGCAGCGACAGCACGATACGGTCTTGATCGTAGTAACGGCTGGCCAGCGCCTTGTAGGTACGCACCCGTGTGTAGTGATCCACGTCACCCGGTTTGGTCATGCCGACAACCGGGTGAAGCAAGAGGGTGCCGTCCACTTCCGAAACCGCCCGTTTCGTCAATTCCTCGTGCACGCGGTGCAGGGGATTCCGGGTCTGAAAAGCGACAACGTTTCTATGGTGAGACTTGGCCAGACAGGCACGCGTCTGGGCCGGCGTAAGACGCAGGTCCTGAAAGTCGTAGCGGGGCGGCAGACTCAGCATCCGTAAGCGCCCGGAGATGTTCAGCTTGCCCCAACGATGCATCTCTGCCACGAGAGGATGGCGCAAGTCCGTGGACCCGAAGACCTTTCGGGCCGTTTCCTCCAGGTCCCATTCATAGATCTCCTCTATCGTCATCAAAGCGAGGAGGTGATTCTTGCGGTCCCGCAAGGCAATCTCTCGCCCCAGGCGAATCTCCGGCCCCGGTTCCACGGGCAGGGTAATGGGGATGGGAAACAATTGCCCATTGGCGAGATGCATTTCATCCAGCACGTGCCGGTAGTCTTCCTCGCCCATGAAGCGGTCTAGCGGGGAGAATGCGCCGGTGGCCAGAAGTTCAAGGTCACAGGAAATGCGGGCAGAAATGCGAATCGAGGGCAACCTGTTCCCGTAATTGAGCAAGTGTGTGCGTTCCTC
The DNA here is from genome assembly GCA_964455755.1 of uncultured Ardenticatenales bacterium. Classification (GTDB taxonomy): domain Bacteria; phylum Chloroflexota; class Anaerolineae; order Ardenticatenales; family JAADHH01; genus JAADHH01. The sequence goes on along the minus strand of CAYWAK010000142.1, from coordinate 3,660 downwards.
CGCCGACACCATCAGGTCGACCAGGCTGCCGCCGTAAGGGGGTATTAACGTTGTCGTTGCTTCGCTCATTGGAAATACCAAAATTCCTTTCTTTGTCTCCACCGAAAAAAGGTGCGCTGAGTCCCGTTCTCGGGCCGATTTTCCGCACCCGAGGCCGAGTGCTGGAGCTTTTTTCAGTAGAGTCTTTCTTTAAGTTTCCATATTCGGAGGTAATCAATCTTGCAGAAGGCGATCCAATACGCGCCCTAACTTGCGCGGCTCATGCCGGACAACGAGCAGATGCTTGGTCACCGGTTCGCCATCTACCGAGACTGTGATCTCCTGCCGGGTCTCGGTTAACACGTCAGCGGCAACCACAATTGCTCCTTCAATCAAGGTGGTCTCTTCGCCCGTCGCTACGAACGTAACGCGGGAGACCTCGGAGGGACGATCCGGCAGGTAGCGGACCGGCTCTGCGCCTTCGGCCTGGTACTTGGCCAGCATTTCGGGGCGCAGTGGCGTGTTGTTGACGATCACGTAGTCCATCTCCAGCCCACCCTGCTTGCGAAGCACGCGCAGATGATCGGCTACTGTGTAACCGGCAGTCTTCCCCGTCTCAGTCATCAGGTTGCAAACGAAAATGCGCTTGGCCTCGCTCTGGCGGATTGTAGAAACGATTTCCGGAATCTCCAGGATAGGGAGAATGCCGGTGTAGAGGCAACCCGGACCGATGATCAGCACTTCAGCCTCGCGCAAAGCCTTCAGAACTTCCGGGCGCACAGAGGGCCGGTAGGGCACAGGCTGGCTTGATTCTGACGGCACTTCAGTCTCTTCCCACACACTGGTCCGCCGCACGTGCAAACCGAGGAACACGTGCTCAATGGGCGGCCGGCCGGTCAGATTCGCGCCCTGTGGGCCGGAGATCTCCGGCTCCCCGACCAGAATGCTCCCATCGGCCAATTTGGCGCAAACATTTACGTCTTCAAGCGTGGGGAAGAGAATATAGTCTTCGGAGAGGCCGAACTGCTCACGTAGCCGTGCCGAAAGTCTGCCGTTGTCCAGAACGCCCAGGATAATACTCATATGCAGGTCAGGGTGCGTTTCCTGGAGACCTTGCATGACTTGCGCAAGCCCCGTACTTCCTCCCATCAGCACAACGTGCTGTCCGAGCCTCTCGCGGCTTCGGCGGTATACCAGGCTGGCCAGGCCTTCCCCTTGTTGACCCGGCACCAAAGCCGTGAGCACCACGTTGCTCAGGCGATTGAGCGACAGGGTCACGATTCCAAGGCCAAGGATGAGGAAGAGCACGCCCCGCCCCCAACGGGGGATAAACTGCAGGGTGATGTAATAAGCTGCGGCGGGGAATGGCTGCTGGCGATACAACTGGGTCAGCAGGTATGCCAGCCCAAGGGCCAGGCACAGCAACCCCAAAAGCAACAAGCCCAACCAGCGTTTGAATCCCAGACCAGGCATAAACCACACGCGCCAATTTGATTTCATCGCGAAGTCCTATTCTACCGTAACGCTTTTTGCAAGGTTGCGCGGCTGATCAATGTCCCGTTCCAGCGCATTGGCACAATGATAGGCCAGCAATTGTACTTGCACAGCAGTCAAAACGGGAGATAACCAGTGATGGGTACGGGGTACGGTCAAAACGTCATCCATCAGACGCCGACTATCTTCGTCGCCCTCTGGAACCAGCCCAACTGTCCAGGCCCGCCGGGCCATGACTTCCTGAACATTGCTCAACATCTTGTCGTACACATTCGGCTGCGTCGCCAGGCAGATCACAGGGGTGCCCTCTTCGAGCAATGCCAGCGTGCCATGCTTCAATTCACCGGCCGCATAGCCCTGCGATTGGATGTAGCTGATCTCCTTCAGTTTCAGCGATCCTTCCAGGGCAATGGGCTCATCGAGATTGCGTCCGATGAAGAAGCAGGCCGGTTTCTGGGCAATGCGGCCGGCAACATCTTTCACGCCCGTCTGGTCATCCAACGATTGCTGCACGAGGCCGGCCAAACGAGGCAGCTCACGGGCCATGGCCTGCAACTCGTCGGCATGGACATGTGGGCGAAATTGGGCCATGTGTAACAGCAAAAGATAGACACCGATAAGTTGCCCCACAAATGCCTTGGTCGAGGCCACAGCGATTTCGGGGCCGGCGCGCGTAAAGAGTACGCCATCCGCCAACCGGGCCACGGAACTACCCACCACATTGGTGATCGCCAAAACCTTCGCGTTCTGCTCTTTTCCCTCCCGCATACTGGCAATCGTATCCGCGGTCTCACCCGACTGGCTGATGGCCACAACCCATTCGTCGGGGCCGATGATCGGCTGGCGATAGCGGAACTCGGACCCCACATCAACCTGTACGGGAATTCGCAGAACGGTTTCGAACAGATACTTGGCCACCAGACAGGCGTGGTATGCAGTTCCGCAGGCAACGAACGTCATGCGCCGGACGGCGCGTATTTCTTCTGGGGTCACATTCAGGTCAGGGATGTCCGTGTGCCCATCCTCCAGCAATCGTCCGCGCAACGTATCTTCGATGGTCGCCGGCTGATCGTGGATTTCCTTCAGCATGTAATGGGAATAGCCACCCTTTTGCGCCACGTCGGGGGACCAATCTATGACCATGACCCGCCGTTCATAGATGCGCGGCTGCACCGGTTTGCGGAAATTCGTGATGAGCACGTCATTCTTGGTGATCGTCGCCACCTCGCCATCTTCCATGACGTACACCTTGTTCGTATAGTGCAACAGGGCGGGAATATCCGAGGCGACGTGGTTCTCGCCACGCCCCAGACCGATGATCAGGGGCGGTGTATCCATCTTGGCTGCTACCAGCCGGTCTTCCTCATCTTTGTGGAGCACAACGATGGCCAATGCGCCCTCTACCTGCTGAAGGGCAAGCTGCACAGCTTTCGTGACGTTGCCGTCGTAATACTTCTCCACAAGATGAACCAGCACTTCCGTATCCGTATCAGACCGAAATGTGTGCCCTTCCGCTTCGAGCTGCGCGCGTAACGAGAGGAAGTTTTCGACAATTCCATTGTGAACGAGGGCAATTCGGCCCGAGCAATCCAGGTGCGGGTGCGCATTCAACCGGCTCGGTTCGCCGTGGGTGGCCCACCGCGTGTGCCCCAGACCGACAACGCCCGAAGCGATGGAATAATCAATTCGTTTCTCAAGTTGGCTGACCTTTCCCTGGGCCTTCTCGACATAGAAGGTGCCATTATGGGAAACGGCAATACCCGCCGAATCGTATCCGCGATAAGTCAGAAGGTTCAGTTTTTGCAGCAGGATGGGCAATGCTTCTTGGTCACCCACATATCCCACAATTCCACACATAATAATCACCTCCTCGGTGATGAGAGGAGCAGAATCTCTTTACACATAGAGAAAATAGTTTGAGTACTTTGACATGGTGGCAATCTCCCGTTGCACTTGTCGCATCGCCGGTTGCGCCGGCCAAGGAGAGTCGGACATGAAATGTTGCAGATTCTGCCCATCATTCTGAGGGCTTATCACCCGACAGGCGATGTTGGCAACGTTACGTCTCGTTTCCATATTCAACAAGCCCCGCAGATAGGTCCATGCATGTTCACTGGAGTCACGCGTCTTGTGTGCCCAGAAACATCGCAATCGATTCCTCAGGTCGGCGATCGCCTCCTCTTGCGA
>CAYWAK010000141.1:0-7438 GCA_964455755.1 uncultured Ardenticatenales bacterium | reverse complement strand
CCCGGTCCCCGCTATCGAAAGTAACCAGTTTGGGAGCAGACAATCGCTGCCCTCCCACGTCCCTTGTCTCGCCAAAAATCCCTTCACCCTCAAAGACATACATGAAGACGGCATAGTCCTGTTCGGTCGAGTGCTCGAACCGGGTGTTCGCGGGGACGGTCACGTCGAGATAGGTCGGGCCCACCGCAATGTCCGTTACCGGGCCGGTGATCCCCTCCGCGCGGCCGGCCACCACACGAATGCGCACCCCATCGGCGCGAACGACTTCCGGAATCATCTGAGCCGGCACCTCCTGGTACCGCGGCTGGGTCATCTTCAGCCGAGCCGGCAGGTTCACCCACAGTTGAAACCCCTCCATTCTGCCGTCCGAGGCCTGGGGCATTTCCTCGTGCATGATTCCGCGCCCCGATGTCATCCACTGTACGTCGCCTGTGCCAATCGTGCCGGCGTTGCCGATGCTGTCGCGATGGGCGACTACGCCGGCCAACATGTACGTCACCGTCTCAATGCCACGGTGCGGGTGCATGGGAAATCCGGCCATGTAATCGTCCGGATCGCTTGATCCAAAATGATCAAACAGCAAGAAGGGGTCGAGATAGTCCAGCGTCCGCGTGGCAATGCTGCGCTTCAGCTTTACGCCGGCCCCTTCCATCACGCTCTGTGGCTCGATGATTCTCGCAATCCTTCTCAAGTCGTTCGCCATCATTCCTCCCCTGTTTCGCCCCAAGCCCTCACGGCAGACCCGCGACCATCCGCTACAGGTCTTCCATCTCCAGTGCAGTCGAAATTCCCACGCAGTCGCGGATCGTACGCGCCACGGGGCAATGTTCGGCATGAAAGCCGTGCACCCGTTCGGCTGTTTCACGCTGGGATTCGTCAAGCCGCAGATGGTATTGGACATGGATTCGCTTAACGATCAGCACGTTCCCTTCCTTCTCGATTTCTCCCCGCACCTGGGAAACCAGTTTCCCCTCGCCGGCCGGAATTCCGCGCGCCTCCAGCGCGCCTCCGAAGGTTCCCGTCAGTCAGCCGGCGGCCGCAGCCACCAGATAATCGAGTGTTGTGGCCTGCGGTTCATGGACTTCCGTGTTCACGCCGTAATGTTCGGCAACCTCGGAGTGTACGCCAAAGAGGACCGGATCCTCCTTAGCCGGGAGATACGCACGGCGCAACGGACCCTTCACCCTCTCGATGCGCACATCGGAAACATACACAACTTCACTGCCCATGATTCCTCTCCTTTCGTACCATGCCATGAAAACAGGCGGACAAGTCATTTGTCACGCCATCAACACAATAAACACCCCAACAAAGTATACCTTACAATCCGTGGCCTGTCAAAGCCCTCTCGTTGGGGCACTTTGACCTTTCTCCTATCTCATTGTATAATTCCCCGTCACGCAACAGGCCGCGACCTATACCAATTATGGAAGGAAAAGCGAATTTTGGCTCCAAAGACAACGGTGGTCATTCCCACATACAACGAAGCCGACAACCTGCCCACACTCGCAGCCGATTTGCTATCCCTGGAGATAGAGAACCTGTCAGTGCTCATCGTGGACGACGCTTCACCTGATGGAACCGGCGAAATCGCAGACGACATTCACGCCCGGTACCCCGACCGGTTCGATGTCATCCACCGTACCGGAAAACAGGGCCTGGGTACGGCATACGTGGCCGGTTTCCAAAACGCACTGGCCGGCGGCGCCGACTTCATCGCCCAAATGGACGCCGATTTTTCCCACTCGCCCCACTATATCCCCAAGTTCCTGGAAGCTATCCCGGCGTACGACGTCATTGTCGGCTCGCGGTACGTGCCGGGCGGCAAGCTGGACGAACGCTGGAGTGCCGGCCGGTATTTCTTGAGCTGGTGGGCAAACCAAATCTACACCCGCACGATCCTGGGTCTGGCCGTGCGCGATGTCACCGCCGGCTTCAAGTTGTGGCGTCGTCATGTCCTGGAGGCCATTGACCTGCAGAACGTTCAATCCAGCGGCTATATCTTTCAGGTGGAAATGGCCTACCTGACGGAGAAAAAGGGCTTCCGTGTCCTCGAGTATCCTATCTATTTCGAAGATCGGCGCATTGGCCGCTCGAAAATGTCGATCCCCGTAAAGTTTGAGGCTGCCTGGCGCGTGTGGGAAATCCGATGGCGTCACCGCAACGCAAATCAATAACGCGCCGGCTGGCCTTGGGCCTACTTCTTCTCGCCCTCGGCCTGATCTTGCTCTGGCCGGTTACCCTGGGCAATCGCGTCCTCGTCCCCTTCGATAACCTGTTTGCGTTCCCACCATGGGACCACTTTGCCAAATCGTTCGGCGTTGGCGTGCCGCACAATCAATTGCTCAGCGACTTGTTGCTGGAGAATTATGCCTGGAAGCTGTCTATTCGCCAGTCGCTTGCCGCCCACCAGCTTCCCCTCTGGAACCCGTACCTGTTTGCCGGCGTGCCTTTTCTTGCTGCCGGGCAGCATTCCGCGCTCTATCCGTTGAGTGCCCTGTTCTACATCTTCCCGGTGGCTCAGGCCTACGGCTGGTTCGTCCTGTTGCAATTGGTGCTGGCCGGCCTCTTCGCCGGCTTCTTCGCCCGTACAATCCGGCTGGGCGGCGTCGCCTCGGCCATCACAGCCATCACCTACACCTTTAGCGGCTTCTTTATCGTCAGCATCGACTTTCCCATGGTGCTGGCCGCCGCCTGCTGGCTGCCGCTCGTGCTGGCCATGATCGAGCGGCTGATCCGGAAAGCCGAGGCCGGCCAGCGTCACCCGACCGCCTACGTGCCCTTCGCTTCGGCCGGCGCGGCTGCTCTGGGCCTGATGGCGCTGGCCGGACACGTAGAGATCGCCCTGTACGTGCTGATGGTCGCCGCCTTCTACGCGCTCGCTCGTCTCGCTCTGCTCTGGCGCCGGCGGCGCGACAGGGGCTTGCTGGCGCGCGCGACCGTGGCTCTCGCCGCTATGGCCGCCGTGGGGCTGGCCCTCGGCGCGGTACAGCTCATCCCGCTGTACGAATTGGTGCGCCACAATTTCCGGCAAGGCTCCGTCCGCTACGAGGACGTGATTGGCTGGGCCTACCCCCTGCGACAGATTGCCGCCTTCTTCGTGCCGGACGTGTTTGGCAATCCGGCGCACCACCGCTACTTCGACCTGTTCACGCGCACCTGGCAGCCGTTCACACACAACGCTCTGGGGCAACCGGTGGACAACCCCTTCTGGGGCATCAAGAATTATGTGGAAGCGGGAAGCTACGTGGGCATCCTGCCGCCGGTGCTGGCCCTCGTTGCCCTCCTCGCCGGGTTGCAGCGGCGGGACGAACGCCGCCCCTACGTCGCGATCTTCGCCACGCTGGCCGGTGCGTCGCTTCTCTTTGCCTTCGGAACGCCGGCCTATGCCCTGCTCTACCACGGCATCCCCGGCTTCAACCAGCTTCACTCTCCCTTCCGCTGGGTATATCCATACACGCTCTCCATGGCCGTGTTGGCCGGCATCGGCGCACAGGTGCTGGCGGAATTGCACCGGCGCCCCGCGAAATGGCCACGCGTCGTGGGCTGGCTGACGTTCACCGCGGGCATCGCCCTGCTCGCCGGACTGCTGGTCGTCTTCCTCTCGCCGAACAGCTTCATCGCCTATGCCGACCGTGTCGTGGCCTCGTCCGATCTGGCCCAACGCGCCTTTGCCGGCGGGGCGTCATTTCTCTCCTACGAGTGGCGCAACCTTTTCTGGTTCGCTCTGGCCCTGACCGCTGCGGGGGCCGTACTGCGGGTGAGCTATTGCCCGATTTACCTGCCGGCTCGTCTGGGGCGGCACGCCGTCTGGAAACCGCTGGCCGTTTTGGTTCTGGCCGCCGACCTGCTGGTGATGGGCCACGGCTTCAACCCGGCCGCCGACGCGCGGCTCGCCGACTTTACCCCGCCGGCGATACAGTTTCTGCAAGCGCAGCCCGGCATTTTCCGCATCGCCAGCCTGGATAGCGAATCAAGCGGCAAGATTCTCAACCCGAACGTGGGCATGTTCTACGGCCTGCAAGACATCCGCGGCTACGACTCGATCATCCCCAAACAGTACGCCGATTTCATGGGGCTAATCGAAACGCAGGGCCAGTTGCTCTATAACCGCATCTCGCCCTTCTACTGGGCCGGCTCACTCGACTCCGCGCTGGTCGACTTGCTGAACGTGCGTTTCGTGTTGACCAAAGAACGGTTGACGAACACACACTACCGCCTGGTCTACGACAACGAACTGCGCATCTACGAGAACACAAATGTACTGCCGCGGGCCTTCGTCGTGCCCCGTGCCCGCGTGATTGCGGACCGCGCGCAACTGGCCAACGCCATGCGTTCCTTCGACCCGCGCGCAGAGGTGTTGCTCGAAGAGAACATCCCGCCCCGCCCCCCGGCCGGTAACGGGGAGGAGCGATTCGCCGCGCCGGAAATCGTCGGCTACAGGGCAAACGAAGTGACGGTCCGCGTAGATTTGCCGGCGCCGGCCTGGCTCGTCCTGAGCGATTCCTACTTTCCGGGCTGGAAAGCCTATCTCCGGCCGGCCGGGACCACAGAGGACGAGGAACAACCCCTGCACATCTACCGGGCCGACTACAACTTCCGCGCGGTCGCCTTGCCCGCCGGCCGGCAAACCGTCCGTTTCAAATACACGCCGATGTCCTTCAAGTTGGGTCTGTTTGTAAGCTTCTTGGGGGCCATTCTCCTGCTGCTTGCCGCCGGCTACTGGATGTGGGGCCGCATTTATCAGGAAAGCGCGGAGGACCACCCGGTCAAACGCATCGCCAAGAACAGCCTGACCCCTATGTCCCTCTCGCTGGTGAACAAAGCCATGGACACGGCCTTTGCCATGCTCATGCTGCGCATCCTCGGCCCGACGCTGGCTGGTCGCTACGCCTTCGCCGTGTTCATCATCGGCTACTTCGCCATCTTCACGAACTTCGGCTTGAGCACGCTGCTCATGCGCGAGGTGGCCAAAGATCGCGACCAGAGCAATCGATACCTCAGCAACACGGCCGCGCTGCGCATGGTGCTGACCGTGGCCATGGTTCCGGTGCTGGCCCTGTTCCTCTTCAGTTGGCGACACTTCTTTGCCTTGACCAATGACACCACGTGGGCCATCCTGCTCTTTGCCGTGGCTCTGGTGCCGGGCAATCTGGCCGCGGCGTTCAGCTCTGTCTTCGCGGCCCACGAGAAGATGGAAGTGCCCGCCGTGATGACCTCCGTGACGACCGTGCTCCGGGTGACGCTGGGCACCGGCGCATTGCTGCTCGGCTACGGCTTTGTCGGGCTGGCAGCCGTTTCGGTGGTGGTCAATACGGTTACGGCCGGCGCCTTCTTCGTCCTGGTCAGCCGCACCTTCTTCCGGCCTCGCCTCGAAATTGACCCCGATTTCGAGCGCAGCATGATGGGCACCTCCTACCCCTTGATGATCAACGACATCCTGGCCACGATCTTCTTTCGCGTGGACGTCACCTTGCTCCAGCCCATGCAGGGAGACACGGTCGTCGGCTGGTACACGACGGCCTACAAATTTATTGACGGCCTGAACATCATCCCGTCGGCATTTACCCTGGCCATCTTCCCAATCATGTCGCGCTACGCGGCCTCGGCACGCGATTCGCTGCTCCGTGCCTACGTCATGGCCTTGAAATTCCTGGTGGTCATCAGCCTGCCCACCGCACTGCTCACCACGCGCTATGCCGAGGGGATCATCCTCTTCTTCGGTGGGCCGGAATATTTGCCCCATGCAGCCATCGCGCTGCGTCTGCTGATCTGGTTCCTGCCCTTCAGCTTCGTCAACAGCGTGACCCACTACGTGCTGATTGCCATTGACCAGCAGCGCTTCTTGACCCGCGCCTTCTTCATCGGCGTGGGCTTCAACCTGCTGGCAAACCTGGCCTTCATCCCCCGCTACGGCTACCAGGCAGCCGCCGTGATCACGATCTTCTCCGAAATCGCACTGCTGATCCCGTTCTATTGGTGTTTGCGCCGAAACCTCGCGCCCATTCCGTGGATCGGGCTGCTCTGGCGGCCGGTCGCCGCATTGGCTGCCACGACGGCCTTGCTGCTCGCGCTGTGGAGCTTCCCGTTCTACCTTCTGATACCGGCCGTGGTAGTTGTCTATGGAGGCGTGCTGCTGGCGCTGGGCACCTTCGACGCCGACGACCGGGCCATCGTGCGCCGGCTGCTGCCGGGGAAACGCTTTGCCTGAATCGAGATGGCGTGGTATAATTCCGGTATGGAAATATACGAATAAGCGAATCGGCGAATGGCGTGCTGCGTGCTCATGGTAACCGTGTCGCAGCGTCTGAGCGCAGGCCAATTCTTTTTCGTGCCGGCTTGTCCGGCGTAGGAGAATCATGAACAAGAGGAACGCGGGAATCATAGGCGGTCTGCTCGTCCTGGCTGCACTCGGCATCTGTGTCCTGGTTGCCGTGGTCGGTTGGGCCGTCTCGGGAGGGACGTTCCTGCAACGGAACGAGGTCGCCGTGATCTACGTCCAGGGAGCGATTACCTCCGGTGATCGGCCACGGGGCGGATTCTCGCCCACAGGGCAAGCGTATTCCGACGAAATCGTGCGCTTCTTGCGCCAGGCGGCCCAGGACGACAAAGTTCGGGCCATTGTCTTGCGGGTGGATAGTCCCGGCGGTGGTGTGGTCGCCTCTGACGAGATATACCAGGCCATGAAGGCCGTGCGGAAGCCGATTGTCGTTTCGATGGGGTCGCTGGCCGCATCCGGTGGTTATTACATTTCCTGTGCGGCGCAAGAAATCGTGGCCAACCCCAACACGTTGACCGGCAGCATCGGGGTGATTACGATCATGCCGAACGTGCAGGGCTTGCTGGATAAACTGGGCATCCGCATGATTGTCCTGGCCAGTGGCCCACACAAAGAAGGTGGCACCTTCCGCGCCTTCACGGAGGAAGACAGAGCGATATGGGACGCATTGATCCAGGAAACGTACGGCAACTTCGTGCAGGTGGTCGTCGAGGGGCGGGGCATGGACGAGGCCAATGTACGTAAACTGGCCGACGGGCGCGTCTACACGGGCAAACAGGCCCAGGCACTCGGCCTGGTGGACCGTTTGGGAAACCTGAACCTGGCCATTGAACGCGCCGCAGCACTCGGAGGCATCGAGGGCACCCCCCGGCTTCACCCATACCGCCCGGCGCCGACGTTCTTCGAGACGCTGCTGGGGTCTGTTACCTCCCACCCTTCCACGGAGGCCGTCGTCGAGTTGCTGGGCCTGAATCACCCCTTCACCATGCAATACCTTTATCTTGGGCAGTAGGGTATTCGAAACCATCCAGCACTCCTGTGTAAATAGGACGCAGATGACACGGATAAACACAGATAAAAAATCTGTGTCATCCGTGAAATCCGTGTCCTGTTTTCATTCTTCGTGGTGGGCAATCGCCCATGCTGTCTCCCATGAAT
>CAYWAK010000140.1:0-7498 GCA_964455755.1 uncultured Ardenticatenales bacterium | reverse complement strand
GCCCCTGACTGACGTCCAGAACGGTCACTACGCACACGTCGGGCAGCCCGGGCCATTAGGTCCGTTGCCTGGGAGTTGGGATTCAGACTGGGATGGCGTAGTCGATTCCCGTTCCAGTTGCCCAACCTGCCACAACGTGCATGGCTCACCCATGCCGGCCATGACCCGTCACGGGGAACTGATCAGCACGCCGCCGACTATGACCAACAAGATCCCAGCCCTGGACTTCCGCTGGTACGAGGAGGATGGCTCGACCCTCACCACCAATCTGGCCGACAGCCGTTGGGGGCAGATGCCACCCATGGAGAATCCAGGACCTTATCATATTGGCCAAAGCTACGTGTGTGATTCCTGCCACGGAGGCCCCAATTCTACCAAGTACTATCGGGGGCCGGTGAAAGGTCTCACCACCTGCGTCGGCTGCCATCAGTCTGCGCTGGACAACCAGGACGGCAAGCCGGCCGGCGGGCGACAGGCCGTGGTGGACCAATTCGGACGGTTGAGCCACCACGTGGTCGGCGCCAACCCCGAGGACAACGTCGTCACCGACGACGACTGCCTGGCCTGCCATGCCCAGGAGACTGCTACCCACCGCCACATGGACGGCTCCGTCACCCTGTGGAACCCTGACGTGACCGACACGGCCTACATGGAAAGCACCCCCGGCGCCTTCCGCTCTCTGACCAGCATCGCCGACCTGGATAACCTGACCGACTTCTGCCAGGGCTGCCACGACGGCGACGGCGCGCAGCGTCTGCCCACGCCCACGACGCCCTTCAGCGACGGGCAGAGCCCGCCGGCGGTCAGCACTCACTCCAACGTCGACTTCGACGGCACGGCGGAGGCCCCCTTCCGGGCAGAGTGCGCTCAGTGCCATGCCTCCCACGGCAGCGGCAATCTCTCCATCATCAAGAGTGGTGTGATCATCAGCCCCACCGCCGGCATCATCACCGGGCCGGTGGTCTTCACCGCGACCCTTGGGGCTAACTCCTACGATGATGGGGCCAGCGACGTGACCAGCCGCATCTGCGTCGCCTGCCACTACAGCAGTGACAACCCCGGGTACCCGATGACCAACCACGAGGGCGGCGCGGGTCACATGGGCGGCTCCGACTACACCGGGCAGGAGTGTACCATGTGTCATCGCCACACTGCGGATGAAGACTGGGCTACCCAGGATGGCTTCATGCCGGTGGGTGGTTGTACCCTCTGTCATTCAACCTCGCAAGACAACGGCGATGGAGTTCCGGCGGGTGGCCGGCGTGCGGTCGTGGGCGAGTTTGCGAATAACAGCCATCATGTGTACGGCGACGTTGAGGACGGCGATTGCCTGGTGTGCCACGCAATCACCACCCACATGAACGGCTACCTGCAACTGAAGAACGTGGATTCCGGCTACATCTACGATGAGGAAACGCTGGGCCCCTTCCGGCCGGAGACGATCAGCAGCGCCAACAGCAAAGCATTGGCACCTTTCTGCCTGGACTGTCACGACAGCGACGGAGCCGGCGGCGACACCACACCCTTCTCCGACGGCCAGACTGTGCCGGCCATAGACAGCACTGCCTGGAGCAACTCGGCCCACGATACCGGGGGGACGTACAACTCTGGCTATGGCTGCCTGGGCAACGGCTCCACAACCGGGTGTCACGCTACGGGCCACGGGTCAGAGAACATAAGGATTCTGAACGCGGGAGCCGGCGTGGCATTGCAGACATTCTGCTACAACTGCCACACGCAAAACAAGGTGATGAACGATGCCCTGGCCAACAACCGCCCGGGCGGATACGTCTCGGCCGATGATATTGAGGAGGCATTTGGTAAGTCGAGAAGGCATGACCTCGGTACGGGCTTTACCATCGGAAGTGGCAGCTTCACCATCCAGTGCACGAGCTGCCACAATCCGCACGTTGTGACCGGCAAGTACTGGGATGCTGAAAGCGGTGACACGCCCGTCACCAGGCCCGACTTTAGCGATCCGGTCAACAACCCCAGGGCGATGGGCGCAACCCTGTGGGGCGATGAACCGGGCGAGAAGATGGATGATTTCGCGGCTCAGGCGTCGGGAACCGGCGGCTGGTACTACAAGACAGCCCAGGGCTATTCTCTCGGTTCCACGGGTTTGCCCTTTGACCAGCCGGCGATATATCGCCCGCCCAAGTCGGGAAGCGGCTATGAGTCCGAGTTTGGCGGCGACGTTTTGCCTGACTATACCTCCTTGTGTCTTGACTGCCACACGTATCGCATGAGTGACGCCAATCCACCGGTCAACTGGGGGCAGGGCATCGCGTGTACGGATAACTCAGTCGATCCGCCCGACCAGCGGATTGAGTGCGGCGCGCAGCACGGCCTTGCTGCAGCCGGCAAGCCCTGGTACGTCAGTGACGCAGGGACAGCCGGCTTTTGGGGCAGCGGTGGAAATCCTGATGTCATTTTCAAGATGGACTACGTTACGCGAGGCCGGCACAACGGCCATTTCATGCGCTGGCCGTACGATTCAGCCGACAGGAGCGCCGGCATCAACTTCGTGCTGTCCTGCACCGACTGCCACGAGGCCCACGGTTCGAACCGAGGAGGAATGGTACGAGAGCGGTTCAATGTCAATTCCAACGGCGACTGCGGCGCCGGCGGGGATTCAAGTCCCAATGGCGAAAACTGCGCCGATGGCGGCAATTGGAACTCATTCTGCAACGCTTGCCATTTCTACTACGGCGGCCAGCACGACGGAATGAGCTGCGGAAATGCCTCCTGCCACGAAGCGAATTCGGTCCACCGGATTATCCATACCGTGGACAGCGGCGCCAGCACCCAACTCATGCTCACGGCAGCCAGTTATGAGAGCAGTTTCCAGAGGCCGGACTTTACACCAGCGATAGATACCGTTACAGGTCATATCGGCAGCAACGAGCTTGCGGTGACCTTCAGAGCCAGCCAGTATGGTGCGGGGAATCCGGGCATCTACACGAATCCCGATTTGACCGGGGCTCTGACAGCCGGTGATTTCTGGCTGTTCGACACAAACAGTGATAACCCGAAAACCATCGCCAGTGTAACCCACACGGCGGGCGCGCTAACCGCCACTGTTGCTCTGGATACTCCTCTGATCGAGGCTGACCTGTCCAGTGATACCCTTGCAGCCAGGCCGGCATCCGTCTGGGGCTGGTATGAAGGTGGGTATGTGAATGCAGCCACCGGTGTCATTGGACCCCAGGCAGTCTCAGCCGGCCCGTGGCCGGCCACCATTACCGGACCGCCACCAGTTGGGATCACCACAACTGAGGCCATAACCGGTCACAACCAGTTGTACGTGGAGTTCTCTGAGCCTGTCTATGCGAATTCCGACGGGACCGGGAACCTCGAGCCTGGTGACTTCACGCTCACGGACAATGACGACGGAAGGTCCATTACTGGCGTAGCGCACACGGCCGGCGAGACAAAAGCGGTGCTGACGCTAAACCTGGCCCTCGATGATACCGATGACATTGGTGTAGACACACTTGCGGCGGCCAGCAACTCCATCTATGACGCATTTGGCGCGTCGGCCGCAACAGACCCGGTGACGATAACTGCCAAGCCGAATGCACCGTCAATCACGCTGGTCCGTGGCGTTGATGGTCATAACCGGATAGCTGTGAGGTTCTCTGAGCGCGTTTACACAAACTCTGACGGTACTGGCGCTCTGGGACCCACCGACTTTGCATATACCGACGCCAGCGGAAAGACGATAACGGCGGTTGAACACACGCCGGGTGAGCTCTCAGCGGCGCTTACCCTGAGCGGGCCGGTTGACGCTGCCAACGACATAGGCATAGACACACTTGCGGCGGCCGGCAGCTCCATATATGACGTGACAGGGTACCCTGCTCCGATAAGCCCAGTCACGCTGGGCGAGGGCTTGGTTTCTTCCATGTCAGTTGTTGAAGGCGTCGTAGGCGACAACAAGCTCAAGGTGACCTTCCAGACACAGGTCTACGCAAGCGCAGGTGAGACAGGTGTGTTGCAGGCTGGTGATTTCGTGCTGAATGCCGGCGGCAAGTCAATCAGCTCGGTTCAGCACGCTGCCGGCAGTGCAACTGCGATTATCACGATGGACGGAAGCCTGGACAGTGGAGACATTGGTACTGCTACCCTGGCTGTAGCGAGCAGTTCTATCTTTGGTCCGAGCCCGGGCAATTTCCCTCTCGGCGCAGACGCGGTGACGATAGCCGCACAGACGGCCCCTGCGATCACGAAAGTTGAAGGTGCGGTCGATCACAACAAGTTGACCGTGTTCTTCAGTGAAGGCGTCTATGGAGGCGCAGGTCAATCAGGCGCACTGGCGCCGGCTGATTTCGTCCTCACTGACGTAGATGGCAATAACAGCCGTTCGATTTCGGGCGTGCAGCACAACGCCGGCGATTCGGTTGCCATCCTCACGATGGACCAGGTCCTGGCTGCGGATGATGTAGACACGGACACACTGGCGGCTGCCGGCAACGAGATATTCAACAACATCGACAACCCGGTTGGGACAGGCGCCGTGACCGTGTCCGCCAACGACTGTCCGACGTGGGGAAGTCAGTTTGACTTCAGTGAAGGGGCCGGCAGCGCGACAACCACCGGCGATTCAGACTTGCTTTCTGGGACTATCGGCAACCCTGCCTTCAGCATGCTGGGTGACGGCTTATACCGTGGCGACGAGACCGAGGCTCAGGCCACCTACATTGACCTCAACACCGCTGGTTACGACAAATGCCTGATGTCGCCCAGGGCATTCACTCTTGAGACCAGATTCTATGCCGGCGATGTAGACCTGGACTACGTTGATAACGACGGCAATGGCTTTGACGATGACTATGATGTGGCAAATGATCCTCTAGGCGAAGATGGAGATGGCAGAAACTACACCGGAATGAGAATCGCCGAAAGGCAGGGGACCTTCCAGTTCACCATCTTTAGAGCCGGCTTTGCGGGAGACTACGTGGAGTCAAGGAAAGGCAAGGTGCGCGTCATACTCAAGTACCGTACGGACGACGCTGCCAGACATACCTGTCCGCATCCGCAGTGGCCGGATGATGATTACGCAGGCAATGATGCGGCAATGCACCAGATCTCTACTGACATTGACCAGTGGCCGATCGTGGACAACCACTGGTACAAGATAAGGGTGGTCTTCAATTCTGATAAATCCAGCGCAGCGGGGTCTAACGGCACACCGGTTGACATCTTCCTGGACGACGGGGGGGCGGACGGGCTGAACACCCCTAATCCAACTCCCGGCGATCCAACCCAAAACCCTGATTACGAGCAGTGGTCAGGTTACGTGAACGCCTCCCGGACCATCAATGAGAGCTCGTCCTGCAAGTGGGGTGCATTGCCCGGAGACTTCGTGCGTACAATCGACAAGTTCACGTCCATCGGAGACAACCTCAATCATACAGATATTCCGGGTGATACGTGGGATCTCATGCTCAAAGGTAAGTTGGACTGGTTTGTCTGGCAGCCGGCAGCCGACTACACAGGCGTTGATGATGCGCCGCACTAGCCACAACAATCATCCGCCGAGCTGGGGGCGGTCGGTGCGTGAGGCACCATTTGTCCCATTCGAGGGCAACACGAGATGAAATCTATCATGGCAAGTAGAAACAAAAAGACTGTGGCGCTTCTTGCTCTCTTCGCAGCCTGCGTATGCTCTTTGGTCCAGGTCGTTTATGCCGCCTCCATGCCAGAGTATGAGAGACTACAGCCCATTACCGCCAATCTCGATGCCCCCATCGCTGTGGCTGTGGATGCGCACGACAACATCTACGTGGCGGAGTCTATCAACAACCACCTCCGCGTCTATGACCAGGACGGCGGATATCTCAATACACTGTCCGGACTCGATAGACCGATCAGCGTCGCTGTGGATGATGATGGAAGGATATTCGTAGGTAACGCCGGCCGGAGCAACGTGGAGGTTTACGGCGCCAGCTTCAACTTCCTGCACAAACTTGGCTCAGGGGACGGGGAGTTTGTCAAACCAGGTGGCATTGCTGTGGACAGCGCCGGCAATGCGTACGTAGCAGACAGCAAAGCGGACCAGGTCAAGGTCTACAATCCTGATGGCGCCTATTCATTCTCATTTGGAACATCCGGGAGTGCAGACGGTCAATTCAACTTCCCGGTGTCAATCTCAACCAACGAGCAATCAGGGCAGATAGTCGTTTCAGACCTTCCATTAGTAGACTCATGGACTGGTATGTACCAAGGCGCCAGGATCCAGATCTTTGACCTGAACGGTGATTTTCTGAGGAGCTTTGGGGAGTTTGGACAGGGTGAAGGACAACTCACCAAACCGCTGGGAGTGACAGTGGATGGAGATGGCAGGATTTATGTGAGCGATGCCTATCAGAATGTTGTGCAGGTATTTGACGGCGACGGCACGTATCTTGGCGCGGTATACGATCTGGACAATCCTATGCGTACGCCTTTAGGAATAGCGTTCGGCAAGGCAACCGGCAGGCTGCTCATTGCATCACTAAACACTTCTAGGGTGGAAGTCTACGCCCTCGCTGCCACTCCGGCTGGTCTACAATGCCGGATGGGCATGCCAGAGCTCCAGGCTGTGGCCAATCTTTGGCGCCAGCCGGCAGAGCCACCGAACTACGACTCTGATGGGGATGGGATCATCACCGTCGTGGACATCGTGCAGGTAGCTGCACTGTGGGGAGAGCCGTGCTACCAGGATAGGGGAGGGGAAACCCGATGGCATCACAAGTGACCAGGCGCACATTGTTTCTCATCGTGTGGATTGCCGGCCTCGCAATCATCATGGCCGACCCTGCCTGGGCCAACAACGGGCCGCACGGCAACTACACTCCGATAACTGACGCCTGCGCCGGCTGCCACCGCGCCCACACAGGCGGCCAGGGCAAGCTGTTGATCGGCGCCGATATCCAGTCTCTGTGCTTCACCTGCCATGGCAGCAGTGCAGCCGGGGCGGATACGAACGTCGTTGATGGCGAGTACGCTGGTGGCGGCGACTTGCTGGCCGGCGGCTTCGTCAACTACAAGGGCGCGCCTGTCACATCGAGCCACTACGTCGGCATCTACGACTACGACAATCCTGGTCCTGGAGGACGCCCCCAACCAGCTACGTATGCCTGGGGTAGCGGTCCTGGTGAGGTGACCTGGCAAAGCGACATGGGTTGCCTGGGCTGCCACAGCGACTACTTCGGCCTGCGCTACCCGGGCATCGCCGAGTGGTTCCCAGGCCCCAATCTGGACGAAGCCGGCAGCAACGTTATGATGCCGCTGAGTTGCGTCCGATGTCACGACGTCCACGGCAATCCCAACTACCGGATGCTTCAGCAGCGGCTCCATCCTCCGCACCTGGATAACCCTGACCCAAATGGACTGGTGTTGGTGAAGTCCTTCGAACCAGGCGGGGATACCCCCGACGATCCCGCTGTCTACCAGCCCGAATACACCACGCCGGCGTACAAACTGGGCCTGGACGATTGGTGTACCGGCTGCC
>CAYWAK010000139.1:0-7503 GCA_964455755.1 uncultured Ardenticatenales bacterium | reverse complement strand
CGAAGCAAAAGCCCCACTTGACGTTTTGCGGCAAGTATGGTATATTAGTAGTGGCTCTCACATTTCTTGTGGGAGAAAGCCGCATATAGTCGAAACAGTGCTGGAGACTGTCTGGAATAATCCACTTGCTAAAGCCGAAGGAGAATCTTCCCCTCGTTTTCCTCGCGTTCGCTTTGCTGCGTAAGGGGAGCTGTATGGATTGAGGAAGTGCCTTTCTCTATTGGAGAACCAACACACGTGGCAATAGGACGGCGGTGTAAGGGAACCGTTCTGGTGCAAGATTAGGAGGAACATACCTTATAAGCAATCGACAGCAATACCGCATCAACGACCAGATTCGTACATCAGAGGTGCGCCTGATTGACAGCGAAGGAAAGCAGGTTGGCGTTATCTCTATTGCTGAAGCCATTGACCTCGCGCAACGTTCGGGCCTGGACTTGGTCGAAGTTTCTCCCAATGCCAGTCCTCCTGTTTGTAAAATCATGGACTTTGGTAAATTCAGGTATGAGCGGACAAAACGCGACCGAGAGGCAAAAAAGTCCCAGAAGGTAACAGAGGTCAAGGTCATACGTCTGCGCCCCAAAACAGATAAATACCACGTCGGTTTTAAACTCAAACGGGCACGCATGTTTCTGGAAAAAGGCGCAAAGGTAAAACTGCAAGTCATGTTCCGTGGGCGTGAGATTACGCACCCGGAAGTCGGAAGGGCGCTACTGAAGGCCGCCTCTGAAGAGTTGGCAGGTGTCGCCATCGTAGAACAAGGCGCCCGTCTGGAAGGTCGTAGCATGTTCTTGCTCTTGAGCCCCGACAAAAAAAAGTAGCGGTATCCATCTTCAGACCTGTCTGACGTACCGTCGGAGCGCACGGTTCGCTTCTTGAGCCTGCTCCGCATCATTTATGACTGTGGCTTTTGCGTGTTCGTGCGCTTCATAAGGTTACTGGTGGCTGGCAAAAACGCGTTTCGTAGTTTGCCCTGCCATTTCTTAACCACAGATGACACAGACTACCCAGATGGTCTGGCTGATTTTCTGATAATTCTGTGAAAAATTGTGTGATTCTGTGGCTAAAACAGAAAATGCTAATGTCCAGTTAGGTTGTATAGAATTCGATAGAGGAGTAGAGACTGGTGCCGAAAATCAAAACGCATAAAGCTACCGCAAAACGGTTTCGAAGGACAAAATCGGGCAAGATCATGCGCGTGCATGGAGGGAAGAGTCACCTGCGCCGCCGCAAAGCCAAGCGCGTAAAACGCACGTTTGACCGGACGATAGAAGTAACGGATAAAGGGTCCCAGAAACGTATTCGCAAGCTGGCCCCATACTTGTAAGAGCGAGGTAAAACACCGTGACCAGAGTGAAAGGCGGGACCGTAACACAACGCCGCCACAAGAAAACCCTGAAGATTACAAAGGGACAATATGGCTCGCGCCATACCCTGTTCCGTCGTGCGAATGAGGCTATGCTGAAATCGCTGTCCTACGCCTATCGCGACCGCCGCAAGCGCAAGCGCGACTTTCGTCGGCTGTGGATCACGCGAATCAACGCCGGGGTACGCCAGCACGGCATGTCGTACAGCCGATTTATGCACGGTTTGCAGAAGGCCGGCGTTGCACTGAACCGCAAGATGCTGGCTACGATGGCTGTCTCCGATGAGGAAGGCTTCGCACAGCTTGTGCAGTTGGCGAAGGAGCAAATCGCTGCCTCCTGATCAGCATGATCCATAGCCTCACAAACACGAAGGTCAAGCTTGCGCGCGCTTTGCACCGGCGCGCAGTTCGGCAGCGTGAAGGGCTGGTGATTGCAGAAGGCGCCCGTTTGATTGAAGAGATTTTGAGGACAGGTGTTCAACCTGTCCTTTCTTTTTGCACGGAAGCAGGACGGCAAGACCCGCGCGTGGCCAATTTGTCACAAGACTTCGGCTGGAGCCCCTTGCTCACGACGCCCGCTGTCATGAAAGCGATGTCCGATACCGTTTCGCCGCCCGGTCTGCTGGCTGTCTTCCCCATGCCCCGGCTTCCGATTCCCACGCATTCGACATTACGCCTTGTCCTGGACCAGGTACGCGAGCCGGGCAATGTGGGCACCATCCTGCGAGCGGCGTTGGCCGCCGGCGTGGACGCCGTGCTACTCGCCGCCGGGTCGGGAGATGCGTTCAACCCCAAGTCGTTGCGGGCCGGCATGGGCGCACACTATCGCTTGCCCATCGCCCAGAATCTGTCGTGGGACGAAATCCGCGCGGCACTTGGCGACGTGCAGATCGTCCTGGCCGATCCCCACGCCGGGAGGTCCTACGAGGCCGTTGATTGGCTGCAACCGAGCGCGCTTATCGTCGGCGGCGAGGCTTTCGGCGCAGGCCGGCAGGCCATGGAACTGAGCCACCAACGGGTTGCCATCCCCATGGGCCACGACGTAGAATCACTCAACACCGCCGTCGCCACCGGCATAATCCTGTTTGAAGCGGCCAGCCAGAGGCGCAAAGCCCACGAAGATTGAAGGCCAACGCTGCGACCGGTTGCACCTCGGCCCGTTCCCCACACGCTGCGCCACAGCGGGCAGGTCAGCGGGAGACGAAGGGGCTATCCGAAACGTAGAAACGCCAGGGGGCGGCCATGTCCTCCGGTGCGGCGCGAATGCCGATGCGCGGGCCGGTGGCAATCTCACCGGCGATTTCCCCCTCCTCGATGTAGAGCGGTCCATTTGCACAGAGGTCTGCACCGTTTAGCCGCCGGTCTATGGCCAGAGCCTGGCACAGCTTGCCCGGCCCATTGGTCAGAGCGCGGTCGGAGCGGTTGCGCCGCTGCTCGCGCATGACGGCCAATCCCTCCAAAGGCTCCAGCGCCCGTATCAGCACGGCCGCGGCAAATCCTTCCTCTTCGGTGACCACGTTCAGGCAGTGATACATGCCGTAGATGAAATAGACGTAGGCGTGACCGGGCGGACCAAACATCACCGCATTGCGTTTTGTGCGCCCGCGTGCGGCATGGCAGGCTGTATCGGACCGGCCGATGTACGCTTCCGTTTCTATGATGCGTCCGGCCAGCCGCTGACCCTGGAAATCATGCACCAATTTTTTA
This sequence comes from uncultured Ardenticatenales bacterium, assembly GCA_964455755.1. Lineage (GTDB taxonomy): Bacteria > Chloroflexota > Anaerolineae > Ardenticatenales > JAADHH01 > JAADHH01. Next base: position 4,430 of record CAYWAK010000139.1, on the reverse strand, counting down.
CCCAAAAGCTCGCGAGCCACCATCAGCGTATCGCGGTGGTAAAAGGTGCGCGGTAAAATCATGGCAAAGCTTCGACGATAGCAGCCAGGCCCTGCCCTCCCCCGATGCACATCGTGCTCAGACCATAGCGCAGGCCGCGCAAGCGCAGCTCGTAGAGGAGCGAGAGGGTGATGCGTGTGCCGGTCGCGGCCAGCGGGTGGCCGATGGAGATGCCACCGCCGTTCACATTCACTTTGTCGCGATCCAGGCCAAGCTCCTTTTCCACTGCCAGATATTGCGCCGCAAAAGCTTCGTTGACTTCGATGAGATCGAGATCCGCCATCTGCAAACCGGCGCGCTCCAGGGCGATGTTTGTGGCCGGAACGGGGCCGATGCCCATGACATCCGGGTCTACACCGGCCGTGCCCCAGGAGATAAGCCGGCCAACCGGTTTCAAGCCGCGCTCTTGGGCCGCGGCCATGGTCGTGACCACGACGGCCGCGCCACAATCGTTGATGCCGCTGGCGTTGCCCGCCGTGACCGTGCCGCCGGCCTTGAACCGTGCCTTCAGCCGGCCCAAACCTTCCAGCGTGGTATCGGGCCGGATGTGTTCGTCGTGCTCCACCAGCGCCGTTTTACCTTTGCGCACGGGCACTTCCACGGGGACAATCTCCTTTGCCAACCGGCCCGATTCGCGCGCAGCAGCAGCCAATTGATGGCTGCGCAGCGCGTAGCGGTCCTGTTCCTCGCGCGAGATATTATGACGTTCGGCCAGATTCTCGGCGGTCAGGGCCATCGGCAAGCCGTTGAAGCTATCTATGAGTGCGGCCCAAAGATAGTCTTCTACCTGCGGTTGCCCCAGCCCCCAGCCATCGCGCGCGCCCCACATCATGAAGGGGGCCTGGCTCATGTTTTCCGCGCCGCCGGCCAGGATGAAGCGGCCTTCCTTGGCCAGGAGCATACGCGCGCCGGTGACGATGGCCTCCAGACCCGAACCGCAGAGGCGGTTGACAACCAGCGCCGGCCGCGCACGGGGCACCCCGACCTTCAGGCCGATGTGCCGCGCCAGGTAAATCGCGTCGCCAGACGTTTGCAAAACATTGCCGAATACGGTGTGGTCAATCCATTCCGGGTCCACACCTGAGCGCTCCAGAGCCGCTTTTGCCGCCACGATGCCCAGGTCAGTTGCCTTGACATTCTTCAAGGAGCCCATAAACGTGCCAACCGGCGTGCGAGCCCCGTCCACGATAACGATATCATTGTTCATGATGGTAAACCTTTCTAATTTGAGAATAAGCGAATCAGCGAATCGCCTACGCTCTACGCTCGACCTATTTTCATCCTTGGTGGCACGTGCCGCGCGCTCATGTCGACTGCTTCCAGAACAGGTCTCCGTTCACGACGTGGGCCGCTGCTTCGCCTCGTTCGGTCAGATAGCTGAGGTAGGCCAGAGTCAACGATTGGAAGAGGAAGTACTGCGGCAGACCGGCCGGTGGGCGGCCCAATATCTCTGCGGTGCGGTGGACGACAGCCGATGTGCTGGCCGGCGGGTCGAGTGCCTGGCGCACAGCTTGCAGTGTCTGCGTGATGGCCGCCAGGTTTGCGTCGGCCAGCCTGTCCACATCTTCCACGGGGTCCCCGTGAGCCGGCAGGTAAAGGCGATAATCCGTCTGGCGGACCGCTTCGATGGATGCAATTTGCTGCCCAACGTCATGCGTGAAGGGCGCGCCGTACTTTTCCAGCGTGGCCGGGCCGAAGAGTGCGTCGGCGCAGTAGAGCATGTCATCCACGCCGATGGCCACGTGGCGCGGAGAGTGGCCGGGCGTGGGATGCAACCGCAGCGTTACGCCGGCGACCTCGACCGTTTCGCCCTCCAGCAGAACGTCAACGGGCGAAGGTTTGCCCATCAGCCATTTGCCGGTGAGCGCGGGCAACGGTCTGGCCCCGGAAAACAGGTACATTGGTTCCAGGAACGGGTTCTGTATGATCGCCGCTTCAAAAGGGGGCGCGTACACTGGCACACCAAACTGCCGGACGAGGTAGTCGTTGCCTCCGTAGTGATCGGCGTGGCTGTGTGTGTTGACGATGGCGCGTGGCGTCAGGCCGGCCGTTTGGCAGGCCTTACGAATGGCGCGGCCGTAGTTCTTGTCCTGACCGGTGTCTACGAGGATGGCCCCTTCATCCGGTGCGCGCACCACCCCCACGTTCACATGTCCGGGCAAATAAAGGGTGTGCGGGCCAAGTTCCAGAAGGCCGGCCATCTCTCCTCAGTCCTTGCTGCGCAATTGTGGGAAGAGGATGACCTCCCGAATCGACGATTGGTTGGTATAGAGCATGGTCATCCGGTCAATGCCCCAGCCAATTCCACCGGTTGGAGGCATTCCAAACAGTAGAGCCCGAATCCAATCCTCGTCCAGGGGGTGAGCTTCCTCATCGCCGGCCACATGCGCTTTCTGTTGCGCCTCAAAGCGTGCCAACTGGTCCAGAGGATCGTTCAGCTCGGAAAAGGCGTTGCCCACTTCCATGCCGGCGACGAAAAACTCGAACCGCTCGACCAAATGGGGTGCGTCCGGCTTGCGTTTAGCCAGGGGCGAGATTTCGACCGGGTAATCAAGGATGAAAGTTGGCTCGATGAGTGTTGGTTCGACGTACGCTTTGAATAACTCATCCACCAGGCGTCCCCACGTTTTTTGCGGTTCGATGTGCAAGTTCTGTTCGATCACGTGGGCGTTCAGCGAATCGAAGTCGCGGTCCGCATCGATGTCCACGCCGGCGGTTTCCCTGATGGCTTCGTGCATGGGCAGGCGGCGCCAGGGCGGCTTCAAATCCACCGTGTGTTCTTGGAATGTGATTTGCGTTGTGCCCAAAACTTCTTCTGCCACGGTAGACCAGCATTCTTCGGCAAGGGTCATCATGTCGTGATAGTCGCCGTAGGCCTGGTATGCTTCAACCTGCGTGAACTCCGGGTTGTGCCGCGTGGAAATGCCCTCGTTGCGGAAATCCTTGCTGATTTCGTAGACCCGCTCCAGGCCGCCAACGATCAGACGCTTCAGGTACAGCTCGTCGGAGATGCGCAGGTAGAGGTCTTGATCCAGGGCATTGTGATGGGTGATGAAAGGTTGGGCCGCTGCGCCCCCGTAGAGCGGTTGCAAGACAGGGGTTTCGACCTCCAGGAATCCGTGATCATCCAGGTAGCGGCGTATGTTTGTGACAATGCGGCTGCGCACCCGGAAAATTTGGCGCACTTCGGGATTCACGGCCAGGTCCACGTAACGTCGCCGGTAGCGGGCTTCGACATTTTGCAAGCCGTGCCACTTCTCCGGCGGGGGACTGAGCGCTTTGGCCAGAAGTTGCCAGGTTTGCACCTGCAATGTGATTTCCCCGGCACGGGTACGGATCATTGTGCCGGTGGCCTGGACAAAATCGCCCAAGTCTACTTGCTTGCGAAAGAGGTCATACGAGTCAAGGCCTAGATCATTTCTCCGCAGCAAAAGCTGTAGACGGCCATCGCCATCTTCGATGTGCGCGAAACTGATTTTACCCATGACCCGCAGACTCTGCAACCGTCCAACGAGGGTAACCTCGGGTGGGGAGGCGTCTGCGACACGCTCTGCCGCCAGGAACGCTTCACGGGCTTCGCGCGATGTGTGGGTGCGTTGGCTGCGCGGAGGGTACGGATCGATGTCTTGTCCCCGCAGCACGTCCAGTTTATGGATGCGCTGTTGTTGTTGTTCGTTCAGGTCGAGGGGCAGGGATGATTTCATGTTGTGATCCTTCAAGCGATGTTTTCGATGACGAAGTTGATTGAGCCGGCCGGAGCCTGCACGACGACGCGGTCACCGGCCTTGCACCCCAGAACGGCTTTGCCAACGGGCGACTCGTTGGAGATGCGGCCGTTGAGGGGATCGGTTTCTGCTGAGCCGACGATCGTATAAACTTCCGGTTCTCCGCCCTCTTCCACGACCGTCACTTGCGAACCGACACGCACGGTGTCGGCGTTCGCCGACTGTTTGATGATCTGCACGTCGCGCAACATGTTCTGGATCGTTTGGATGCGTCCTTCTACGAAGCCCTGTTCCTCTTTGGCCTCGTCATAGGCGGAGTTCTCGCTGATGTCACCTTCTTCCTTGGCCTGCCGGATGGCCTCGGCAACCTCCGCGCGCCGGACGGTGGTCAGGTGCTCCAGTTCGTGCTCCAGTTTTTCCTTGCCTTCCATGGTCAATAGGGTGGTGCCCCGTACGTTTTTTGCCACAAGCTTGTCTCCCGTTCTTTTCTGATTTTAGGGCAACCTGCATCGTCACATACCGAATGCATAGGTTGCCGACAGAAAGCCTGCCAATTCTTTGCTTCAGGGGATGATGCCGTTACCAGGGTTTGCCCAGGCATCCTTTTGTTATGCCCATGTATTATACTCGCAATTTGGCTTCTGTGCAAGCAGAGGCGTAGGGCGG
>CAYWAK010000138.1:0-7537 GCA_964455755.1 uncultured Ardenticatenales bacterium | reverse complement strand
CTGACAGGCTCGAAAGCCTGTTCCACGTGTCAATTTTACCGTAATGGCTAAATTCGTATTGTACCACGCAATGCTGGGGCATGTCCCCCCCGTGGAGACGCGCCCAGTATACACGACCCTGTGGCAGAAGTCAAAGTAGGTTGAACTTCTAAGCATAGACCCCACGTAGAGGGGAATGCCTCGCCCTTACGCCCCACGGTTTTGCGCCATACCCGCGAGCGACCTCTTCCTTGACGAAAAGGAGGTATGTTGCTATAATTGGGGTAGATGAGAGGAAGCAACTATGCTTCCTTATTGTCTGCTCGGTAACGAGTTGGCGGTCCGTCGCAGGGGGCTAACCGCCCCTTGAGGAACTTCCCGACTCCTCGCCCTTTTCTGGGAAAAGGGCAGGCCACCCACTGAAACCGTAAGGTGGGGCGCCGGCAGAGCAATTTGCCGGCGACGCAAGACGGCAACAGAGAGTAGACCAGCCGGCACTGATCTCTGGTCGGGGCCGGTGATGGGTGAAAGGGTGGGGTAAGAGCCCACCAGCGGTCGCAGCAATACGGCCGGCTAGGCGACTGCGCTGGCTGGTGGGGAGCAAGGCGGGTGGGGTGGGCCTTCGGGTTCACTCCCGTCGCAGCGGTGACGGCGAGGCCGGATAACACCCGGCAAGCCAGGAACTGCCAGGTCACGCAGACCTGAGACAGATGACGGATGAAAACAGAATCGGGAGTATAGCCAATTTGTCACCGGGTCGGTTCATGGGGGCCCGTAGCTCAAAGGGAGAGCGCCTGATTTGCATTCAGGAGGTTGCGGGTTCGAGTCCCGCTGGGTCCACAGCTTCGGTTCCATGTTCCGGGTTTCCCGTCTTTCCTCGGAACGCGAAAACCGGAACATGGAAGGTACGGATTAAGGGCGATTAGCTCAGTCGGGAGAGCGCTTCCCTTACAAGGAAGAGGTCGCTGGTTCGAGTCCAGCATCGCCCATTCTCAGAGCCGGTTGTCACGCAGCGCCGCGTAAAAACGCTGTTGGCGCGCAAGCCCTTCTTGATAGCGAGCATGTCTGCCGGCATCCGGTTCGTACGTTTGAGCCACGGTCAGGGGCACATCGCTCACATCCTCCAGTAATCCGAGAGATTCCAGAGCCAGCAATGCGATCCCCCGGCTTGTAGATTCGCTTTCTGCAGACGCCGTCACGGGGCGACCCGCTACGTCGGCGATGATCTGCATCCACACAGGTGATGAAGTTAGCCCGCCACCGCTGGCAATGATCGCAGAGGCTTGGGGGACGGCCGTGCAGATTGCCCGATCTACCAGGGCAAAACGGTAGGCGACAGCTTCCATCATGGCCCGGACGATGTCTACCGGTCGTGTGGCCAGGCTCAATCCGGCGAGTGCGGCGCGGGCGTCCGGCCGCCATCCCGGGCTGCGCTCCCCGGCCAGATGGGGAAGTACGGTCAACCCGTGTGCATCTGGCTCCATGCTTTGCAGGGCGCGTTCCACATTCTGAGGCGAGTCGAGCCGCAACGTGTCGCGGAGCCAGCGGATGACATTTCCTCCTTCGCTAAGCGCGCCGCCGAGCAGCGACCGGCGGCCGTCTACGCGATAGCACCACAGGCCGTCGGGCACGGTTTCCGGCGTGCCGGGCAGGATAACGCGCATCGCTCCGCTCGTTCCCACGGTGAGGGCCACCCGTTCTGCAGAGGTGCAGCCGCTGCCGATGTTCGCGGCCGCCCCATCACCAATTGCCGGGAACCAGGGCACATCACGAAGCGCCGGCCATCGTTCTGCCCAAGCGGGCAACAGTCCCTGAAAAGCGTGGTTCGCATCAACCAGCGGCGCAAACTGCTCCGGTTGCACCGGCAGTGCGGCGAACACCTCTTCGTCCCACACCAGCCGCTTCCGGTCGAGAAGCCCGCTCCACGACGCTACGGAAAAGGTGCAGGCGGTGTGGCCGAAAAACAGCGCAAACAAGTATTCGCCGACCGACATCCACCGTTGCACCAATGAAAACATTTCGGGGGCGGTGCGTTTCAGCCACAGGAAGCGGGCTGGGAGGTAGCTGGTGTGGAAACGGCATCCCGTCCGTTGATACACCGTCTGCTCGTCCAGCAGATTGCACAGGGTTTCCACGTCTGGGGTTGGGCGCGTGTCGGCATAGGTGTAGACCGGTGTGACAACCTGGCCGGCTGCGGTCAGCCCGAGAGTGTTGCTGACGAATGTGTCCATCGCCACCGCGCCGATTTGCATGGCCCGCGGGCCGGCCATCGCCAGAATCTGGTCCAGGACAGAAGCGACCCGTTCGATCACGTGGGACACATCGTCTTCGACGGCGCCATCGGGACGGACGTGCATGGCGTGGGCCTCGCGTGCGACCATGCCTTCCAGGGCATTGCCCTGCGCATCGAACAGCATGGCCCGCGCCGATGACGTTCCCAGGTCTATCGTCAAGATGTAGGGGGTCGGGGTCGGTTCTTTTGTCATTTTCATTGCTCCTCTAGCTGTGTGTCGTCTTCATAACCGTGTCCATGAGCGCGGTACACCGTCGGCGATGAACTCGTCGAGCGTGCAGCGGTGAGCGTGCCACGTATTGCCCGCTGTTCATTCGCTGATTCGCTCATTCGTCCATTCTACCGGTGGACAAATCCTATTTCTTGTGATATACTCGTTGCGGAAGGTATCCGGCCTATGAGCGATCAAAACGATATTCAACTTCGTCCTCGTCCAGATAGTCTGCCGGCGACGAGCCCCCTGCACCGACTGTTGAGCCACGAGTTCTTGCGCTATCTCGGGCCCGGATTCCTGGTCACCGTTGGCTTCATTGACCCTGGAAACTGGGCCACGAACATCGCCGGCGGCGCAGACTTCAACTACAGTTTGCTGTGGGTTATTACTTTGAGTACCCTTATGCTCATTGTCTTACAGCATTTGGCCGCCAAGCTGGGAATTGTGACCGGGCGGTCGCTGGCCGCCAATGTGCGGTCGTATTTTCCGCGCCCCCTCTCCAACCTGTTTGGAATCAGCATCATTCTGGCCTGCGCAGCTACCGACCTGGCCGAATATCTGGGCGCGGCTTTGGGCTTCGCTTTGTTGTTCGGCATCCCTATTCTACTTGGCGCGCCGATCACCGTTGTGCTGGTGATTGCCGCCATCTTGGGCCAGAAATATCATACCCTGGAACGCATGATCATCGTTTTCTTGGCGATCATCGCCGCTTGCTACATTGTAGAGTTGTTTCTTGTGCAACCAGACTGGGCTACCGCTCTTCCCAGCCTCGTGGTACCGGAAGTCCACGCCGATAGTATCATGGTGGCCATGGGGATGTTGGGGGCTGTCGTCATGCCTCACAACATCTACCTCCATTCCAACGTCATCCAGAGTCGCGAATGGGGCAAGGACGAGACGGCGAAACGCCGGCTGATTCGGTTTTCGTTTGGCGACACGGTAATTGCCATGGGTGCCGGCTGGATTGTCAATTCAGCCATGATCGTTGTGGCTGCTGCCGTTTTCTTCCGGCACGGTATGTCGGTGGGCAGTATCGAGCAGGCCTCGGAAACGCTGCGTCCGCTGGCCGGCCCCCTGGCCCAAATCTTGTTTGGGGTTGCGCTTCTCTTCGCCGGCATCGGATCGTCCATTACCTCGTCCATGGCCGAAGCCAATGTGGTTACCGGCTTCCTCGGACATCCCGAGGACCCGCACAGCACCATGTACCGCATCGGGCTGATTGTGACTTCCGTGCCGGCCATGCTGGTCATCGCCATGAATTTCAACACGTACAAACTGTTGATTCTCAGTCAGGTGGCCTTAAGTTTGCAACTGCCCCTGACGATCATACCCCTCTTGATTCTGGCACGCAGCCGGAAAGTTATGGGGAAATTCCGTAGCGGCAACTTCGAAATCTCCGTCGGGTGGCTGATTGCTATTGTTGTCATCGGCCTGAATGGCTTGTTGATCTATCAGACGTTTGGAGGACAATTCTGACGACGCGACCTCACCGTGAGTCGCCCGGCGGCTGACCTCTCCAAAAGGACTGGGGAACGATGTACGAACATATAGTGGTAGCTCTGGATTGCACGCCCGTGGACGAGACTTCGTTGCAGCATATCGCGCGCCTGGCCACGATTCATGGATCGCACGTGCTGTTGGTACGGGCTGCGCATTATCACACATTAGACAGCAAAACTCACGAGGTTGAAGATGCCCGGCGCTGCCTCAAGCGCAGCGCAGCGCAGCTCAAGGAGCAGGGTGTGGACGTGGATACCGTGATGGCGAGGGGGGAGCCGGCTGAAGCCATCGTCCAGCAGGCGGAGGAACTTCATGCCGAACTGATCGTGATGTGTACGCATGGCCACTCCTTCCTCGAACGCTGGCTTCTGGGGAGCGTGGCAGACCAGGTTCGCCATTCGACCTCTATCCCTCTGTTGCTCCTGAAAGGGGGGCACCGCGCGGCGACCGGCGAGGACTGACCTGCCTATTATTGGCTGAGGTAGAACGGCACGTCCGTGATTATGCGGTACCGATCTTGCCAGCCGTGCTTCCGGTAAAGAAGGGCCAGCTTCAACGTCCACGCTGTCTGGTTGTGCAGCAAGTGATGCCACCATTTGGCCGGAACGAATTCGGGCATGACGATTGTCACATAATCCCCATCTTCCCTGATAAAATCGTGGATGCATTCGACCAGCGGTTCCACAACGGAACGATATGGCGACGGGAGCACATTCAATTTGACCTCGGGAAAGTACTCCGCCCATTGCTTCTTGAGCTTCTCCGTCTTATCCGCATCAAGATCGACCGTCACGGCATATAAATCGCCGCCCATGGTCTGCGCATATTGCATGGCTTTGTAGACTCCGCGGTGTACGGAGGCGATAGGGACAATGATCGTATGCCTGTGAACCGGTTTGGGTAACAGGTTATCCATGGACAGGGCTTTTGCTACCAAGCTATAGTGTTCCCTGATTGCAAAGAAGATGCGGATAATGACCGGGATCAGGGCCAGCACAACCCATGCTCCGTAGATAAACTTGCTGGCCGCGATGACCACCATGACCACACCCGTTGCCACCGCACCAATGCCGTTGAAGAAGGCGCGCACCTGCCAGCCGGAGACACGCAAACGATTCCAACGGATTACCATGCTGGTCTGTGACAGGGTAAACGAGATGAACACGCCCACAGCGTAAAGCGGGATAAGGGCGTGTGTGCTGGCTTTGAACAGGATGATAAGCAGCGAGGCGAGCGCTCCCAGGGCGATGATCCCATTGCTATAGACCAGGCGGTCGCCCAGGTTCGCGAACTGGCGCGGCAGAAAGCTGTCTTTGGCGATCCACATGGAGAGGCGAGGGAAGTCGGAGTAACTGGTGTTGGCTGCCAGAATCAGGATTAGTGCTGTAGCGGCCTGCAGTACATAGTAGACCGGCCCCTTTCCAAAGACCAGGCGGCCTAATTGGGAGACCACAGTCTCTCCTTCAGCGGGCAACACACCGAAGTGCAGCGACAACCAGGTAATGCCAATGAACATGCTCACCAGCAGTGTGATCATGATGAGTAAAGTGTTTCCGGCGTTATCAGCCTCTGGCTTCTTGAAGATAGGCACTCCGTCGGCGATGGCTTCCAGCCCGGTCAAGGCCGTACAGCCAGATGCAAAAGCGCGCAGCAAAAGAAAAGCTGTGAGTCCCTGTAGTGCAGCCGAACTGGTCGCCTGCTCCAGCGCCACCGGGGGCACGACCATAGCAGTGTGCGTGAATGCTCGAAACAGGCCGGTGCCGATCATCAGGAACATGATGCCGATGAAGAAGAAGGTCGGCAGTGCAAACACGCGACCGGATTCTCGTACACCACGAAGGTTAACAGTTGTGACTAGGGCGATTGTGGCCAGCGCAATCAGTACTCGCCAGGCATAAAGTGCTGGAAATGCCGACGTGATGGCAGCCACGCCGGCTGACGTGCTTACGGCCACAGTCAAGACATAATCAATGAGCAGTGCCGCCCCGGCCACCAAGCTTGGCAGTGTGCCCAAGTTATCTTTCGTAACCAGATATGCGCCACCCCCACCGGGATATGCGTGTACGGTCTGGTAATACGAACTGGCCACGATGATCAACAGGATCGAGATGCCCAGCGCGATCGGCCAACTGAGATGAGCGGCAGCCGTGCCTGCCAGAATCAGAACCAGCAAAATCTCTTCCGTTGCATAGGCAACCGAAGACAGGGCATCGGACGATAACACAGCAAGCGCCTGGGCCTTGCTCAGACGCTCATGGCTCAATCGTTCAGTTGCCAGGGGCGGGCCTACAACCCAATTGCGAACGGTCCCTAGCATTGGCTTCAGTCCTTTCCATTCCATTGGAGACTACACGGGGGTGCTCTCCCTAGTTGGCTCGTTTTGTTAGAAGTTCAACTGCTCAGAGAAGTCGAACTTCTTGGGCACGTAATTGTTATCGAGCTCGAATAGTATCCAATTATTGGCCCTTTGTCAAGATTGGCCCGAGCAGGGGCGTACGAGGCCGTCCTACAGGTCGGCCTCAGTTTCGGCTCCGGTCTGTGGTTGTCGCCGGTCAAACCCATAATTGCTGCCGGGGAGAATCTTGATGCGGTTCTTGACCTCAGCGGCAATCTGTGCCACCTGGCCGGGGTGGACCAACGGGCGGTGTATGTTGGTTACGATGGCGATGGATACACTGATCACGGGGATTGCCATCACGTTTCCCCGCCGATCATGCCCGATCATGTACCCTCGACGTTGGTCCTCTTCGTCATAGAATTGGGGAGCGGCCTCGTCAAAACAGCGAATGATTGCCTGGCTGATCTTTTCAGCACGTTCAGGGACGGTCAACACGACAAAATCATCGCCTCCCTCGTGGCCGACGAAATCTGTCGCGATTTCGCCTTCGGAGCGCACGCTGCTCACCACACAGTTCGACAGGGCCAGCAGTACTTCGTCGCCGACCATAAAGCCATACTGATCGTTGAAAGCTTTGAAATTGTCGAGATCGATGTAGCAGATGGCCAACGGTTCGCCGATTTCAATGCGCTGTCGCAGAGCCATTTCGATGGCGCGGTTTCCGGGCAGGCTGGTGAGGGGGTTTGCCTGCACATCCCGCCAGGCGCGGCGCAAGTGCATTTTCAGACGCGCCAACAACTCCTGGGCGTTGAACGGTTTCGTTACGTAATCATCTGCGCCGGCCATGATTCCCCGAATCTTGTCACCGGTCTCGTTCAATGCTGTCAGCAAGATAATGGGGATGTTGCCCATCAATGGCGTACGCCGGATTTGTTGGCAAACTTCGTACCCGCTCATGTCCGGCATCATCACATCAAGCAAGATGATGTCCGGTTGCTCGTCCCCCAGAACCAACTCCAAAGCCTCGTGACCATCCTGCGCTTCGATCACTTTGTACCCGCCATTGCGCAGCACCTTGGCAATGACGCCACGCAGCAAATTGTCATCGTCTACCAGCAAGATGGTCTGGCGGCCAAGGTCGATGTGGTTTTCGGCATCGTTCATCTGTCATCCTCCGCTCTCTTCATGAGACGGGTTAGCAAACAGTGATCAG
>CAYWAK010000137.1:0-7581 GCA_964455755.1 uncultured Ardenticatenales bacterium | reverse complement strand
GCTGGCAGGCTAGAAAGCCTGCCCTACAGAGCAGTTTTCTCAAGTACTGATACTGAAATGGAGACACAGCGATGGCCAACACGAAATATATCTTTGTAACCGGCGGTGTAGTCAGTTCCCTGGGGAAAGGAATCACCGCCGCTTCCGTTGGCCGCCTTCTGAAAAGCCGCGGGGTCACGGTCTCGATCCAAAAACTCGACCCCTACATTAACGTGGACCCAGGCACGATGGCCCCCTACCAGCACGGAGAAGTCTACGTCACCGATGACGGCGCAGAGACAGACCTCGACCTGGGGCACTACGAACGCTTCATTGACGAAAACCTGGGCCAGGAAAACAACTTGACCACCGGACAGGTCTACTCTGAAGTGATCGCCAAGGAGCGCCGTGGCGACTATCTGGGCGGCACCATCCAGGTCGTTCCGCACATCACCAACGAGATTAAGTGTCGGATAAAGGCGGCCGGACAAATCAACAAGGTGCAGGTCGTAATCGTCGAAATCGGCGGCACGGTTGGAGACATCGAAAGCCTGCCCTTCCTGGAAGCCATCCGCCAGATGCGCAAAGATGTCGGTTCCGACCACGTCTTCTACATCCACGTCACCCTTTTGCCCTACCTGATGGCGACCAATGAGCTGAAGACGAAGCCAACCCAGCACAGCGTCAAAGAGCTGCGCAGCATCGGTATTCAACCGGATGTCATTGGCTGCCGCTCGGACATGCCTCTGGACGAAGCCACCAAAGCCAAAATCGCCCTGTTTTGCGATGTCGAGGAGCGCGCGGTCGTCCCCCTGCTCACCGTGGAGAGCATCTACGAAGTCCCTCTCGTGTTGGAGGAGGCCGGCTTGGGAGACCTCATCGTGGAACAGCTCAATCTTTCGTGCCACGCGCCCAACCTGCAGCACTGGCGACAGTTGGTCACCCGGCTGAAGGAGCCCCGGCCACCGATACGCATTGCCATCGTCGGGAAATATGTCGAGTTGCAGGATGCGTACATGAGTGTGCGCGAAGCGCTGGTACACGCGGCCCTCTTCCACGACCGCGAGGTGCACATCGAATGGATTCACTCGGAAGACCTGGAAAAGGGCAAAGGTTTTGACCGGCTGGCGGAGGTTGATGGAATCGTTGTGCCCGGCGGATTTGGGCACCGGGGCATCGAGGGGAAGATTTTGGCCGCACGATATGCCCGCGAACACAAGATTCCCTACCTGGGACTCTGTCTGGGCATGCAGGTGATGGTCATCGAACTGGCCCGCCATATCGTCGGGAACGACGAGCCGAACAGCACCGAGTTCGATCCCCGCACGCCCTATCCCGTGATTGCCCTCATGGCCAACCAGGAGGACGTCACCGACATGGGCGGTACGATGCGCCTGGGCTGCTATCCTTGCCGGCTGGTGCCGGGCACGAAAACAGCCGAAACATATCGCGTGGACGAAGTACAGGAGCGACACCGCCACCGCTTTGAGCTGAACAACGCCTACCGCGAGCTCCTGCAGTCGGGCGGCATGGTCATCAGTGGCATGTCACCCAATGGCCGGCTGGTCGAGATCATGGAATTGGCCGATCACCCCTGGATGGTGGGCTGCCAATTTCATCCTGAGTTCAAAACCCGGCTCGATAATCCCCACCCACTGTTCCGCGGGTTCATCGCTGCGGCAATCAAGACCCTTCACGAAGGGGATCAGCCCCCCTTGCCGTTGGAGCAAGCCGGTTCTCCAACACCACGTCCGGTGAGAAATCCTGAATCTGCAGATAGAAGGCCGCCGCATCAAGCAACACTTGCTGAGGCACCAGACCGATGATTTCGCTGCCGATAACCGGCACACCGTAGCGCGCAGCCTCCGCCCGAATCAGTTCCACCACGCGGTGCAGCGGCGTGCGTGTGAAGTCGGTCAGGTTCATGGAGACCTGAACGATTCCGCGATGTTCGAGGGGAATACCCAGCGCCTTCACGTACCGCAGGCCGCCGCTGGAGTGGCGAACCGCTTTCGCAATCGCTTGGGCAATGCGCAGGTCTTGCGTGCCGAGATTGACGTTGAAAGCCACGAGGAAGAAGCGCGCTCCCACAGCCGTGCCCCCGGCCGGGCCAACCCGCCGTGGGCCAAAATCAGGCGCGCGATCCGGGTTGGTGGCGATTTCCGCGCGTAACGCTTCGTACTCTCCGCGCCGTACGTCGGCCAGGTTACGGCGCTCCGGCCGGGTGGCGGCCTCCTCGTAGAGGTACACCGGAATGTCCAGCTCCGTGCCAATGCGCTCGCCGACGCGACGGGCCAGGGCGACGCACGCCCCCATCGTCGCGCGATCCAGCGGGATGAAGGGCACCACGTCTGTCGCGCCGATGCGGGGGTGTTCGCCACGGTGCCCGTCCAGGGCGATCAACTGCGCGGCCCGCTCCGTGACCCGAAAGGCCGCCTCCCCCACCGCTGCCGGCGGCCCCACCATGGTGAGCACCGAGCGGTTGTGATCGGGGTCCATGTTGACATCGAGCACGCGAATGTCCGGCACGGCACGCGCCGCCTCGACAATGGCCTCGACCACGCCGGCCCGCCGGCCTTCGCTAAAGTTCGGCACACACTCAATCAAGGTCTTCATCCGGCTCTTCCCTTCCTTCCTCCTTCGCCCAAACTGGCCCGCAACTCGCTGATCTGGTCCCGCAGTTCCGCCGCGCGCTCAAACTCCAGCGCTTCCGCGGCCACGCGCATTTGCCGCTCCAGATCCTGAATGAGCCGCAGCCGTTCGTCGGGCGGAATATCCAATCCGGTGTTATACGGGGCGCGCTCTTCGGCCACCTTCTGCACGTCGTCGGTCAGATCGTGTACGCTCTTGACAATGGAGCGTGGCGCAATCCCGTGGGCCTCGTTGTAGGCCGTCTGCTTGGCACGGCGACGGTTGGTCTCATCGATAGCCCGCTGCATAGAGGGCGTGATCGTATCGGCGTACATGAGCACCGTGCCTTCCACGTGCCGGGCCGCACGTCCGATGGTCTGGATCAGGGCAGACGTGGAGCGGAGGAACCCCTCCTTGTCGGCGTCTAGAATGGCGACGAGCGAAACCTCGGGCAAGTCCAATCCTTCGCGCAGCAAGTTGATCCCCACAACCACGTCGTAGGTACCGACCCGCAGATCGCGCAAAATCTCCACACGCTCAATCGTGGTAATTTCAGAGTGGAGGTAGTGCACTTTGATGTCCAGCTCGGCCAGATAGTCGGCAAGGTCTTCGGCCATTCGTTTGGTCAAGGTCGTCACCAAGACGCGCTGGCCTTTTGCAGTGCGCTGCTTGATCTCCCCGACCAGATCGTCCACCTGCCCTTTGGTCGGGCGTACCGTCACTTCTGGGTCCAGCAACCCCGTCGGCCGGATCACCTGCTCCACGACCTGTGCGCTGTGCTCCAATTCGTAGGGGCCGGGCGTCGCTGAGGTGTAGACAAGCTGCCCGACACGGCTCATGAATTCGTCAAACGTGAACGGGCGATTGTCCAGCGCCGATGGCAGGCGAAAGCCATATTCAACGAGCGTGGTCTTTCGCGACTGATCGCCCTTGTACATGGCCCGAATCTGCGGAAGCGTCATATGCGATTCGTCAATGATGGTGATGAAATCGTCCGGGAAATAGTCAATCAGCGTCCAGGGCGGACTGCCGGCAGCACGCCGGGCCAGATGGCGGGAATAGTTCTCCACCCCGCTGCAGTAGCCGATCTCCTGCAGCATTTCCAGATCATAGTTCGTCCGCTGCTCCAGGCGCTGCGCTTCCAACAGGCGGTCGTGTGCGCGGAGGAATTGGAGCCGCTCGGCCAGCTCGGCCTGAATATCCTGGATGGCAACCAGCAACTTCTCTTTGGATGTGATAAAGTGTTTTGCCGGGTAAATGTCAATGGCGATGTTGTCGGCCAATATCTGGCCGGTGAGTGTGTCCACCTCGGTGATGCGCTCGATTGTGTCTCCCCAGTATTCCACGCGGTAGGCGAACTCCTCGTAGGCTGGCTGAATCTCCACGGTGTCGCCGCGCACCCGAAAGGTGCCGCGCCGCAGGTCAAAATCGTTCCGTTCATAATGGATTTCCACCAGGTGTCGCAGCAACTTATCTCGTTTGTGCAGCTCCCCCCGGCGAAGGCGTAGCACCACATTGCCATAGTCTTCCGGCGAACCCAGGCCGTAGATGCAGCTCACCGAGGCCACGATCAGCACATCGCGCCGCGAAAAGAGCGCGGAAGTTGCCGCCAGCCGCAGGCGGTCTATCTCATCGTTTATGCTGGAGTCCTTCTCGATGTAAAGGTCTCGTTGGGGGACGTACGCTTCAGGCTGGTAGTAATCGTAGTAGCTCACAAAGTATCGCACGGCATTGTCGGGAAAAAAGCCCTGGAACTCGCTATAAAGCTGGGCGGCCAGCGTCTTGTTGTGTGCGATCACCAGCGTCGGGCGTTGCACACGGGCCACCACCGAAGCCATCGTGAACGTCTTGCCCGTTCCGGTGGCCCCGCGCAACGTTTGATGTTTGTATCCTTTGCCCAGGCCTTCGATCAACGAGACAATCGCGTTCGGCTGGTCGCCGGTTGGTTGATACTGAGCATTCAAACGAAATTCAGCCATACATCCTCATCTCACCAACACCCGTTGCTACGGGTCGTATAAAGTTTACTCTCACGGGCCCAGGTCGTAAATGCGCACATCATCGAGCATGGTGGCTCCGCCCGACGTGGCGAAGGGGTGGTGCGCCTGCAGGAAAAGCGTCGCCCACGGCCCGGCAGCTTGAAACGTCGCCGTCGTCTGCACCCACACATTCTCCCGGCTATCGGCCCAGGCGGACCACCGCACAGCCGCCGACGCCGGGTCCGTGCCGCCGGCCACATCCAGCCCTAATGCCATCTCCACCGGAGACTGGCTGGCAACGTGCTTGGCCCAGGCCTCCACGCGATAGCGGTGGCCCGGCACAGTCTGGAAGCGCCGCCAGATGCCGGCCATAGCGTCCACATAATCGAACGTCATCTCCTGCGAGCGTTCTCCCCGCCGGATGTTGACCGGGTTCTTGTTCTCGTTGAAGCACGACGTCTCCGATACCTGCTTTCCCGGCCAGGTATAGGCCGTCCAGTTCGTAGCGACGCGATCCTCGCCGCATTTCGGCCCCGGGTTTTGCCAGCTTGCGTAGGTCTCCATGTCCCAGTCCTCCCCTTCGCGGGAAGGCAAACGCGCCGCGGGCTGCGTCGCCGGCAGCGGCGTAGCAGGCGGAGAGGTGGCCGCCGGCCGGGGCGGCTGCGTGGCAGTGGGCGGAGGCGGTTGCGTGGGACTGGGTGGCAACGGCGTGGGCGTTGCCGTCCCCGTGAGTGATGGGCGCGGAGAGGGCGTGGGCGGCACGGGCGTACGCGTGGGCCGCACCGTGGCCGTCGGGCGCACCGTGAAAGTCGGCCTCGGCGTGCGCAGCGGCGTACGAAAAGGCGGCACGGTCGCCGGCTGCCGGCTGCCGCCAGAACAGCCGCCGGCCAACAACACCGGTACCAAAAGCAATCCGGCCAACCATCCTCTTTTCAAGTGCTTCGTCTCCTTTCCGGGTGGAAGTATAGCACACCTCCAGGAAGGTAGCAAGCAAGAGCGAACCCCGAACTACCTGCCGCTCTACGGACCGGCACAACAAAAAGCGACGGACCCCCCGCAATTCCAAGGGGTCCGTCACTTCTTCGCAGAAGGGAGACCGGCAGCATTACGCCGCGGTTGCCATCTCCTGCAACGTACTTTGCTCTTCCAGCGATAGCACCTTGCTCAGGTTGAGCAAGATCACCAGCCGCTCATTCACCTTGGCGATGCCGGTGATGAAGGCCGAATCTACCGTCATCACCAAGGGTGACGGCGGCTCGACCGCCTCTTCCGGCACGCGCAGCACCTCGCTTACGCCGTCCACAACCATGCCGGCGCTGATGCCACCTATCTCTGCCACCACGATGCGAGTCTCCCGCGTCGCTTGCTCGGCCGGCAGTCCAAACCGTTTGCGCAGGTCAATCACCGGCAGGACCGCGCCGCGCAGGTTGGTCACCCCTTCCACGAACCGGGGTGCGCGGGGCACAACCGTGATCTCCTGCATCTTGATGATGCTTTCTACGGCACCGATGTCCACACCATAATGCTCATTCGCCAGGTCAAACACGACCAATTGGTTTTCCATGTGAAACACTCCTTCCCTTTCAGCAGCCAGTGTTCAGTATCCAGCACTCAGTATTCACTGATTACTGGCTACTGGCTGCCCCTAGCGCTGCCCATTGCCGGCCTGGCCCACAACGGCCAGAGGAGGGCGCGTCGTCGTCGAAGGCCGGGCCACGATCTGTTCCGCCTGGCGTACTGCCTCCTGCCGGTGATCATCATCAGCAGCCAGCTTGAACTGTGCGGCTATTGCCTGCAACTCCTGAGCCATTTCCGCCAGCGACGCCGCCGAGGCGTCGACTTCTTCTACCTGCGCATTCATCTCTTCGGCCGCCGCGTTCACCTCTTCAGCCGCCGCACTGTTCTCTTCGCTGATGCTGGCAATGCTTTCCATTGCCACTTTTACTTCGTCCGACCCGGCAGCCATTTCTTCGGTCGCTGCCGTATTTTCTTCCACCACCGCCGAAACTGCGTCCACAGCGGCTACCATGTCATTCGTCGATGCGCTCATCTGTTCCGCCGCCGCGGCGATTCCTTCTACCTGATGGGTCAGAGATTCGGCCGATTGCGCGATACTTTCCAGGGCCTCGCCCGAATCGTGTGCCAAAACGGTGCCTTCTTGCACTTCGCGGGCACTTTCGTCCATCGCTGTCACGGCCTCACCGACCGTTTGCTGAATACCCTGTATGAGAGACCCGATTTCGTTTGTAGCGACAGCAGCCTTCTCGGCCAACTTGCGCACTTCCTCGGCGACCACAGCGAAGCCGCGTCCATGCTCGCCGGCCCGTGCTGCTTCGATAGCCGCGTTCAGGGCCAGCAAGTTGGTTTGGCTGGCGATGTCATCAATCGCTTCCACGATCGCTCCGATCTGCTTCGAGCGTTCACCCATTTCTTCCATTTTATTTACCGAGAGATCCACCTTGGCCTGGATACTTTCCATGCCCCGGATGTTTGTTTGTACCGTCTCTACGCCCGACCTAGCCGCTTCAGCGGCGGTGGCTGCACCCTGGGCGCCGGCCTGCGCGTTTGCCGCCACCTGTTGGATGGCCGCTGAAATCTGTGTGGTGATGTCAGCCGATTTGCCGGCAGCCTGGGCCTGTTCCTGCGCCCCCTTGGCCACACCGTCAATGGCCTCCGTCATCTGCTCGACCGAAGATGAGGCCGTGGTGGCCGCACCCGCCTGTTGCGCAGTACCTTCCGCGATCTGTTGTACTGTGCCGGCAACTTGCTGTGTGGCCCCGCCGGCTTGTTCCGCAGCGGCGGCGAGTTGTTGGCTGGTAGCGCCCAGGCCCTCGGCGCTCTGTTGCACCTGGAGCACCAATTGACGCAGCTTAACGATCATCTGGCTGAATGCGTTTCCCAGCACATCTTTCTCAGACATCGGCCTGACGTCGGCGCTCAGGTCACCACGGGCCATGCGGTCGGCAACGTTGGCCATCTCTCGCATGTAGGC
>CAYWAK010000136.1:0-7758 GCA_964455755.1 uncultured Ardenticatenales bacterium | reverse complement strand
CCTGGTTTCCCTGCCGCTATCTCCCCTGCCGGCAGACGCGGCCACGGTCTTCGCGCCCATTTCGGCTCAGCTCACAGCGGTCACATCGTACGATTGCGCGCAGCAGCTCGGCACAACGTACTACCCGGGCGGCAGCCAAAATACCCTGACCGCCATAGATGCGCTTCACGGGTATTGGATCAAGACGAATGCGCCGGTCACCATGCCCATCACCGGTACCACGGTCCTTACGTCAACGCAAATTCCGTTGTGCAGCGGGTGGAACCTGGTGCCCTACTTGCCATCCGCCACCGCACCCCTATCCACGGCCCTGTCCTCCCTTAGCGCACAATACACCGCCGTCATCGGCTATGATCAGGGCGCGCAAACCTACTACCGGCAGATGCCGGCGTACATGAATACACTGCAAGTGTTGCAACCGGGAAAAGCGTATTGGATTCAAATGACCCAGCCGCTAAATCTATCGTACAGTTCACCCTGAGACCGCCTTCCTCAGATTGACAGAGCAGCAAATGGAAGACCCAAAAGAAACAGAAATCAGAATCGTGCAGGAAGAAGCGCGTGGTCCGATTCGCATTGACATCGGGCCATCCAGGCACAGCGCGCCGGAAACGCTCAACGCGAAAGCACGCGAACGGTTGCGCGAAATCCAGGAGCGCTTGCATGCGTGGCTCGCCGCGCCACCGGCCCCGCCCGACGAACCGATTTCCGCAGAGCCCGCGGATGCTGCGCCGTCCCCGCCCCGGCCACCGGCACGCCTGGGCCGCGGACAGGTCGCCACGCCCGCCCTCGCCGAGGAATTCACCGAACCGTTTTGGCGACGCCTCCTGGACGCCATCTTCTTGCGCGACGAGCGGCTGCCGGTGCGCCCCTCGTTGGACAGCGAAATTGCCGAGGCCTCCGGTGCGTTTATCGCCGAGATGGAAGAGATTCTGCACAGTCGCGTGGCCAACCACCCCAATCCACCACCAGAAAACATCCGTTTGATTACCGGTGTGGGAGGGAAACTGCAAATCCTTGTCGGAGAAAAACTGTACGACGGGATCACGGACATTCCCGATTCGCAGATCCGCGACCTTCTCCAGAAGACCATAGCCGAATGGGAGGGGCGGCATTAGCCGTACGCCGGGAGGCCGATTGATTGCATACCCCGCCGACCGTTTCCGTGATCATACCGGCCCACAATGCGGCCCGGACCTTGCCCCGGTGCCTGGCCGCCATTCACGCGAGCCACATCCCGCCAAGAGAAATCATCGTCGTTGATGACCACTCCGATGACGACTCGGCCGCCATCGCGCGGAACGCGGGCGCAACCGTCGTGCGCTCGCGCACGCGCGCGGGCCCCGCGTCTGCACGGAATTTGGGCGCGGCACACGCCTCCGGCGACCTCGTCTTCTTCGTAGATGCCGACGTGGCCATCCACGCAGATGCGCTTTCGCAAGCGCTGGCAACGCTCGAAGACGACCCCGCGCTGGCGGCATGTTTCGGCTCCTACGATGACCGGCCGGCCGAAGCCAACTTCCTCTCCCAATACAAGAACCTCCTGCACCACTACGTACACCAGACCGCCGAAGAAGAAGCCTTCACATTTTGGGCCGGGTGTGGTATGATACGGCGGGCCATCTTCGCCGAAGTGGGCGGCTTCGACGAGAAACGCTATCCCCACCCGGCAATCGAAGACATCGAGCTGGGCTACCGTTTGCGCCGGCGCGGCTACGCCATCCGGCTCTGCAAGGCCATGCAGGCCACACACCTGAAACGCTGGAGCGCCGGCAGCCTGCTGCGCGCCGACATTTTCGGCCGGGCCATCCCCTGGTCGCACCTCCTGCTCGACGCGGGCCAAATTCCCGACGACTTGAACCTCCGCGCGCAGGACCGGTTGAGTACACTGGCCACGGGCACACTGCTCCTCGGGGCGATAGCCACGCTGCGAAATCGTCGGGCATGGCCGGTCGCTTGCCTATCGGCGCTAAGCCTGCTCGCCCTCAACCTCCCGTTATACCGCTTCTTCTGCCGGCAGCGCGGAGTACGATTCACGTTGCAGGCTATCCCCTGGCACTGGCTCTACTTCCTGTACAGCGGGCTTTCCTTCGGCCTGGTCGTGCTCGCGCACCGGTTTGGCGACGGGGCCCGGCAAACGTGAGCCCCGCGCCGTACACGCCGGACGATTGGGCGCAGGCAAGTGTCCAGGTGCGGGCCGGGCCGGACGAGCGCGCCTGGCAAGCTTATATGGCCGGCGTCTATCGCGCGATCATTGACCGCTGGGCACGGGGCGCACCCGCCGGGCCGGCCCTCAAGACCGACTTGTTCGAGGAGGCGACAGGCCAATACACGCTGCTGCGCGATCTGGAAGCGTCCGGCCATCCCGTCATCGCCATGGATTGGACACCGGCCATCGTGCACGCCGCCAGGCAAAACCACCCGGCCCCACCCGCCAAAGCCGTCGTCTGCGATGTGCGCGCCCTGCCGTTTGCAAGCGCGACATTCGCCGTTGTCCTATCGAACTCAACCCTCGACCACTTTGCCAGTGAAGGCGACATCTTTCGCAGTCTGGCAGAACTTAGCCACGTCCTGCGCCCCGGAGGTATTTTGATACTGGCCCTGGACAATCCGGCGAACTTCTTCATCTGCCTGCGAAACCGGCTGCCGTTTCGCTGGCTGCGCCGTGCCGGTGTCATCCCGTACTTCATGGGGAGCACCCTGAGCGCCGAAGGGGCCAGGGCCGCGCTATCCGAAGCCGGTCTCGTCGTTACCGATCAAACTGCGATTGTTCATGCGCCCCGCTTGCCGGCGATCTGGCTGGCGCGCCTTGTCGCGCCCCACCGGAAGCTGTCGGCCCTTCTCCGCCGCATACTCGCCCTTTGCGAGCGGGCCGAGCGCTGGCCAACCCACAATTTCACGGGGTACTACGTCGCCCTGCGCGCAAAACGCCCCTGACGCCTGAAGAAAACGTAAACTCTTGCCAAAAACGTCCTTCTGTGCTACTATCAGCGCAGGAATCTGCTATGCAGACTCAAACAGGACGGATTTCTTTCCCACAGCCAACAGCCCATCTGGAAACGCACCCTCCCCATGGGTAATGGAGGAGAGAATGGACACATCGCAAGACACGGCGGAGATTCGATGAGAAAAGGGCTTGTGCTCCTTCTGCTGGGGCTTATCGGCTGGCAAATCACGCCGATGGCCACCGCGACCGCTGAAAGTCCGGCGATTTCCGTTTATTATGCCGGGCAGGGCGGCCCCGTCCACCAAGCATTGCAGCTCGCGGGCGTTCAGTTCGTGAATGAACCCGGCGCCGCACGCGTGATCGTTTTGGATGGCCGCACCCCGTCCGCCGAACAGAGCGGCCAGGTTGCCGGCCTCGTCCGCCAGGGAGCCGGCCTCGTGGTGATCATGGGGCCGGACATGGACATGCCGGCGTTGGCCCAACTGTTGCCGGGAAGCGATGCTGCCACGGTCAGCACCGAGCCGGCCACCATCCAGGCCGTGGGCGGCGAACGCACGCTTGCGCCGGACATGCCGGCCGGGGCGCCGGCGTTGCTGCGTCAAATCAACTGGCGATCTGCGCCGCAGATTCGCAAGCGCGCCGTGGCGATCCCGGCGGGACTGCAGCCGTTGGTGCAGACGTTCGACGGGCAGGACATCGTCGTCGGCTACCGCGCGATGGGCGAAGGACATGTGATCTGGCTGGCTCCCTGGCTGGATGAAAACGATAACCGGGCCTTCCGGGAATGGCCCTACTTCAATTATTTCGTCTACGCGATCACGGCCGGTGCGGGCGGCCAGCAGCCGGTGGCTTTCGCCGACTTCGACGCGGCGCCGGTGCCACGTCAGGGGGAACGGCAACTCCTCCTGCTCATCGTGGTCGCTGCGTTTGGGACGACGGCCGCCCTCTTTCTGTGGGCAAAACGTCAGGGCGCAGCGCCCCCCCCGGAAGCGATATTCTCTGCCGCGGGCGATGAGAATCGGGGCGAAAAGGCGGCCGGTCTCTGGGGGCAAGTTGGATTTCACCGGCCATTGGCCGGCTTTCTCGTGCTTCTGTTTTGGGGATTGCTGTTCTTCATACCGTTCATGATATACCAGGCGGTCGTCCTGCCGCGATACCTGTTGCCGTCACCACAGGCCTTGGGAGCATGGTCCCTGGTCGTCAGTTTCTTCAACGCCTTCTGGCTCCTTTTTGACATGGGCACCAGCCTGGCGGCCATAAAATTCCTGTCCGAATATCGTCTCGATGACCCGTTTCACGGGCTGCAGTTCGTCCAGTTTTACGTTTGGTGGCAAATTGTAACGGGCACGATCCAGGTTGGCCTAACCATCCTGGTCGCCGTCTACTTGCTGCCGCACACCACGTATGCCTATCTGACGTTCTACGTCATCCTGCACGCGCTGGTGCAGTTTCCCGGGTTCTATCGCGTGTTTCAATACGTCCTGCGGGCGTTGCAGCGCCTGGACTATGATCAGTGGCTGAACATCGCCGTGCAACCGGCGCCGGGCGGGACCGGCCCAGGATCGCTGGGCTTCTTGCTCATTCCGCTGCAAGCGATAACCGTGTGGCTCCTGTATGGCTGGGGGGCGAGACATCCCCGCTTTGGCGCAAGCATGGGCGGCGGATTGGGCATGGGCGCGGGCCTCTACCTGGCGGAGGTCGCCGTCTTCATCGCCGGCGGGTGGTTGTACCGGCGTTTGGGCTACCGCCTGCGGTGGCTCTTCCGCGTCCAATTTGATTGGGACGTAGCGCGTGCCGCACTCCGCTATGGGGCCTTGATTTCCATAGGGGGCATGATCGGCGCGCTGGGTTGGACGGCGCAGGTATGGCTGATGGAGCGGTACCTTTTCGACTATCTCGAGATTCAGGGCAATTGGAGCGTGGCCTCCGGCCTGATTCTGGCGTTCGGTGCGCTGGTCGGCCTGTATCAGGGGCTCATGCCGGCGATTTCCGAAGCGCATAGCCACGATTGTCTGCACCTGGCCCGCTACTACGTGGCCCAGGGATTCAAGTATGGCGGCTGGCTCAGCGCGTTTGTTGCGTCGGCACTGCTGGCCACGGGCGACCACCTGATCATCGGCGCGCTCGGCCCACAATGGATTCGATCCGCACAGTTCCTGAGTCTCTTGGTGATTTGGGGGGCACTGCAATTTCCGGCCTGGTTTGCCGACCAGGTACAACAGGGGACAGGCCATCCCGGCTTGTTCACGTTCATGCTGTTGATTGAGCAATCGCTGCGCGTCGCGCTTATGCTGATCCTACTGCCCCGGCTGCAAATTACCGGGCTGATCGTCGCCTATCTGGTGGCGCTCCCCACGAAGGACGTCCTGACGTGGGTGCTCAACGCGCGGCTGATCTTTCGCCCGCGCATTCACTGGTGGCAGGCAGCGATTGCGCCGCTGCTGGCCGGCGGGATGAACTATCTTTTGTTTCGCTGGCTCGGCGCATGGCTGTGGGACGGTCATCTGATCAGCAGTCTGCTGTTGTTCTTGCTCGCCGGCGGGCCCGGTCTGCTGTGGTACGCATTCTGGAGTGGATTCTTCGGCGGCTGGGACAATTGGGGACTGATGGAGTTGCGCCGTGCGGGACGGAGCAGCGCGCTGAGCCGGCCGATCAGCCGGCCGCTGGAGTGGGTCATCAGAGCCGGGGCGGCCCTTGGGCCGTGGCACGGGCGATTTCCCATCGTACTCGACCGGCACGTCCGGCAAGACATCCGCAAGCTGTCCGTGATCAGGAATTCCCAGATGGCAGTCGTCGGGAGTCAGAGTGCCTTCGTGTCTTAGTGATGCGGGGGCAGCAAAACAACACGTTATAAGGACAGATAATGACAAGCATTTCGTTTTGGGGAAGTATTGCGTCTATCTTGCTCGCCTTGGAACTGGCAGTTGTCGTCACAACGATGGGCGTGCTTTTGTTTCTTGCGCACAAGGGGATCGCGTGGTTAATAAGCAATTTGCCCACCTACACCGGGCGGGCGCTGGGCTATGTGCAGCAGTTCAGGAGAATCACGACTTCGATCAGCCACCGTATCGCCTTGCCCTTCGTGGTGACACGCAGCACCTGGGCAGGCATCGTCCATGCGTGGCATCAACTGCGCACCGGTAATAATAACTAGGAGGAGCATCACATGACATTTTCTTATAGGCAGCGCGTGGCCTTTGTTGGCAGTATTGTCGGGGCTTTCGTAGGGGTGATGGCCGCACTGGCCTACCTCGATCAACTGGAGTCGGGCAAATCGGACAAAGCGACCGAACTTCGCCTGAGCGACGCGATCAAGCTGGGCGCTTCGACCGTCGCCCTGCTCAAACAGATCTCAGAGCTGACGCACTAACCGGCAAACGCGCACATCGCATAAAAGTCTCCCCGAAAAAAGGGGGCGTCTTCACAACATAGCGACCAAAGGGAGGGGATTCACCTGACAACTCAGGGATTTGCGCGGCCGCTTATTGTCGGTCTGCTGATCACCTTAAATATCGTTGTCTTCGGTTCTCTGGCCTTGATTGTGATCCGCAATCAGCGGCCCGGCGTTGAGGTGCGTGCACAAACGGCAACGGCCACAACGTCGCCCCACGCGATCCGCACGCCGAAGCCGACGTTCACACCGCGCGCAACTGCCGCCGTCCCGGCGCAGTCCGCGGCAGGAGCAACGACCACGCCGGCTAAGGAACCTGCGCGCACGCCGTCGCCCACCGCCACGGCCACGCGCACGCCGTCGCCCACCGCTTCGGCAACTCACGAACCGGTGATCGTCACACCTGCGCCGCACGAGGCCCGCATTCCGCCGCCCCGCCAGCTTTCCTCAGTGTCTGACTCCAATTCTGTGGAAATCACGTGGCGACCGCCCGTTGAAGGCGCGGACATTCGCTATCGCGTATACTCGGACCTGGGAAGCGGGGGGCAAATGTACACCTTGCGGGAGATGGTCCGCCGGCCGCGCTTTCGGGATCAGGGGGTAGAGCCGGCCACCACATACCGCTACCTGGTCACCACACGCCAGAACGAAAAGGAATCTTCGCCGGCATTGATCGTGGTCACAACGGGCGGCTGGCCTCGCCGGTGGCCGGCATTGCCCTCGCTGCAGCCGGCGTTCCGCGTTACGGTCACGCCGGCTACGCCTTCCACGCGGATCACGCCCACACCGACGGCCACTCCCATTCCGGCGCCGATCGTGCTCGACCTGACGGCCGGCCGGGACTTCACCGACGACCTGGGCGTCATGCACATCGTCGGCGAATTGCGCAACAACACAGACCGTACGGTAGGACACGTCCAGCTCGTGGCCACCTTCTACGACCGCTCCGGTACGGTGCTGGATAAGATCACCGGAAGCACGCTGCTCGCCGTGATCCCCGGAGGAGACGCGGTACCGTTTCACCTCACCCTACCGGCGCTGGAGCAATTGTGGAACTACAGTCTGCGGGCGACCGGTCAGCCGGCAGCACCACAACCGAAGCCCCATGCTGTCGTCCTGCACGACCGGATATACAAAGACGAGCAAGGCTTCATCCACGTCGTCGGACAGATCGAGAACCGGGGGCAGAGACTGATCGAATTTCCTCGCGTGATCGTGACCCTTTATGACCCGTGGGGAGCCGTGGTCAACAACGGCTTTGTCTACACGAATCCGAGCAAACTGGCTCCCGGCGAAAAAGCAGACTTCGATGCGTACTTTGCCTACTTCCCGCAGGTCGAGAGTTATCGCGTGCAGGTGTGGGAACGCTGAGAACTTGACAAGTTCACTTAAGTTTGATATAATCTAATTCGGGTATAGT
>CAYWAK010000135.1:0-7758 GCA_964455755.1 uncultured Ardenticatenales bacterium | reverse complement strand
AACCAGTCTATTGGTCTGTCCACGATAAGTTCCTCCTCACCATATCCATCGGCTGCCTAACGGCGCGGCGCGAAGCGTCTGCGCTATCGCTTGAGTTTAGCCGATTGCGGGTTGGCAAAGTTACCAACAATCACCAAAACGATAGTGGCCTATTCAACTCCAATCAATGCCAAGATTAGCAATTCGGCTACAACGATTTGTTGGGCGGTACGTTGGGATACACCGGCTACCAATTTAATTTGGCTGCTTGTGTAAAATTTAGACCCTTAGCGAGCCACGGAAACCCCTGGCGGTATAATAGGACTCTGCTCCGTTGTGATACACAAAGACAGTAAAGATACCTTGGTGGCTATCAAAAGGTTCGTGTGAGCAACGCTGTTGTCAGATTTCGGAGCAAGTCGCCTGATGGGCCGGTGGGTCCAGCTTCGTCCAGCGCACGCAGGGCGCGCTCCTCCCACTCGCCGGCCAGGCTGCGCACGAAGTCTCGTGCCCCGGTCCGCTCCAGTAAAGTGGTCATCCGGCGAACACCGCTATCGGAAAGTGGCTCGTCTGCATCGTACAGCCGGCGTAACTCGGCAGAGTCTGGGCCGGTCAAGGAAGACATCGCGTATACCACCGGCAACGATTTCTTCCGCTGTCGCAAATCCGAACCGACCGGTTTTCCGGTGGCCGAGGTGTTTCCCCAGATGCCCAATTCGTCATCAATCATCTGAAATGCCATGCCCACAGCCTCACCGAACTGGCGATAAAACTCGGTTGTTTTGTCCGAAGCACCCCCCAGGATGGCTCCACTTTCGGTGGCATAGGCCAGCAAAGCGGCTGTCTTGCCCCGGATCATTTGCAGATAGTCTTCCACAGCCACGTCTTTCCTGGGCTCAAAGCTGATATCCAGGTACTGACCCTGGCACAGGGCCAGCGTGGTCTCGTCGAAACGCTGGATTATTTTCTTGGTTTGCGGCACGGGTGGCGCTTCTCTGTGAAGGAGAGAGTGCAAGGCGCTGTGCGCCAGCACGAACATCGCGTCACCGGTATTGATGCCCTGGGCGATGCCCCACTCTGCCCAGACCGTCGGGCGGTTGTGTCGTTCCGTGTCTTGATCCTCAATATCATCATGAATCAGCGAGAAATTATGCAGGACCTCGATGGCGACTGCTGCCGGAAGGGCCGTTTCATATTGTCCGGAAGTTGTCTCGCAGACCAACAAACACATAACCGGACGTAATCGCTTGCCGGTTTTTTGTTTGGTCGGTCGGAACGCGCTATCTACCCAGCCAAGATGGTATTGCATCATCCCATAAAGTGACCTGAGTAAAGGCGATGGAGAGACAAAAAGATTCGCCAAAGCTGTTTCTATCGCCATGCGGTAGGGAGTCAGTCGAGAAAAGAGTTCTTCCAGGGGAAACCTCCTTTTGTCCCGGTGTTGCTTATTCCCACCAATAGTACCAGCGATAGTGTTTGTTGTCAAATGGCGAATGGGCGTAACTTTTCGGCCCCTCCAGTGTTATCAATTGTAGGCAAAGGCGCGGCCCTGCAAAACTTTGACAACCGGCCGAGTAGAGGAGGTGTCCCTCAAAGTTTTGCGTTTGGAAAGCCAAATCCCGGCTCGCGGCCGATGACAATCCGCCGCCGGCGAACGCGGACTGTCGCCCGCTTTGGGCAAGTAAGACAGCCCAGAACGCAAGATAATGACGAACACCCAAGTAGAGTCGCAAAATTGACGAGATAGAGTATCGCTGTTATACTAGGGCATGCCGGATGGCACAGTACGACAGTACGTTTGAAGAAGCGAAAACGATCTACCGCCGGTTCGCTGGGTAGCAATTGCAAACTACAAGCAAGAAAGGAGAACCACATTGAGCACCGTTTTTGACCGCGTGAAGGCAATCATTGTTGATCAATTGGGTGTGGACGAAGGGCAGGTCACACCAGCGGCCCGTTTTCGGGAGGATTTGGAGGCCGACTCACTCGACTTGGTGGAGCTGATTATGGCCTTCGAGGAAGAATTCGGGGGCAACATTTCTGACGATGACGCGCAGGCCATCGCCACCGTTGGAGATGCTGTGAAATATCTGGAAGAACAAACGGGCTGACGACAGCACGAAACAGCAACCGTTGTTGAAGGTCCGTTCATTGTCGCAACAAGCTGATAAGCTTGACCCCTTGCGAAGGTTTTGTTGCCTTCGCAAGGGTTGTTGAATCCGATACGCCTGTAGCCGATTCAACGTGATTGGCGCGTAAACCTGCCTGGCCGGCATTGGGCTTGCCGTGCGCGTTCCATCGTGTACAGAGCATTGTGTACCACGCCGAACGCACGACCCGTACCGGCCTTACGCTTCCAGGAGAACTTCATGCTACGCGGGGTGTTCCCTGCAGTTGTTACACCATTCTCTCCAGACGGAGACATAGCCGAAGAGGCCTTTCGCCGCAATTTGCAACGCTGGAACCAATTCGATCTGGCGGGTTATTTGGTGGTAGGGTCGACCGGAGAATCCGTTTGTTTGTCCGCCGATGAGCGGGCCCGGCTCGTCGTTTGGGCGCGAGAGGAAATTCCGGCTGAAAAGACCCTGATCGTTGGCACCGGCCAGGAATGTACGCGCGCAACGATTGCCTCCACCTGTCAAGCGGCCGATCTGGGCGCGGATGTTGCGCTGGTCGTAACCCCCAGCTACTTCAAACCAGACCTCGATGCCGACGCCTTCGTGCGCCACTATCTGGCCGTAGCGGATGCCTCACCGATTCCAATTTTGCTATACAACGTACCTGTGTTTACCGGTGTACGTTTGCCCGTTGCGGCCGTGCGGTCTCTGGCCGAACATGACAACATCCTGGGCATGAAAGATAGCGAAGGAAACATCGGCCAAATTGTGGAGATCGTCAACAGTGTGCCCGACGAGTTTCAACTCTTAGTTGGGTCTACGTCCAGCTTTCTCTCGGCTTTGGTGCAAGGTGCCGTTGGCGCGATCCTGGCCATTGCCAACATAGCGCCGCAAGCGTGTGTGGATGTGTATTGCGCGACCCGGGAGAATGATTTGGCAACGGCCAATGATGTGCATGCCCGGCTGCTCTTGCTTGGGCGAGCAATCGCCCCGTTCGGAATCGGCGGGTGGAAGGCGGCCCTGGACGTGTTGGGCTATCAGGGTGGTGTGCCGCGCATGCCCCTTGTCTATCCGGACCCGGCCGGCGTCTCTAATATTCGGAGGGCATTGCTGCAGTTGGGGTTTCTATAGCCGGCAACCGGACCGTGAAGCGGCTGCCCTTTCCTTCTTCACTTTCGACCTCGATGTGCCCCCCATGCGCTTCTGCTATTTCCTTGGCAATAGCCAGCCCCAGGCCAGAGCCACCCCGGAGCCGTGATCGGCCTTTGTCCACGCGGTAGAACCGATCAAAGAGATGGGGGATTGCCTCCACCGGAATGCCAATCCCCGTATCCTCAACAACCACGCGGGCCCATCCTTTGTCGCGGAAAAGGGAAAGCGTAACCTTTCCTCCTTTTGGGGTGTATTTGAGGGCATTGTCCACAAGATTGAGCAGAACCTGGCGCAGCCGATCCGGGTTGCCCATAACCAGCGCCTGGTCTTCATGACCCAGAGACAGCGAAACGTCCTCGTTCAAAATCTGCGCCTGCCGGAAGATGTCCAGAAGGAGGGTGTCCAGCTCCACAGGTTGTGGTATGGTTTTTGTATCCGTGTCGCTGCGCGCCAGGAAGAGGAGGTCGTTGACCATGCGAGAAAGGCGCGCGACTTCGCTTTCCAGGGCAGATAGCGCGGCGTGGCGGTCCTCTGGGCTGTCGACTGCTCCGATGCGCAGCAGATCGAGATTGCCCTGGATGGCAGTCAAGGGGGTGCGGAGTTCATGCGAAACATCGGCCACAAACCGTTGTTGCGAGCGAAAGACCATCTCCAGGCGGTCGAGCATTTCGTTGATCGCCTCGACCAGTCGCCCAAGCTCATCAGCCGGGCCGGGAACGGCCAGCCGGCGGTGCAGGTCTTCGGCGCGGGTTATGTGCAGAGCGGCTTGCGTAACCTGATCCACAGGGGCGATGGCTCGTTGGGCCAGAAACGATCCCATGACGGCAGCCAGCACCAACGCGCCGGCAATGAGGAGAGCCAGTATCGTGGAAAGTTGCCGCAAACTCCGATCCACTTCGCCGAGGTACTCACCCACTTGCAGACTGGCCACCACCACGCCTCTAATGGAAAGCGGTGTGGTGTATACGCGCAAATGAGCAGCTCCAGTTTGCCACGTGTCCCAGGTTGTCCGCCCTTGACGGGCCCGCTCCAGCGCTGTTTTCGATACCGGTAAATGCCGGCCGCCAAGATTGGCGGAAGCATTCAGGAGCTTTCCATCGAGAGTAAGCACCTGGATATAGAGATCGGGGCCGGAGAAGGTTTCCAGGGGAGGGGCTATGATCCGGGTTTGAGACATCACGGCTTCGAGAGACAGTTGGGCACTCAGCACTTCTTGCACGGTACGTTGGATTTGGCGGGCCCGAGTCTCTAAGTTGTGATCTACTTCATTGTGCAGGCTGTACCGGACGGTGAAATACATCAGCAGGCCGGATAGTACCAGGGTGATACCTAGCAGGCTGGTGTACCAAAGGGTCAAACGGAGGCGAATAGACACATTTGTGCTTTCTCAATCTTCGCGAAGAACATAGCCAACGCCGCGGACCGTATGAATCAGCCGTGGCCCGCCGAACTCTTCCAGCTTTCCCCGCACGTAGCGAACGTAGACTTCAATGATATTCGATTCGCCGCCGAAGTCGTAGCCCCATACCCGATCGTAAATCACGTCTCGGGTGAGTACCTGGCGCGGGTTTCGCAAGAAAAGTTCAAGCAGGTCATATTCTTTTGCTGTCAGGTCAAGCCGATGATCGCCTCGCCAAACTTCCCGCGAGTTTGTGTTCACGGTTACGTCTGCAAAATGTAAGGTTTCCTGCTCGATGTCGGTTTTGTGGCGGCGCGACAATGCGCGCAATCGCGCAAGAAGTTCCTCAAAGGCAAACGGTTTCACCAAATAGTCGTCTGCGCCCGCATCCAGGCCGGCTACCCGGTCGGAAATGGTGTCTTTGGCCGTCAGCATGAGGATGGGGGTATCGCCGGCAGCACGAAGTCTGCGACAGACCTCCAGTCCATCTATCTTTCCGGGAAGCATCCAGTCCAGGATGACGATATCCGGTGGACGGTCTCGAGCGGCAGACAGACCTTCTTGACCATCTGTTGCTAACGAAACCTGGTAGCCTTCGTAAAGCAGGCCCCGGCGCAGAAAATCGGCGATCTTTGGGTCATCTTCAATGATGAGAACGCGTTCTCCCATTTCAGGTTCCCTGCAGGCGACCTAGCGATAGAAAAGGGGTGCCAGTAGTAAGACAATCATGCTGATTGCTGTAAGCAGTCCAACGACGAAGATTGCTTTTTCGCTGGTACTGTATCGCCGTCTTTTTGTTTTTCGACGTGCCATCTCTCCTCCTGTTTTGAAAATTAGTGAATGGTCTTCCTATTGACTGTTAGTAGTCTACCACATTTTGTGTAGGTATGTCAAGTGGCGCGAGGTGAAGTGGCAGGGTTCCGCCTTTTGGTTGTGGCCGCGCGGGTTATGGCCCGTCCCCGCTCGCGTCTGTCAGCACAAGCTCTAATGAGTGGTCTTGATCCAAGTGACCCTGGAATATTATCCTGCCCTGATCGTCAATCGTGGGGCCGGCCTGCACGGCGCGGAGGGTTTTGCCCGATTCGGAATGCACCTGCACGCGAAAAGGTATCCCTACTGTGCCAGATTGCTTCTGCCAAAGCAGGCGATACACATCACCTTGGCCCTCTTTCTGGGCTACGTCTGGTGGTAGGGCGTATTGAATCGTGACGGTTTGTTCTTGGCCCGGACGAAGTACGAAGGTGCCCGCAAAGACGGTTTTGCCTGACTCTACCGTCGTTGTAATCCCGTCATTTTGCAGGCCCCTGACGCTTAGCAATTTGCTGCCATCCGGCACGTAAACGCGCACAAAATCCCAGTAGCAGCGGCCCATCATCTCCTCATAGGTGGGGTCATAACGCGGCGTTTGATCGCATTTCTCAGCGGACGGCGGGGCCTGGTGACGATAATGCACGGTCAGGGTTGCGCGAATGTCCTTGTCACCGTTTATCTGCACGCGGTACTCGACTGTTTCTGCGATCCTCCCGTTGGCTTTGTTGTAGCCAATGTTTGTATCGACAACTTGCAAGTAGTCGCCGGAGAAGGGCAAGACCGCCCCGTCCCACTTTTGGTCGGTGAAGACGCGTTGCGCCTGCTCATCAAATAGATAGACCAAAAGGTGTCTCTCGTCAAGCGTGCGCAAAACAGACTGGCCGACCTTTACCAGCTTGCCGCTCGACACGCTGTTCGTGAGCCCTTCTAACAAGTTCTTCGTCACCTGGTGGACAAAATCTTTCCGGTGGGGGAACCAAAGACGGGCCTTTTCCTCCCACGGCATCTTTGCCCATTGTTCCGGCGTAAAGCCCATGGACAAAGGCCCCCAATAATAGCGCATCAGATCAATCAGGTTGTCGCCGGTAACCGCTTCCGCATAACCGTCAAGGTGCAGAGGGCCGACGGCACCAACCAACGATTGTAGGGCAATCATGTCCACGGCGACCACGCCATCCAGGTGAACCTCCTGATCAGTTTCATAAATCTGGGCGGCCGTACGAGCCGCGGAGGGATAATCAGGAAACCAGTTTGCATCACGAACAACCCATAGTTCAATGCCCATGGTTTGTTTCATGGAGGGAGGCGACAAAGGATGAGGCTTGCTGAAGTCATCCACCGCATAGCTATCGTGAAAGTCCAGGCTGGTGATCTTCCCAGAATCGAGTGTGGCCAGGCCCACGCCGGCGATGAACCCTCCTGTGGCGCGCAGTTCGTCATTATTCTGGGCCAGAATCAGATAGTGCCGGACGCCCTCGAAGCCCAGCAGCGAAGGAGACCGGCTACCCAGCCGCAGGGCCCCTGCAGCTAGCGGCAGATAGCGATCCAGCCGTTCGACGGCCTTCTTCGCGCGAGGGTCCAGTTCCTCGGTTTGCACGGTGGTAAGGATCGTTTGCGCATGTTCCGCCCGGTCTGCGGCTTTTGCCAGCGAGTCTGCGTTATCTGCCACGGCGCGCATGACCTGCTGCAACTGGTCGGGCGATTGCGCGTTGCTCTGCTCTGAGGCCAGCCCTTGTTGCACCCCGTGCATCACTGTGCCCACCTCGGCGCCGGCACTCATCAAGTCTTCCGCGGCCTCGAGCAAAGAAGGGGCTGCTTTCACATTGCCGCTTATGGGAGAACCAAGAACCAAAAGAGGCGTCAGGTCAATACGAAGCGCGTGTAAATCCTGTGCCATGCCTTGCAGATCATCGTGAAAACGCAGCCAGTTCGTAGTGAGTACGTCCGGGCTTCCGTGCTCTGACCAGCTTGTCCACTGTGGCCGTCCTCGTATGACCAAATCGGCACTGTGCCATACCAGATCAACTCCCCAGGAGAAAATGAGCACAAGGGCCAGTATGCGCAAATGAAAAGAAAATAGACCGCGAGAATTCGATGATTGATCCATATCGTCCTTTTAGCAAGCCGACAGCAAGGTCGCCCCGCACATGACGGTGATCGCGGAAAACAAAGGCTGACTTGGCAACCACTGGCTTCGGAAGGCCGTTCCTTGTTTCCCCAATGTATTTGTTTACCGCCGAGACGCAGAAGTAGGGGCGCAGAATTCTGCGCCCAAGCGTAGAATTCTGCGCCCTTACCTCT
>CAYWAK010000134.1:2365-7771 GCA_964455755.1 uncultured Ardenticatenales bacterium | reverse complement strand
GGCCGGCGGGCACGGGCGCGCGGCTGTGGCTCGGCATCGGCGGCATCGGGTTCCAGCCGTCGGAGCCGCTCAAGGTCCTGCTGGTCGTCTTCCTGGCCAGCTATCTGGCCGAACGGCGGGAACAGCTTCGCCATTCGTTCATCGCTCTGGGGCCGGTGCGGTTGCCTCCGTTGCCCTATCTCGCGCCGATGGTCGTGGTGTGGGCCTTCTCGTTGCTATTGCTCGTCGCCCAGCGAGACCTGGGCGCCGCGCTCCTCTTTTTTGGACTCTTCCTGTCCATGCTATACATGGCTACCGAACAGAGCCGGTACGTCGTCCTTGGCCTGCTGCTCTTTGCGGTGGGGGCCTACGTCTGCTACCTGCTGATCCCTCACGTGCGTCTGCGGGTGACGATTTGGCGCAACCCGTGGGCCGATCCGCAAGGTGCCGCATTCCAGGTGGTGCAAGGTCTCATCGCCATCGGCGCGGGCGGCCTCTTCGGCCAGGGGCTGGGGCAAGGTTCGGCCGGCTTCGTGCCCGTTGCCCACAGCGACTACATCCTCGCTGCCCTGACCGAGGAATGGGGGCTGGCCGGCCTGCTCGCGGTCCTTGGCCTGTACGTCCTGCTGATGGAGCGGGGCCTGCGCATCGCCATGACCACCGAAGGAACCTTCTCCAAGCTGCTCGTCGCCGGCCTGACCACGCTGATCGCTCTGCAGGCCCTCGTCATCGGCGGCGGCGTCCTGAGGGTAATTCCGCTCACCGGCATCACCCTGCCCCTGGTCAGCTACGGCGGGAGTTCGCTGCTGACGACGCTGGCCGCCATCGGCCTGATTCTGCACATTTCGGGCAGGAGTACGGCATGAACCGTTCCCTCCGCAATGTCGGGCGGGTTATGCTGGCCCTGTTTGCCCTCCTCGCCGTTTCGGCCACCTACTGGTCGGTCTGGCGCGGCCCGTCGCTGACCAAAAGGCTGGACAATCCGCGCCGGCTGGCCCAGGAACTGCACATACAGCGCGGACGCATCCTCAGCAGCAATGGATCCGCCCTGGCTCGGACGGAGATGACCGCCGACGGAGCCGTGCGCCACTATGCCTACCCCGGGCTGGCTCCTCTCATCGGCTATTGGTCGGCCACGCGCGGCGCCAGCGGTCTGGAGAAGGCGTACAACGACCAGTTGCGGGGCGTGGCCGGCCGCGATAGCTGGAGCGCCGCCATCGAGGATTTGCTGCACAAGCCACACCAAGGGCACGACCTGATCACCACGCTGGACATGGGCTTGCAGCAGGCCGCCGACGAGGCGCTCGGCAATCACCGGGGCGCTATCGTCATCCTGGACCCCAACACCGGTGATCTGCTCGCCTCGGTCAGCCACCCGTACTACGACCCCAACCGCCTGACCGATGATTGGGAACAAATTCAGGGCAACCCGGACCATCCGCTGTTGGACCGGCCTGTGCAGGGTCTCTATCCGCCCGGATCCGTGCTGAAAACGGTGACGCTGGCCACCGCCCTTGCCGATAAGGTGACCCACAGCAGCGAGGTGTTCACCGACGCGACCGGTCTGTTCATCGTGGAAGGGTTTCCAATCCATGACAACAACCATCCCGGCATCACCACGTTTGATTTGCCCCACGCCTTCGGCTATTCCTGCAACATCGTGTTCGCTCAACTGGGGCTGCGGCTGGGGCCGGAACGGTTCAAGCAGGGCGCGCAGAATTTTGGCTTTGGGCAGACGTTGCCCCTGCCGGTCGAATCGGCCGTGAGCAGCGTGGGCCGCGACGTGGCCCTGTTCGAGCAGCCCGGTCTGGCGACGGCGGCCTTCGGGCAGGGCGAGGTGCTGGTGACGCCCATGCAAATGGCGTTGGTGGCTGCGGCCATCGCCAACGGCGGTCTTGTGCCCCGTGTGCGGGTGGTTCGTGAGGTTCGCGGCACGGATGGCGCCGTGCTACAGCAGATTCGGCCCCAAACGTGGCGGCGCGCCGTCAGCGGAACTGTGGCCCAGGAGGTGCGCGGGGCGATGATCGTTGCGGCCAGCGATGGATGGGCGCGGACAGGTGCGCCGCCGGGAATCGCCGTCGGCGGGAAGACGGGCACCGCGCAGGTGGGGGGCACGGCCCTGCCGCACGCCTGGTTCATCGGCTTTGCACCGGCCGTCCACCCCCAGGTCGCGCTTGCCGTGCTGGTCGAGAACAGCGGGCAGGGAGGGGCCGTCGCTGCGCCCATCGCCCGCCGCCTGTTCAAAGCCGCCCTGCGGTAAGCGTGCGGCTACATGGCAAAGCCCTACGTCGCGTCGCGTCGCTGCGCGCACCCCTGGCGACAGCCTACCGGGTCTTTCAACTCAATCAACTTCGCCGTACAGACCGCATAAGGTTCCACGCGACGTAACAGCCCCAACCGGCGCACGACGCTCGCTTCAAGGGCCAGGTGAATGCAGGGGTTCTGGGCCAAAATGGGCGGCACCGGGCACGACTGGCACAATCCGACATCCCACTCGGCGCCGGCCCCCGAACGCTTCAGCAGACGGCACTCCTGAATGGAACGCCCACGGTGGTGGTCTTCGTAATAAAACTTGCATTGCGGTCTCGTCACGGCTCAATCTCCAAACGCTGCGCGAATGACGTGCATGGCCCGCCAGGTGTTCCACTTTTCGGCTGTGTTCCGGTCAAGGAAGGGCCAATCGGCGGACGAACCGACGCTTCTGCGTGGCGGCCACCCGCCGGCTTCGTCTTGGGCCTGCACGATGAAATCTACCCACGGCTGCAAACGGACATCCCCGGCGTATCCCAGGTCCACCAGGGTTTGCGCGGTAAACAGCAAATCGGGCCAATCGAACGTGGGGAAAGCCGGCTGCAACCAGTGCACCGGCAACGAGGCCAGCGGTTGCGCCAGCAGCCAATCCACAGCCGGTATCTGCCAAGAGGCGGCCTCCCCGGCAAGTTGATCCGGCGGCCAGACAGCGACGGCGCTCAGAATGAGGGCGAGGCAGTCGGCGCACGGCGCGGCCTGGTGGCGGGAGCACAGCACACGCGGTTCGTCCAGCGCAGGGTAGGCCAGCAAGCGTTTGAGCAGGGCCTGTGCCCGCTCATCGCTCGCGAAGCCGAGCTGGGCGACGGCGCGCACGGCAATCGCCGCCCAGGGCACGGTCTGCGTGCGCAAATCCCCGTTTGCGTCGAGGAACGCCTCGGAATTGGGCGCCGTTGCCGGCCGGATGGCACGCGAAAGCAGCCGGTCGCAGGCGGAGGCGATGGTCTCGTCCCGCCGACCGTCAGCGCCGAACGTGGCCAGCAGACTCAGCGCCCAGAGCAAGGCGCGATAGGGGGGAGCGACGAGGTGTCCATCCAAATGCCCCAGCTCCTCGTGAAGTAGGCGGATTGACGGCGCATGGGCCAGCGCGGCGCGGGCGCGCCGGACTGCCGGCGCAGAAGGCGGACGCTCGAGGACCTTCGTCAGGGTGAAGTAACGAACCGGCGGGTCGTCTTCCTCCAGGAGGCCGTACAACGGACGCCCACGCAGTTTCTCCCACCAATGGCTCAAGGCTATTCCTCATCCCAGCTTTCCAGGAGGCGCGTGATGAGCTGCACCATGCGCGGCACAGCGGCTGCTCCCGTGGCCAGCACTTCATGATGGAGCGCTTCGGCATCGCCGGTTGCCGCCGTTTGCGCGGGATGGAAACTGACCATGTTGCTGATCAGCGAAATGCCCAAGACTCGTGTGCCGCCGTGGCGGGCCACGATGACCTCCGGCACGGTGGACATGCCCACGGCGTCGGCGCCAATCGTGCGCAGGAAGCGCAGGTCGGCCGGCGTCTCGAAGGATGGGCCGGCCAGCATGATATAGACCCCTTCGCGCAGGCTGAAGCCAAGGCCTTGGGCCGCGCGTTGGGCGCGGGTGCGAAGAATCGGATCGTAGGCCAGGGACATGTCGGGGAAGCGCGGCCCCAGTTTGGGATCGTTCGGCCCGCGGAGGGGGTTCGCGCCGGCCATGCCCACGAAATTGATGTGGTCGGTGATCAGCATGAGATTGCCGGCCTGAAAGGACTCGTTGATGCCGCCGGCGGCATTGGTCACGATGAGCGACTCGATCCCCAGGGCTTGCAGCGTGCGCACGGGAAAAGCGACCTGGGGCATCGAATACCCTTCGTAATAATGCACGCGGCCCTGCATGATGGCCACCGGCTGGCGACCTAGTCTGCCGAGAACGAGTTGGCCGGCATGGCCTTCCACGGTAGAGACCGGGAAGCCCGGGATTTGGCGGTACGGAATCGCGTCGGCGTCGGTTACGGCGTCCGCCAGAGTGCCCAGCCCGGAACCGGTGACGATTCCGATTCGTGGCATGTGGCGCGAGACGCTGCGTATCGTCGCCGCCGCTTCTTCATAATCGGCGCGGCGGTAGGTCGTGGAGAGAGAGTCAGGTTCCATTATCATCCACTTGATTTGTGCGGAGGTATGTGCGCGTAGTGGCCAGACTTACATGTCCCAACATATTTTGCAACTCGCCTACGCTGACTCCTTCGGCAAGCTGGTGGTGGGCAAACGAATGGCGCAGCGTTCGCGTGGTCACATCTCCGGGGATATTAGCCTTTTTCACGTACCGCTTGATAATGAGCCACACGCCCTGTCGCGAAAGCGAGCGGCCACTGTAATTAACGAACAGCGCCGGCACGGACTGATCCCGCAGGAAATGTATGCGGCCTCGTTCCAGGTAATCGCGCAGCGATTGGATCGCCTGCGCACTCATTAACAACACACGTTCCTGCTGGCCGTCCAGCAAGCGAAGCGTGCCGGAAGCGATGTCCACGTCG
Organism: uncultured Ardenticatenales bacterium; assembly: GCA_964455755.1. Classification (GTDB taxonomy): domain Bacteria; phylum Chloroflexota; class Anaerolineae; order Ardenticatenales; family JAADHH01; genus JAADHH01. Next base: position 2,988 of record CAYWAK010000134.1, on the reverse strand, counting down.
CCCATCCTTAGGGAGATTAGCTGACTGACGCGCATGCCTGTGGTAAGCAGGACTTCTAATATGGCCCGGTCACGAAGACCTTTTGGTGAGGAATCCAGCGTTGTTTGGTGCAAAAGGCGTTGAAGTTCTTCTTCAGACAGAAAGCGTGGCGGCGAAGTCTGAGGGCCAGGGTGTCGAAGATCGTCACACGGATCTTCTTGCACCACGCCCTGCTCTTTCAGATAGCGAAAGAACAAGCGGACGACGGTGACGCGACGGGCGACGGTGGAGGGCTTCAGCATTTGCCGGTCGCGCATGTACGTCACGTACTCGTTCAATGTCGTCGAGCGCACGTCATTCCAGGACTCAATCGCCGGCTCGTTCGTTTTCAGATACGATGAAAACAGACGTAAGTCGCTATCGTATGCCGTGGCGGTATTTTTTGCAACCCCACCCCGGTCATGCAAGTGCCGTACGTAGTGTGCAATTTGTTCGTCCAGCTCATCCATACTTCCGCACCTTGACTCAATACAATAACATTGCCAGATAGCTCAATAACTTTCCTTCTCCTAATTCTACCATATCTCTCCAGAAGGGCAAACTGGTAAACGGGCGCATGTGAAACCTAACCCGGACAAGCCGGA
>CAYWAK010000134.1:0-2265 GCA_964455755.1 uncultured Ardenticatenales bacterium | reverse complement strand
AAGAGATTTATGCCGATGTGTGCTACTGTTCCCCTTCTTGCAGTCGGAATCCGTGACCGCGAACGGTTATGATGTACGCGTGGTCGGGGTCTACCTGGGATAAGCGGCGGCGAAGGCGGCGCACCAGCGCGTCAAGTGCTTCCTCGGAAACGCCTTCGGCGGCTTTCTCGCCCCAAACGGCATTGACAATTTCCTCGCGCCCCACGACCTGATTGGCCCGGCTATGTAGGAGCGACAGGAGGGCGAACTGCGCCGGCGAAAGAGGCGGCTGCACTTCCCGGCTTTGTATCCAAACCTGACGGCGTTCCGGGTCTATCCGCAAGCGTTCGGTGGCACGAGGTTGCGGCCGGGAGGCGGGCTCCGGCAAGCGCGGCTCACCGGCAGGCTCCACCAGCGAGAAGGCGTAGGTCAAAGCAATCTGCAAGATTGCGCCACTGGGCAATGGTCTTCCCTCACCGGCCGGCACGCCATTGACGAAGGTGCCATTCTTACTCCCCAAATCGACAACCAACCATTCGGTCCCGGTCCAGCGTATCAAGGCGTGGTGACGCGAGACTTGACGACCGGCGAGCACGATGTCGTTGTCCGGGCCTCGGCCCAGCGAAATCGACATGTGGGTCAGGGGCCAACGCCGGCCAGCGCCCTGCCCTTCGATGAGCACCAACACGGGTGCAGCAGCGGTGCCTTGCATTTTACTCCCCATAATTTTGCGCCATACCCGGAACTGAGCTCCTCCTTGACAATCACCGTAGAATGAGGTAAGCTAAAGGTACCGCGGATTGATTTGCGGAACCCAAGTGCATAGGAGGAGAGAAACCATTGGCCCAGACACTGAAGCCAGGTATCGTCCTGCACGAACGATACAAAATCGTCAAAAGAGTCGGCCAGGGCGGCATGGGCACTGTTTACCTTGCAGACGATCTTCGCCTGCAAGGGCGCAATTGCGCCATCAAACAGATCATTTCCGACGTCACAGCAGACGCAGAAACCATCGCGCGGGACAGAAAACAGTTTCACAAGGAAGCCAGTGTCCTCGCACGGCTAGACCACCCCAATTTGCCAAAGGTCTCGGACTTCTTCTCCCAGGATGAGTTCGACTATCTGGTGATGGACTATGTGGATGGTCAGAATCTGGAATGGATTGTCACCAACGCCCTTGCGCAAGAAAAACACTTGCCCGAATCCGAGGTGCTTACCTGGGCCCAGAAATTGGGTGATGTCCTGGCCTATCTACATAACCAAACTCCTCCGGTGTTACACCGCGACATCAAACCAAGCAACATCAAGATAACTTCGGCAGGCACGTTGAAACTTGTCGACTTTGGCCTGGTCAAACTGGCCGCACCAGACGACGTGCGCACAATCACTGTGTTCCAGGGACGAGGAACGGTGATGTACACTCCGCTGGAGCAGTATGGAGTCGACCTGGACCAAGGAGATGTTCGCTCCGACATTTACAGTTTCGGCGCCACCCTCTACCATCTGCTGACCGGTCAGCCACCGGCCGATGCCAGACAGCGATTTCTTCAACCCGGCAGCCTTGTCCCGCCCCGTACGCTCAATGCAGAGATCTCTTTGCAGACCGAGCAAGCCATTGTTTGGGCCATGGAAATGCACCCGGAGGCGCGTCCCCCCGATGTGGCCACTTTGATGCAAGCGCTCGCGGGCAGCATTCCGGCAAGAACGCAGCCTGCGGTTGTTGCCCCGCAAGTTGCCAACGGCAACGGATGGCTCTACGCCTGGCAAAAGAATTGGGGCCTGGTACTCCTGGTGCTAACGCTCCTCATCATCGCCGCCATGCTCTCCATCCACGCCGGCAGCCGTCCCATTCCATAAGATCGTCTGGCGCGGGTCATTCCCAGTGCGCCGACAGTTTGTCGTAGTGCGGCGGATATTGCGCCGTGTATCGCAAGAAGGCCGGAATCGGGTAGCGCACGCCCCCTTTGTGCGTCCCCTCCAAACCTTCGATCATCGCGGACAGCCACTCTGCCGGCACAGAAAATGCCATCTCGTGATCCTGGGTCTGCGCGAAGACGCGGTCGCCATAGCACGGGAGGATGACTTCCGGTTTGCCAGAGCGCAAGGGCACGATAATGCTATCGGAACAATCGAGCCGGCCGGCAAAACTGGAGGTTATGCGTCCTCCCCTCTTCCACAGCGCTGCCGTCAGGAGGCGCATTACCTGTGCCGCGTTTCCGTAAACGACCACAACGTGTGGCTCGAACGCTGTCCGGTGAAGTGGGGCCACCAGCACAGATTCGTACG
>CAYWAK010000133.1:1429-7792 GCA_964455755.1 uncultured Ardenticatenales bacterium | reverse complement strand
GCTACTGCTAACGTACCAAAGCTCTATTGACAGTTTCGCTGAGATGTGGTATCATAAATTGGACGCAATTATTGCAAAATCATTTCCATTTACAGTACAGATTTCCTGAAAGGGCGTAAGGGAAACGATGGAACGTCAGTCGTTGTGCCCACTGCTTGGCAGCATAGACGACCCAAAAACATGCCTGGCCTTCCCGCATTACGAAAACCGTTGCTATGTTGATGGTAGCCAGAGCCGGGTGCCACAGACATATCAAGCGCGTTACTGCATATCCATGCGCTGGACGGTCTGCCCACGTTTCAAGGTTCGTGGATTCAAGCGGTTGGAGGAAAGGGAGCGGACGGTAACCTATAGCCCGCCAGGGCTGGCCACCACGCACCCCGTGCGCGACACCACTACACCGCTCGCGCCCACGCAAGCAGCCGCATCTTCGCCATCGTCGGGCCGCCGAATTTTCACACGCCTTCTTGGCGGCTTTTTCCTGGCCATGTCCGTCGGGTTCTTCTCGCTGGCGCTACTCCTGGGCGGATACCTTGTGTGGCACAATGGCGTGAGCAGATTGGCACGCAACGTCGAGCCATCGCATCTCGAAGCAGCCGGCAATCTTCCGGCCGCCGGGGGGCAGCGGTTGGCCACCCTTCTTTTCGGGACCGCCACACCGTCACCAACGGCGACTTCCATTGCTACGGAGACGCTTTCACCTACGCCAACTTTCACCCCGACGGCCACGGCCACGTTCACCGACACGCCCCTGCCCACGGCCACGCCGACCGATACGCCCCGGCCAACCCCGACGGAAACGGCTACCGCGCCTCCCACACCTCAGCCGACGGCGACGCCTCAGCCTCCCCCGCCAACGCCGGTCGCCACTTTCCTGCCCTTACCGGCCAACGTGCCCGGTTCGCCCGTGCCCACGATTGAACCGGCCGCATCCACACCGGTAACGCAACCGGTGATGACGGCCGCAACTTCGCCACCCAGCCGAATCGTGGCCCCTGCCATCGGGCTGGATGCGAAGGTTGTGCCGGTTGGCTGGACTGTGCAAGATGTGAACGGGAAGAAAGTGGCAAACTGGATCGTGGCCGACTACGCCGCCGGCTGGCACAAGAATAGCGCCTACCCGGGAGCGTCCGGTAACACCGTCCTTAGCGGGCACCACAACATCAAGGGAGAGGTCTTTCGACATGTGGTAGACCTGAAGCTGGGAGACGCCATCTACCTTTACGCCGGCGACCAGCGTTACGCATACACCGTGCGCCGCACGATGATCCTGAAAGAAAAAGGGGAACCGGAATCAGTTCGGCTGGAGAATGCCCGCTGGATTGCCAAAAGCAATGACGTCCGGCTAACCTTGGTCACCTGTTGGCCCTACACTAACAACACCCACCGCGTGATTGTCGTGGCTCTCCCCTCGCAATAACCACGCATCAAAGCTGCCGCAAAAGCCTGTCGCGCCCGCAATGCTCCCGACTAACCCAACTGACGCAACGCACGGATGATCACTTCATCGAGGGACAGATTCTGACGGTCCGGAACCGATCGCACAGCCTGACGCGCTTCGGTAATGCTATACCCCAAGGCCGTCAGGGCGGAGATGGCTTCCGCCTCAGCAGGGGATGGCACAGTCTCACCCCCAAATTCCGTATCCGGGAGCTTCCCTTTCAGTTCGAGGATCAGCCGCTTGGCGGTCTTCTTGCCGATGCCGGGAACGTGGGTCAATAGCTCCGGCAGGTCTTGGGCCACCGCACGCTGCAACGTTGTGGCCGGCACGCCGTCAAGTAGATTGAGCGCGACTTTGGGGCCAATGCCGGAGACGCTGATCAACAACTGGAAGATGGACAGTTCCTGCGCAGCGGGGAACCCATAAAGAGCAAGCTCATTCTCACGAACGTGCAGATGGGTATGCAAAAGCACTTCGTCGCCGATGGTGTTGTGTTGCATGGCGACCGAGGGAGGCACCCAAATCCGCAACCCGATGCCGCCCACCCCCACAACGAGACAGTCCGCGCCTTGAGCCTGCAATGGGCCGCGTACCGTAACAATCATATCGGCTACTCCGCAGCGCGCAGAAACGTTTGGTCGCGGTCGGGGCCGACAGAGATGATCGTGGCCGGCGCCCCGGCCAGTTGCTCGAGGCGTTGAACGTAGTGCTGTGCCGCTTCCGGAAGCTGTTCGAACGCGCGGACGTCGCGAATGTCCTCCGACCAGCCGGGCAGCTCCTCATAGAGGGGTTCACATGCCGCAAGCTGATCGCTGCGGGCTGGGAAGTAGGTCGTTTTCTCCCCCGCCACCTGATACGCGGTGCAAACACGCAACGTTGGGAAGCCGGTCAGAACGTCCAGTTTGGTCAAGGCCAGATCGGTCAGGCCGTTGACGCGGACGGCATAGCGCAGGGCGACGGCATCCAGCCACCCGGTGCGCCGCCGCCGGCCGGTCGTGGTGCCGAATTCATGGCCCTGGTCCACGAGCCGGTCGCCCGCTTCGTCGAACAGTTCCGTAGGAAAGGGGCCGGCCCCCACGCGGGTGGTGTAGGCCTTGGTGATGCCCACAATGCGTTGCAAGGCTTGCGGCCCGACGCCCGTGCCGGTTAACGCGCCGCCGATTCCGGTGGCCGTGCTGGTTACGAAGGGGAACGTCCCATGATCGACATCGAGAAGAATGCCTTGCGCCCCCTCAAAGAGAATCTTTTGTTTCTGCTCGATTGCCTGGCTGAGGAAGAGCGCCGTATCTATGGTGTGGGGTCGTAGCCGCGCGCCCCATCGTTCGCACTGCCCGATCAACTCGTCCACATCCAGCCCCGGATGATCGAAGCGAAATTTCAGTTGCAGATTGGCGAACTGGCAAGCCCGCTCGATGTCTTCCCTGGCCCGGTCAACGTCGAGCAGGTGATGCATGCGCAGGCCGCGACGAGCTGCCTTGTCCGTGTACGCTGGGCCGATGCCCCGCCCGGTTGTGCCGATGGCTTGCCGCCCGCGCGCCGTCTCGCTGGCCTGGTCCAGCAATCGGTGGTAGGGCATAATCAAATGGGCCCGGTCGCTGATATACAAACCGGATATGTCTATACCACCCTCCGCGAGGCCATCCATCTCCTCCAGAAGATTTCCGGGGTCAATGACCATGCCATTGCCCAGCAGGCAGGTGACATGGGGGTACAGAATCCCCGACGGGATGTGATGCAAGCGATAGGTGTTCTGGCCCCGCACAATGGTATGGCCGGCGTTAGGCCCGCCGCTGTACCGGACCACGACGTTTGCCTCAGCAGCCAAGAGGTCTGTGATTTTTCCTTTTCCTTCGTCGCCCCATTGCGCGCCAATAATTACCGTACCAGACATGTAGTTTTCTCCTGCGATATTCAATCCGTAAACCGGTAGCGGATCAACGTCCAAAGTGCAATCAGCCCATCGTGAGCCCGGATTTTCTTTCCTTCGTAGTATTCGCGTCCGGTGTACGAGATGGGGACCTCGTAAATGCGGATCCCCCGCCTGAGGATTTTCGCGGTGACCTCTGGCTCAAAATCAAAGCGACGGGCGCGCAGGGGAATCTGCTTGATGACATCTGCTTTGAACACTTTGTAGCACGTTTCCATGTCGCTCAGGATGGTGTCGTACAGGATATTTGTGAACAGGGTGAGGAGATGGTTGCCAACGGCATGCCAGAAGAGCATGGCCTTGCGCGGCCCGCCGAGAAACCGTGACCCGTAAACGACTTCGGCGCGTTCTTCCAGGATTGGGCGAAGCAGTTCGCCATAATCACGCGGGTCGTATTCCAGATCTGCGTCCTGGATGAGGATGATGTCGCCACTCGCAGCTTCCAACCCGGCCCGTATGGCCGCGCCTTTGCCTTGGTTGTGTGGCTGGAATATCACCCGGACGCCATCTTTCCCATCCTCCTCTCGCAGCAAATCTATGGTGCCATCGATGGAACCATCGTCCACGACGATGATTTCTTTGGGAATGGTTTCCACATCTCGAACACGCGTCAAAATTTCGCGAATCGTCTGGCGTTCATTGTAAACCGGCATGATGACGGAGAGTTTCAAGGCCTGTCCTTTCTCGAGGTAACAGTGCGGCCGGCCTGCGCAGTTATCCTAAGCTGCTCGCAGGGCTTCGGCCATAGCGCGCACGTGCGCAGGGGTGTTGCCGCAACATGCCCCGATGTACTTCACGCCCAGGTTTCTCATGCGCACTGCGTATTCGGCCATTCGCTGCGGAGAGGCTCCGTACACCGTCCGATCACCCTCCAGGTGGGGAATGCCGGCGTTGGCCTGGGCTGCGAAGAGGGCGTTGGGTTGCACGCTGCGCATCTTCTGAATGACTGCTTCGATTTCGTCGGGGCCATTCCCGCAGTTCGCGCCGATCAAGTCGGCACCCAATTCGGTCAAGCGGCTGACCGCTTGCTCCGGCGAGATTCCCATCATCGTGTGCAGATGGGTGTCGAAGGTCATCGTGCACATTGCCGGCAGGTCCGTGTTTTCCCGAACCGCCTCCAGGGCCGCGCGCAGTTCTTCCAGGTCGCTCATCGTTTCGATGATGAAGTAGTCCACGCCACCTTCGGCCAGGGCCAGAACCTGCTCCACAAAGGCATCCTTGGCCTCGTCAAAAGACAGGTCGCCGTAAGGTTCCAGTACGGAGCCGGTGGGGCCAACGGACCCGCCCACAAAGACTGCTTCGCCGGCCGCTTGCCGCGCGATTTCGGCAGCACGCCGATTAACCTCGGCGCTGCGCTGTTCCCACCCGTGCAGTACGAGACGGATACGGTTGCCCCCGAATGAGTTGGTCTGAATCGCATCTGCGCCGGCTTCGATGTATGCACGATGTACAGCCAGAATCTTGTCGGGCTGCTCGACATTCCACTCCTCAGGAGCCTGTCCCTGCACCAGCCCGACAGCCTGAAGCATCGTTCCCATCGCCCCATCGCCCAGAATCACCGCATGATTCGATAAGGACTCTCGGAAGCGAGTGCGTGCCATGTTGTTGTCTCTCTTTCGTTGCTCTACGCATGAATCGATCGCATTACATCCGACCCGATTTTACCGCCCTATTGCATCTTTGTCAAACCGGAAGCCGGGCATAACTCGGCGTTCTCCGCGTCTCTGCGGTGGAAAAACGACCAACGTATTTACGCCGTGCTGTACTGGCCGTTCCTTCGTCGACTATGCAACCGCCAGCAGCTTCTTGGGGGCCTTGCTCAGCGACTCCACATCCTCTTCGTGAACCACGACCGTATCTTCGATACGTACACCGCCCCAGCCAGGCAAGTAGATGCCCGGCTCGACAGTGATCACCGCGCCGGCCGGCAGGGTCTCGTCGCTGTGCGCGCTCACGCGGGGACTCTCGTGAATGTTTAGACCAAGTCCATGGCCCAGGCTATGCCCAAACTGATCGCCGTAACCGGCACCGGCGATCACATCGCGGGCCAGGGCATCGGCCTGTTTGGCCGGTTGCCCGGCGTGGATGCCGTCGAGGGCAGCTTGTTGGGCGCGCTTGACCAATTCGAAGATTTTAACGAGCTGGGCCGGCGGCTCGCCCAGGCAGATCGTACGGCTGAGATCGGCGCAATAATGGTCAACGCGCGCGCCAAAATCAAACAGAATGGGCTCGCCCTCCGCGACGGTGCGTTCAGACGGTCGGGCGTGAGGCAGCGCCGCGTTCGGGCCAGACGCGACGATAGGCTCGAAGGCCAGCCCGTTCGAACCATGCGACCGCATGAAGATTTCCAGCTCCCAGGCGATCTTCGCTTCGGACATGCCCGGCTCCACTGTTTCACACAAGAAGGCGAAGGCCCGATCCGTGAGCGCGACCGCACGCCGGATCGCCGCAAGCTCGGTCTCGTCCTTCACGTTGCGCAGGTTTTCGACGAGGCCGTTTGTCGGCTGCAGTGCCACATGCGCAGGCATCGAGGCTTTCCATTGCGCCAGTTGCGCCACGGTGACGGTTTCCGCCTCGATGCCGACATTCTGTAGGGCAAGAGATTGAAACAGCTCCGGCATTCGCTCTTCGAGTTTTCCCTGCAGCCTGACGATCTCCAGGTTTGTTGTTTCCCGTTCTGCCTGTTCCCAGTATCGAGAGTCTACGAGCAAGAGTTGCTCTTTGGGGGTGATGAGCAGCGCACCGGCTGACCCGCTGAAGCCGCTGAGGTAGTAGCGGTTGTGATCATCCGTAACCAAGAGTCCGTCCAGTTTCCCTTGAGCGATCAATTCACGTATGTGTTCGATGCGCGTCCGGTACATCTTCCTACCCCCCATGCCGGTCGGGTGTAGTGATCCACTAGCAGGCTGTCGGAGAGGTCTGTTCTCTTCTTATTAGGACACAGATTTTCACAGAGAAACGCAGATGTTCAGGCCAAATTATCGGAAATCTGTGT
>CAYWAK010000133.1:0-1329 GCA_964455755.1 uncultured Ardenticatenales bacterium | reverse complement strand
AAATCTGTGTCCCATTATTCTTTCTCCGACGAGCTGCTAGACCATTTCTTGTACTTGGGCCAAAGAGAGATCGAGAATTTCGAGGGCCTCGTCTACGTGGTCCTTGGTAATGGTCAGGGGTGGGGATATGCGCAGCACGTTGCCATACAGGCCGCCCTTGCCGATCAGCAGGCCGCGGCTGCGAGTCTCCTCGAACAACTGATTCACGGCGTCCGTGGCCGGCTCTTTTGTCGTGCGATCTGTGACCATTTCTACGCCCTGCATCAGGCCCATGCCGCGAACGTCGCCGACCACCGGGTACTTCTCCCAGAGTTTGTCCAGGCCGTTGCGCAGGTACTGGCCCACGTTTGCGACATGTTGCGGGCTGGCCTCTTCTTCCAGCACGTCAATGGTGGCGAGGGAGGCTGCAGTGGAGACAGGGTTTCCGCCAAAGGTGCTGATGGTTAATCCTTTGCCCACCATGCCCTCGGCGATTTCGGCGGTCGTAATCGTGTTTGCGAGAGGAAAGCCGTTGGCAATGCCCTTGGCCATCGTCATGATGTCCGGTTCAACGCCCCACTGCTCGATCCCAAACCATTTGTCGCCTGTGCGCCCAAACCCTGTTTGAACTTCATCGCAAATGAACAGGCCGCCGTAGTGGTGGACAATGTCGGTGACAATCTTGAAGTATTCCGGAGGGGGCACGATGAACCCGCCCACACCCTGAATCGGCTCGGCGAGGAGGGCCGCAACCTGGCCGGACGTCGTTGTCTTGATGACCTCTTCCACGTCTTCGGCACATGCTGTATCGCATTGCGGGTATGTCATCTTCAAAGGGCAGCGATAGCAGTACGGGTTCAGCGCGTGCTTGATCCCCGGGACGTGCGTGCCCCCGATCCGCCAGCTTGAATGGCCCGTCAGACTCATGCTGAGGAACGAGCGCCCACTATAGCCGTATCGCAGAGCAACGACCTCGCTGCTCCCCGTGTACGCAGTTGCCAACAGAACGGCCGTCTCATCCGCCTCCGTGCCGGAATTCGTAAAGTAGGACGTCTGCAATTTCCCCGGGGTTAGCGAGGCCAGTTTTTCGGCCAGATTGACATGGTTCTCATGGGGATAGAGCGTGGACGAGTGGATCAACTTGGCTACCTGCTCTTGCGCACGTGCAGTTACCCTGGGATGATTGTGGCCGACGCTGGTGGTAAGTATTCCGCCGAAGAAGTCAAGATACTTGTTGTTTTCAACGTCCCAGACATAGGCCCCCTGCCCGTGGTCAAGTGGCAGCGGTTCAGAATAGTAGAGCAAATGGTTGGGCCACAAGTACGCTTTCTGCTTCTCTAATATCTGTTG
>CAYWAK010000132.1:0-7875 GCA_964455755.1 uncultured Ardenticatenales bacterium | reverse complement strand
CATGCACCCCAGCGGCGTGTTCGTCACCCTGCAGGATTGCGCGGAGCTGGCCCCGAGGGACACGAGCATCGCTTCGTCGCAACCCAGAGTGCGTGCCACACGTATGATTGTTAGACACTTTGCAAACTGACTGCCTCAACCGGCGACGGAGACAGATCATGAAACGTAACCACTTTTCACCGGCAAAAGCTCTCGGTGTGCTGTTGCTGATTATCATTTCGGGGGCCGGCCTGGCGTCCAGCCCTCCGGTGAGTCAGGCTGCCGGCCCGACCCCGCGCAAAGCGCCGGCGGCAAAGTTCGCACCGGGCGAAGTGCTGGTCAAATTGCGGGCCGGCGTCGCCGTGCGCCCCGCGGACTTACAGACCAGTTCTCCCACCCTCAATCGCCTGCTGCAAGCGTTCCATCTTTCTGAATTGCGCCCCGTTTTCCCCGATGTCCAGGCGCCGCCGCGCGGGCCGTTCCGGCTTCCCAACGGCCAACAGCGCCAATTGCCCGACCTTTCGCGTATCTACCGCCTGCACTTTTCGCAGAAGGCCGACATCTTCGCTGTGATCACTGCCCTGGAACAGAATCCTGCCGTCGAGTACGCCGAGCCGAACTACGAGCGCCACATCGTGGACACGACGACCACCGCCGTCACACCCAACGACCCCTACTACAGCTCCAGCGGGAGTTGGGGCCAGGGCTACGCCGACATGTGGGGTCTGCAAGCGATCCAGGCCGGGCAGGCCTGGGCGGTCACCACCGGCAGCACCGCCATCATCATTGCCGTAGCCGATACCGGTGTGGATCTGACTCATCCCGACTTGGCGGGCAAACTCGTGGCCGGGTACGATTTTGCGAACGGTGACACCGACCCGCAAGATGACAACGGCCACGGCACACATGTTGCCGGCACCATCGCTGCGGCCACGAACAACGGTATCGGCATCGCCGGCATCTGCTGGCAATGCAAAATCATGCCGCTCAAGGGGCTGGACGCCCAGGGCAGCGGTTACGACTCCGATCTGGCCGACGCGGTGCGCTACGCCGCCGATCACGGCGCCCGCGTAGTCAACGCCAGTTGGGGCGGGCCGGGCTACTCGCAGACGCTCGACCAGGCCTTTACCTACGCGGACGGAAAGGGTGTCGTGTTGGCCGTAGCCGCCGGCAATGACGGCAGCACCGATGTCGGGTCGCCGGCTTCGTTTCCCGTCTCCATTGCCGTCTCGGCCACGGACCACAACGACCAGATTGCCTCGTTCTCCAACTACGGAAGCGCCATCGCGGTGGCTGCGCCGGGCGTGGACATCCTTTCGTTGCGCGCCGCCGGCACCGATATGTACGGCGACGGCCTACACACCGTGGGGAGCAACTACTACCGCTCGAACGGTACGTCCATGGCCGCGCCACACGTCGCCGGATTGGCCGGGCTGATCCTCTCGCTGCACCCCGACTGGACACCCGACCAGGTGCGCTCCACCCTGACCGGTTCCGCCGACGATCTGGGCAGTCCGGGCCGGGATGATTACTACGGCTACGGGCGCATCAACGCCTATCGCGCGCTGCAAGGTGCGACCCCGCCGCCGGGCACCACGGCGACGGCTACCCCCACCGCCACGGCCAGTCCGCCTAGCTCCTGCCTGGCCGAATCGGCGCATCCCTACGCCAACAACTTCGACTACACCTGGACGCTGACCAATCCCGATCCGGGGGCAGTGGGCACGCGCGTGCAGTTTTCCCGGCTGGAAACCGAGCAGAACTATGATTACGTCATCCTGCGCGACGGCAGCGGTGTCGAGTTTCAGCGGTTCGATGGCACCGTTTCCAACCACACCTGGAGCGACCCCATTCCGGGCCAAGTCGTCAAGATTGAGTTGGTCAGTGACTACTCGATCACCGCCTGGGGATTCTGCGTGGAGGCCCTGATCAACAGCGACATCACGGCGACGCCCACACCTACCGAAACACCCACCGGGCCGGGGGCCTGCCGGACGTACCGGAGCAGCGACACCCCCTTGCCAATCCCAGACGCCGACTGGTTTGGCGTGTCGTCGGACATTCCGATCCCCGATTCGTTTTCCGTTGTTGACGCAAACCTCACCCTGACGGTCACGCATACCTGGGACGAGGACTTACTGGCCTATCTCTATTCTCCCTGGGGCACGGAAGTGACCCTGTTCGAGAATGTAGGCGGGGCTGGTGATAACTTCACGAACACGACATTTGACGACGAGGCCGCACAGACCATTGCGTCGGGCACGCCTCCGTTCACGGGGAGCTTCCGGCCGGTGTCACCGCTGTACGCGATAGACGGGGAGCAAGCTCTGGGCACCTGGAGCCTGGTGCTGTATGACGATGTCTACCTTGACACCGGCACGCTGCAAGCCTGGCAGCTTGAGCTTTGCAGCACCGGCCCGCCGGCCACCGATACACCAACCCCCACACCGTCCACTTCGCCATCGCCAACGCCGACGGGGAGCCCGACGGCCACACCCACCGCCTCCGACACGCCCACGCCGACCCCATCCAACACACCCACGTCGACGGGGAGCCCGACGCCCACACCCTGCCCGGCCGACCTGAACGGCGATAGCCGGGTAGACGAGAGCGACGCAGCCGCAGCCGCGAACGCGTGGCACACCCACGCCGGTGACGCCGCCTACGACGCGCGGGTAGACCGCAACGGCGACGGCGAAATCACCGTGTACGAAGTGCAATGGGTGGCGGCGCAGGTAGGGTGTGGATCGTGACAGAAAACGTACAAATCGAACGCCAACACTTGCTGGAAGAAATTACGCAGTCCGCTGACCTCAAATATCAGGCGGCGATGGCGAGCACGGTCGCGCCGACCGGGGCACAGGTCTATGGCGTGCGCGTGCCCCGTCTGCGAGAGATCGCACGCGATTGGTGGCGCGAGCACCAGAAGATCGCCCGCGCGGAGTTGCTGGCGCTGGTGGAGGCGCTGTGGGCCGGCGGCTCGCGCGAGGAGCGCCAGCTCGTCATCTTTTTGCTGGAGCGATTCAAACGCTGGATCCCGACCCTGACCTGGGCGGACTTCGACCGCTGGCGGCTCGACCTGGACAACTGGGAGACGACCGACGGGATGGCGCAGTGGGTCTTCGGGCGCTGGCTGCTGGCCGACCCGGACGCCCGGCTTCACCATCTGCGCGACCTGATCGCAGACGAGGATGTGTGGAGCCGGCGGCTCGCGCTGGTGGCCACCGTGTGGCTGAACCGGGGCCGGAAGGATCTCAGCTTCCCCAATCTGACGCTGGAGCTGGTGGACCAGGTCAAAGAGGAGCGCCACCCCATGATCACGAAGGCCGTTTCGTGGGCTCTGCGCGGGATGATCAAGAAGCATCCGCAGCGTGTGGCTGCCTACTTGGCCGAGAATCGCGCAGTGCTGCCTCCCCACGCCGTGCGCGAGGTGGAAAACAAGCTACGCACCGGACTAAAGAGTGGGAAGGGTTGAAGTCCTATTCTGATGCACGTCAAGGGGGGTACTGTGAACCAGCCTGGTGTGGGTAGGACGGAAGCGCGCCGCACCCCCTTCTTAACGACGTCTACGCCGTAAGCGGCTACGGCACCAAGACGATGTTGCCGAAGCGATCACCGGCGTACATTGACTCATGCGCTCGCCCCGCTTCCTTCAGGGGCAAGACCATATCCACGACCGGCTTGATCTTGCCAGATTCGACCAGGCGCAGCCCCTTCAGCAGTTCTGCTTTCGTTCCCTGGTGAGAGCCCAAGAGATTGAGCTGCTTGTTGAACACATACCGCAGATCTGTGACCGCCTCGTGGCCGGTGGTCGCGCCGCAAATGACCAGTCGCCCGCCCCAGGCCATGCTGCGAATGCTTGCTTCCCAAGTAGCCTGGCCGACGTGCTCAAAGACAACGTCCACGCCCCGTTTGGCCGTGATGCGCCGTACTTCCTTGTAGATGTCCTGGTCATAGTGATTGATGAGCTCGTCTGCTCCCAATGCCTTCGCCTGCGCCAGTTTTTCGTCGTTGCCGGCGGTAGCGATGACGCGGCAGCCGGCCGCTTTGGCAAGCTGCACGGCGATTGAGCCGATACCGCTGCTGGCGCCGAGGATGAGCACATCCTCGCCGGGTTGGATCTTTGCGCGGGTGATGAGCATGTGCCATACGGTCAGCAGCACGAGCGGAATGGAAGCCGCCTCCTCAAAGGTCAGGTTGGCCGGCTTGGGGATGACGTTGGCTTCCGGCAGGCGGGCAAATTCGGCGTATGCACCATCCAGCGGGCCGGTCTGGAACCCGTAGATTTTAAACTGGCGGCAAAAGTACTCGTGGCCCGACGTACAGGCCTCGCAAATCCGGCAGCTTAGCGAGGGGTGGATAATAACCTCCTGGCCAGGCTGGACAGTCGTCACTTCATCACCGATAGCCTCCACGATACCTGAAAGGTCGCTGCCGGAGATGTGGGGCATAGCAAATCGCACACCGGGAAGGCCTTCGCGGGCCCAAAGATCATTTCGATTCACGCCAATCGCCTTGACACGGATCAGCACGTCCTGATGTCCGATCTCGGGCACAGGCACATCTTCGTATTTCAGCACATCCACGTCACCATGCTCATGAAAAACAACGGCCTTCATATTCATCCTCCCTTTCTTGTAAACAATTCTTGGGAACAACGGCAACATCTGGATTCTGTCGGGAATAGGCGTCGACTTGGAAACCGGAAACGCCCGTAGTAGTATAGCACAAGAAGGGAGGATGTCAAAAGCGGAACAAAGCGGGCGAGATATTTGCTTCCCTCATTTGCCTGTAGTATAATCGAGGCGAAGGCCCAATTGTGGGACAGTGAGCACGAGACTGCACTCTTCTCGTGCGTGGCCTATGAAAGGTTATCGCAAAAACATGGCGTTGCTAATCGAAATTTTTCTGGCGTTTGTCAAGGTTGGAGTATTCGGATTTGGGGGCGGGCCGGCCATGATCCCGCTGATTCAGGCAGAGGTTGTAGACGTTCATCACTGGCTGAGTACCGAAGAGTTTGTAGACGCCCTTGCCTTGGGCAACAGCTTGCCCGGCCCCATAGCGACAAAGATGTCGGCCTACGTGGGATACAAGATGGCCGGCATTCCCGGTTCGCTGGCCGGCGTTTTGGGGACCGTGGGGCCCTCGGCGGTGCTCATGCTCTTGCTAACAGCGCTGTTTCTCGAATACAAAGACCGGCCACGCGTTGCTGCGGCATTCAAAGCAGTGCGTCCGGTGGTGGTTGCACTGATGCTTCTTGTTGTCTATCGCATTTGGCCACAATCGGTAGTTTCACCGAGTACCGCGATCATCGCTGCTGTGGCCTTTGCGGGCGTAGCCTTCTTGGGGGTGCATCCAGCTCTGGCGATTCTTGCGGCTGCGGTGTTCGGCGCATTCACGTTCCGGTGATGGCGGTGCGATTCGGGGATTCAAAAAAGGTTCCCCTGGCAATGACCTACTTTCCCACACCGTTACCAGTGCAGTATCATCGGCGCTGGCGGGCTTAACTTCCGGGTTCGGGATGGAACCGGGTGTGGCCCCGCCGCTAAAATCACCAAAGGAACCTTTTGTGACAAAGTCTTCTCGATGCAAGAAACTCGATTTTGGACTGGCTGAATAATCCTAGCAGTCCAGATCGCGAAACTGGGATCGAGTGCCTGGCCCCCTAAAAACTGAACAGGATATGTACATCTCGTTGATACTGACATTGCACGTATAAGGATTAAGTCATTCGCGCGTTAGTACCCCTTAGCTGAGCACATTGCTGTGCTTACACTTGAGGCCTATCAAACTGGTAGTCTTCCAGCGCGCTTATCCGGCTGACCCGGAGGGTGACCTAATCTTGGAGCAAGTTTCCCGCTTAGATGCTTTCAGCGGTTATCTTTGCCCGACGTAGCTACCCAGCTATGCCCCTGGCGGGACAACTGGCACACCAGCGGTCGGTCCATTCCGGTCCTCTCGTACTAGGAACAGATCTCCTCAAGTCACCTACGCCCACAGCGGATAGAGACCGAACTGTCTCACGACGTTCTGAACCCAGCTCGCGTACCACTTTAATCGGCGAACAGCCGAACCCTTGGGACCTGCTTCAGCCCCAGGATGTGACGAGCCGACATCGAGGTGCCGAGCCTTGCCGTCGATGTGAACTCTTGGGCAAGACTAGCCTGTTATCCCCGGGGTAGCTTTTATCCGTTAAGCCACGGCCCTTCCACTCGGAACCGTGGGATCACTAAGCCCGACTTTCGTCTCTGCTCGACTTGTAGGTCTCGCAGTCAAGCTCCCTTATGCCTTTGCACTCTTCGGCTGGTTTCCATTCAGCCTGAGGGAACCTTTGGGCGCCTCCGTTACCTTTTGGGAGGCGACCGCCCCAGTCAAACTGCCCACCAGACACTGTCCGGATGCCAGATTCATGGCCACCCGTTAGAGTCAAAACCTGATCAGGGTGGTATTTCAAGGATGGCTCCACCGAGCCCTCAAGCCCGGCTTCACAGCCTCCCACCTATCCTACGCAAACCAGGCCCTAACTCAATGTCAAGTTGCAGTAAAGCTCCACGGGGTCTTTTTGTCCTGCTGCGGGTAGACGGCATCTTTACCGCCATTTCAATTTCGCCGAGTCCCTCGTTGAGACAGTGCCCCACTCGTTACGCCTTTCGTGCGGGTCGGAACTTACCCGACAAGGAATTTCGCTACCTTAGGACCGTTATAGTTACGGCCGCCGTTCACCGGGGCTTCGGTTCAGAGCTTCGCCCGATGCAAGCATCGGGCTAACCCCTCTCCTTAACCTTCCGGCACTGGGCAGGCGTCAGCCCCTATACATCCTCTTACGAGTTTGCAGAGACCTGTGTTTTTGTTAAACAGTCGGCAGGGCCTTTTCTCTGCGGCCCTCCACCGCTCAGATCGCAAGGATCGTCACGACGAAGGGCACCCCTTCTCCCGAAGTTACGGGGTCATTTTGCCGAGTTCCTTAACGAGGGTTCTCTCGATCGCCTTGGTATTTTCTACCCACCTACCTGTGTCGGTTTGCGGTACGGGCACCCGAACTTCATCACTTAGAGGCTTTTCTTGGCAGTATGGGCTCAGCACACTTCTGCTCTAAAATGGCACGCTGTCACCTCTCAGGCTCAGGCTGCGGATTTTCCTACAACCGTCATCGCCCTACCGGCTTAGCCCGGAATCCAGTAACCGGTAGTGCCTACCCTGCTGCGTCCCCCCATCGCTCCATTCAGGTGGTACAGGAATATTAACCTGTTGTCCATCGCCTACGCCTTTCGGCCTCGGCTTAGGCCCGACTAACCCGACGCGGATTAACCTTCCGTCGGAAACCTTAGGTTTACGGCGAACGTGTTTCTCGCACGTTTCTCGCTACTCATGCCAGCATTCTCACTTCTGCCCGCTCCACCCGTCCTCACGGTCGAGCTTCTCTGCTGGACAGAACGCTCCCCTACCAACCGGCAGATGTTTATGCCACGGGCCGGTGACGGCAACCGAGAGACGGCTTGCGCCATCTACGATCGGTTGCGATCAGCGTTCGGCCAATGGCTATCCGCCGGCTTCGTAGCTTCGGTACCAGACTTGAGCCCCGTTACATTATCGGCGCAGGGTCACTAGACCAGTGAGCTGTTACGCACTCTTTCAAGGATGGCTGCTTCTAAGCCAACCTCCTGGCTGTCACAGTAACCCCACTTCCTTTCCCACTTAGTCTGGATTTAAGGACCTTAGCTGACGATCTGGGCTGTTTCCCTCTTGACTATGAAGCTCATCCCCCACAGTCCGACTCCCCAGGTCTGGAGTGACGGCATTCGGAGTTTGGTTGAGTTTGGTAAGCGATATGCCCCCTAGCTCATCCAGTGCTCTACCTCCGCCACTAAACCCTGAAGGCTAGCCCTAAAGCTATTT
>CAYWAK010000131.1:0-7908 GCA_964455755.1 uncultured Ardenticatenales bacterium | reverse complement strand
AAAGGCTACTCCACGTATGGCTTTTGCTCCAATGCGATTAAACAATGCGCGGGCGATCGGGTGAGCGAACCGCCCTCCAGACCAAATTGGCCGGTTGAAATACAAGTTCAAAGATACGATCCGGCGGTGTCATGACCAGGAAGTGGTGTTGTCCCTGGTCGTCCGTCCACCGGCGGCCGGCATCACTCACCGGATAGCGCCTGCCGTGCAAGGTGAAGCTCTGCGGCGTGATGGTTCCCTGCTCGTCAAAGTGTGCTTCGACGGCGATAGGCTCCAAGTCGCGCGATTGGGAACGGTGCATCAACTGTCCCCCATTTCGCGCTCGCCAACGACTTGTGCCGGCACGCCTCGCGCTATGGCGTAGGGGGGGATGTCTTTGGTGACCACCGCACCGGCGGCGATGACGGCGCCATCGCCGATGGTCGCACCCCCCAGCACGATCACGCCGGCCCCCAGCCAAACATCCTCTCCGATGACAATGGGGTATCCCGTGCCCCCTTGCAAACGGACCGGAATATCCCGGCGGGTAATATTGTGATTGCCGCACAAGAGTTGTACGTTGTTGGCCATCAGCGTGTCTCGCCCCACGGTGATGCCGGCATGACCGAAGAAGACGCAATAGTGGCCAACGTACACATGCTCGCCGAGCGTGACGGCCTGATCATCGCCGGCGACCAGGACACAGCCGCGCGAAATCCAGACATCGTCATTCAGGTGAATGGCGCCATCGTGTGCCCAGGCGTCGAGCAATGAGCCTTCGCTCACCAGGACGCGATTTCCCAGGAAAATACGGTTCGGGGCCAACATGCGCACGTTTGGCTCGATCAGGCAGTGCCGGCCCAAGCTGCCCAAGACCGTGCGGTAGACGGTGCCGCGCAAATAGGTAGCACCGATACCCGGCAAACCACTGGCCAGGGTGAGGATCGTGCTTTGCCAGAGATAGCGTGACAGGCCGCCCCCCCCACTCACGCGGCGGATATACCGCTGCACATTCCGGCCTAAACCGGGCGCAATGCCTTCGTGGTGGTCTCGTCTGGGGCGAATCCCGCCCTCTTTGGTGGCAGCACACATCGGCCTACTATGCCCCGTGCTTTCTGCAGAGCGCCAGGCTCCACGGAAAAGGAAAGTGTGTCTCCGCAATATCAAACGCCGTTTCCAGCAAATGCCGGAAGTCGGTTGTCGTCCAATTGTGCAGGTGGCCCACATCGTTGCCCCACGCCGTCAGGTTCTTACCGCGCAAGAAATTGGCCAGCCGGAAAAATGGTTCGTTGGGTACACTGATCAGCGCGTATTGGCTTGTGACGCGCTCGATTTCGCGCAATGCTTCCACCGGTTTTTCCAGGTGCTCCAAAACCTCGGTACACATGACGAGCGGAAACGCGTTATCGGCGAAGGGCAAGTGGTAAATATCTCCTTGAAACAGGGTATTTTTGGGGTTTTGTTGTCCGTGATATTGCAAAGCGTCCCGGTCAATGTCTAATCCCCAAACACGCAGACCATTTCGATTTTGCAGGAGATAGTGGGTGACAAAGCCTTCCCCGCAGCCGGCATCCAGCAACAGGTTGGTTCCCGTTCCGTTCAGCAACTCTGCCAGGCAGCCGTGAAACCGGTCCAACAAATACCGCTGCAGGGGGTTGGAATTGGTATGTTTTCGAAAGTTAGAACGTTGCGTAACCTTCACAGAACGAGCTCCAAAGAATAATCTCACGTTGGTTACCGTAGGATGCGACGGATAGAGTACTCGTCGGCGCTGTCGTAAGCAAAGTTTCGGATCATTTCGCCGAGCAGGCCGATCGAGGCAAGCTGTACGCCCACCACCATGGCCAGGATCGCCAGGAAAAGAATGGGCCGCCAGCCAATCGGTGAGCCCAGGAACCATTGTACGCTCAGATACGCGCCGATTCCAAAGCCCAGGCTAAAGACGGCGGCACCGATTCCTCCGAACAATTGCAACGGTCGTCGCAGGTAGTTGGTCAGGAACAGGACGACCAGAAAATCAATGAGGCCGCGGCCATAGCGTGTCCACCCATATTTGGATTGGCCGGCGGCACGCGGGTGGTGGACGACCGGCACTTCGGTCACCCGGAACCCTTTCCAGGAGACCAACACGGGAATGAAGCGGTGCAGATCGCCATACAGCTTCAGGTATGCGGTCGCCTCGCGGCGATACACTTTGAACCCGCAGTTGAAATCGTGCAGCTTGACGCCGGTCAGCGTGGCCACGGTCGCGTTGAACAGGCGGGAAGGCAGGGTCTTGTCCAGGGGGTCTTGGCGCCGTTGCCGCCAGGCTACGATTAAGTCATACCCGTCTTCGAGCACCTCCAACATGCGCGGGATCTCCGTCGGGTCATCTTGCAAATCGGCGTCCAGCGTAACGATCACGTCGCCTTCTGCCTCGCGGAAGCCGGCAGCCAGGGCCGCCGTCTTGCCAAAATTGCGGCGGAACTGAATGACGCGCACGTGCTGTGGGTCGGCTTCGTACAGCGCTACCAGTTTCCGGTAAGAACCATCGAGACTGCCGTCATCTACGAAGACCAGTTCGTACGGCCTTTGCAGCTCCCCCAGCGTTTCTGTTAGCCGCCGGTACAAGGGATCCAGGGTCTCCTCTTCATCGAAGAGGGGAATGACCACAGATATTTCCGGCACCTGGCTGGCTACCGTGGAAAGTTGCGCGCGGCCAACTGGGGCCAGTGACTGTTTGCTCATCGGATCACGACCGGCAGGTACAGCCTGGAGGGGCCGGCCATGGCCGGGCCCAGGCTTACTTCGTCAATCCATGCCTGCAACGGATCGGCACTCTCTTCGCGCCGGAGCGAGAAACGGATGGTCAAGTTTTGGCCGTCGAAGCCGCTCAGGTCGAACCACCGGTGTGTCCAGTTTGTGGCGGTAAACGGCAGGGTGTAGGTCACCTGGTCAGTGTCGCCAATCAGGGCAACAGAGAGGTCCCCAGGGCCGGCTCCGGCCGACCGGTACAAGAACGAAAGCGTGGGATCGGTCAGGTCTTGCGGTCGCCACGGCGATTGGCTCGCACTGGAATCGCCGGCACCGCTCCCCGCGCCGAGCCACAGCGCAAATTGGCCGGAATGGGCGGTTGTGGTTACCACGGGTGAGATCACCCCGCTGGCCAACCATCCGGTAAGCCCAGCTTCAAATCCGCCGTTGCTGACATCGTTTTGCAGCGGAGGCATTACGAAATCAACGCCTGTGACGATGCTGGAGACGGTGATGGCCGGCAACGCCGGAAGTTCTCCGGCGTAGTCTTGCGTAGGGGTTACGATATAGTCACCGGAGCTGGCTGTATACACTTCGTAGTAGCCGTCATAATCGCTCGTCCCTACGTTCAGCGCGTCGCCAGATGCCTCCACATCAGCGCCAAAGAGGGGCAATCCCCGATTGCCATAGACGTGGCCCGAGAAACCGTATTCGGCGATGGTCGTATGGGTGTCGCCATCGCCGGTCGGGTATGTCTCGACGTTGCTCGCGTTGTCGCGCGCGCGCACGCGGAAGTAGTACGTTTGGTTCCCGGCCAGGGATACCGGCGACAGCGGCCCGAAAGTTGCTTGAGTCGCCGTAGTGTTGGTCAGCCAGTCTTGCCACGTGCCCCCTGGTCCCACACGGTACTGCACGTCGTAACCGGCGATGCCGGAGAGGCTATCGCTGCCGCTCCATTGCACCGTGAAAGCCGTCTGCTTGAAGGGCGAGAGGGGGAGCACGTTCGAACTGGGCGGCGTGTTGTCGGTCACCGTTGTGTACGTGTCGGCCTGGTCTCCGGCGTACGATTCCCAGTTCCCGGCGCGGTCCTGCGCCCGGCTGCGGAAATAGTAGGTGTGGCCGTATTGCCCGGTGAAGTCTCCCGCAACAGCGGATGTGTTCGTCAGCCAGTCGGCCCAACTCCCGGACGGGCCATCTCGGACTTGAAGGTCGTAAACGCTGATGCCGGTGCCCAGTTGGTTGCTCCCAGCGTTTCCGGTGTCCGTTCCCGCCCAACTGACGTTGATGACCGGCCCCTCGCTGGTCGCCGGCAGGGCCACGACCGTAGACGATGGTGGCACGGTATCCTCGTTGATCCAGGATAGCGTTAAGAACGTGTCATACCACGTGTTGGCTACGACTTCCATCAGAGGGCCATACGGGTGTACGAAATACTGGAGGTAGTTTTGCCAGTTGGGATAGGCGGATATGGCTGTCCACTGATCCGCCAACAGGTAATGATGGTCGTTCGCCAGACCGCGGATGCTGTGATTTGTTTCCTCCGTCTCGTCACCCTTGTCATCTGAACGGGGGGGGATGGTAGCCAATATCCCTTTGACCGACAGGCTCTTGGCCAGGTCCATGTCCGACTTTAGATTTACTGTAACCCGGGTCGGCGTGTTCGACTTGTAGTGCGTGATGTCATTGGTCCCTTCCATGATCAGAACGTACTGCGGTGCCCACCGGTTCAACGTGCTTTCCAGGCGGGCCAACCCTTCGGATGTCCACTCGCCGGGCACCCCTTCGTTGACCACTTCGCTGGGATAGACGTGGTCGTCAATGCGTTGCTCCAGAAGTGCCGGGTAGGTATCTGGTGCGTTGTAGCCGCCGTAGGTGATGCTATCGCCAAAGGCAACCAGGCGACCGACAACCGTGGCCGGACGCATCGTCGTGATCGTGGGACCCGTGGTTGCGGGAGCCAGCGTCTGGAGACGCACCGCTTCCAGCGGAGAGGCGCGCAATGTGCCTTGCGCATCGCTCCAGGCGACTATGGCTCGCCCGGCATGGTCCAGGGCCAGCGTCGCGAAAGTGGGGGTCGCGCGCGTTGCCGCCGCAATACCCAGAGGGGCGCTCCACCCGGCCTCGGTCTGCCGGCTATAGGCGATGTTCCGGCCGGCGCTCCAGGCCAAATGGACTGTGCCCTGGCCGTCAATCGCGATCGCCGGATCGTGGACGGCGCCGGCGGTTTCCGCGCCGGGGATTTGCTGTTCTGCGGTCCAGCCGTCGTTGCTTCGGTGCGTGACCACAAGATTGCTCCGCCTTCGTGCTGCATCCCACCCGACCCAGGCGATCCAGGGCTGTCCTTGCGGGCCTATAGCCAGCGTGACCGCGTCGTCCGGGGCGCCGTCCGGCGCGCTCACCCGTTCGGCAACTGTCCATTGACCGTACGCGCGGTGGGCGACGAAGATCGAATCGTCGCCGCCGGCTTCGTGACGCGGCCAGGCAACCCAGACGCTGCCGCCATCTCCCACGGCAATGCACGGCGCCCAATCGTACATTCCCGCACCGGAATCGTGAGTCAGTTGCACGGGCGCTTTCCAGGCCGCTCCATCCCATTGGCGGACGAAGAGTTCGTAATTGTTTTCAACGTAGCCGCTCCAGGCCGCCCAAATCTGGCCATTCGGCCCGCTGGCCAGGGAGGGGAAGCGGCTCACCATGCCGGGGAGGGAGATTTCCTCGGGCGAAGACCAGCGGCCATCGTCCCACCGCGTCACCCACACAGCGTCATCGGTTCCGGTCGAGCGACTCCAGGCGACCCAGACTCGATCTCGCCCATCAATCGCCAGGCTGGGCGCGTGATTCCAGGCCGGCGGATCGGGCGTCACCGGCAGCGGTGCGGACCAGCCATCGTCCTGCTGCCGGCTGACCATGATCTCGCTGGCGCGGCGACTGCCAAACGCTCCCGACTGTTCCCACACCATCCATCCGCCCCCGTTTGAATCGTACGCCAAAGCGGGGTAGGCCACATCAACGTCTCCGCTTGTTCCGGAGGTGATGGTTGCAAATTCTTGACGCTGCGCCTGTCCTCTCATGGGCAAAATCGCCCCGGCCAGGATGACCGCAAGAAGCAAGGCAGAAAGTTTTCTATGCATGTATGTCCTCATGTTCAGGGAAGTAGTGGCAGCTCATCCCAAGTACCCCAGGCCTTGCAACCGTTTCTGCATGGCTGCCGCCTCATCTGCATCGTAGAGCGGCTCTTGCACCGCTTCCTCAGCCGGGCCGGGCCGGGCTGTTTCATATCGTATCTCGTGTGTGTGTCGCCGGCCATCCGAGAAAACTTCGGTCAAGGGCCGGCCGTCGAGGTCATCGGGTAGCGGCAAATCAAGGGTGTGCAAGATGGTCGGCACAAGGTCAAAGACCGAGGCTCCTTGCACGTGAACGCCCGGCGCGATTCCCGCCCCAACGGCAAGGAAGATGCCCTCAGGACAATGCCGTCCCTGCAGGTAATCGGCCGGAATTGGGGCGATGGTCTGCGGGGCCGAAAGGCTGTCGCTGGCCAGGTAGGGTTGGTCTCCAAACGAAAAGATGATGTCGGGCATCTTCGGCAACGATGGGCCGTCGTACAATTCCTCGCGACGCCAGGCATGGGCCAGCACGGGCCGGCCGGTTCCGGGATCGCGCAGTTCACGCAGCGCGGCCAGGATGTCATCGCGCACGGCTTCGTACTCGGCCCCCGGAAGGACCCATCCGTGCGGTTCGCGCCCGCGCAGGTTGACGAAGATGCCCTCGCTGGCCGGGCTGCCGGCGTAGGCTCGCGTTCGTGCCCAGTCCAGAGGGATGGCTGCCATCGCCTCCAGGCGGCGTGCCAGGCCCATGCGCGCCATGCGGCCCACGTGTCGCCGCAGGCCAAGCACGTCGGCGCGGCGCACGCTGTCCTTCAGCCGCTGCTGTGTCAGGCCCAGGCGCTGGAAGATGCGTTGCGAGGCGTTGGCCTCCTGTTCCGCAAAGGTCAGGAACCCGTGCTCGGCTAGAAAACGATTCGCATGGAAGAAGCTTCTCGCCGGACCAAAGCCGTGGTCGCTGATGATGAAGAGGGTGGTTTCATCGTCCAGCGCATCCAGGCGATGGCCAATCGCTTCATCGGCCGCGCGGTAACATTCGCGCAGCGCTTCTTGCGTCTCGGTGCGCGTGGCCGCCGTTCCATCTGCCAGGGCGGCGATGTCATTCCAAAAAAGGTGTTGCAACTGGTCCAGGGCCTGAACGACATTGATGAACACATCGGCCGGATGACTTTGCAGCAGAAATTGGGCGGCGGCTTCGTGTTGGCCCATCCAATACCGAAACTCCTTGACGAGTTCCAGGCCGGGGCGCAGCGGGTCGTAGGGGTCTGGTTCGTACGCGCCAACGGCTGCGTCGATCTCCCCGCGCAGCGCGAGTGGGTAGGTATAATCCTTCGCTGCGGAGGGAGTCAACAAGCCGGAGACGACATAGCCCTTCACGACCGGCGGGGGATAAGTCACCGGCACGTTGACTACGCCGATCTGTTTGTCTTGCCGGCTCAGAATATCCCAAATCGCCTCGCCCTGGATCAACCGGCTGTTGACGAAGGCGCTTTGGCCACGGTCATCCCCTGCTTCCCAGAAATCGGTGATGCCATGTTTCGCCGGATTGCGGCCGGTCATCAAAGAGACCCAGGCCTGGGCGCTGAAAGGGGGCACGGTGGATTGCCAGTTTCCCCATGCGCCAGCCTGTCGCGCCTTGGCAAGATGCGGCATCGTGCCGTCGCGGACGAAGCGGTCGAGTATTCGCCATGTGGCCCCGTCAAGACCCAGGACGATGATTCGTTTCATATTGTTCGTTTCAAGCTCGCTGGGAGTGTCGCTGTTGATTCATTTCCGGCTACCCGGTTCGTATTTTGCATAACGCCCTATCATAGCATAAGTAGGCGGGTATGACAAGTTTTGCTTGCAGACAATTGACAAGAGCCAGGCTTTGACTTATAATTGCTGTCATGCAGAGGTACGGGAGAAGGTAGGTGGATAGCGAACCCCTTAATACTCATTTATGGCGCGGTGGGAGCCATGGTTTCCGTTGCTGCCAGGACCAACGGCTCTTTCGGGTTGCCGGGGTGCTGCTTGTGTAGACCTTTGGCTTGACGCGATTTCGCCCTGCCGGCCTCTGTCACGATCCGAGGCCGGTTTTTTGTTTCGTGCCGGA
>CAYWAK010000130.1:0-8015 GCA_964455755.1 uncultured Ardenticatenales bacterium | reverse complement strand
TGGGGTGGCGGTGTTTGTGGGCAAAGGCGTCGGCATGGCTGTGGGCGTAGCGCCTGCCGGGGATTGCAAGCGCCCGCCGGATGCGGCCGGCGTAGCCGTGGTCGCCGGCCTAGGGGTGACCGTTGCCTGGTCGGCAATCCACGGGGGCTTGTGGTAGATGACCAACTTGCAGCCGGTGAGGGCCAACCACAATACCAGGCCACCTTGCAGCAATCTTTGCCGGCCTCTACGCCGGTTTTGGGTTTCAGGCTTCCTTTTCATAGCTGATTCCGTTCCGGTTCGTGGTGGACATGACGACTTCGAACGAGCGGTGAGAAGAATCCTCTTCCCATTCTTTGTCAAGATCGCCGTCTAAAGGCAACGTGACCGTTATCGTAGTGCCGTGCCCCGGTTTGCTTTGAATATCTACCGTGCCGCGATGTCGTCTGACCACATGATAACAAGTGTATAGTCCCAAGCCCGCACCTTTTCCAGGTGCTTTGGTGCTGTAGAAAGGTTCAAAGAGATGTTTCATGGATTGCGCAGAAATCCCACACCCCTGGTCAATTACTTGCACTTGAAGATGTTCCGCATCGTACTGGCAGGAAGAAATAGCAATCGTCTTGGGATATCCGTCTCCCTTGACCGCGTCAATTGCGTTTAATATCAAGTTCATCCAGACAGTTTGCAGATGACCTACAAACCCGGCTACGTGAGGCAGACCTGCCTGTAATTGGGTGTTGATGTGGACATCATTTTTGCGCAAGGTGTGCGCGATCAGGGCCACAGCCGAAACGATGGTCTCGTTCAGGTCCACCGTGCCGCGCGTCTGCCCCTCTTGCGCGGAGAATTCCAGCAGCCGCGCGATGACCTGCCGGGCGCGTTCTCCGGCCCGCACGATCATCTGAAGAATGGAATAGTCGGGATGTTGGGGAGATGTGTCCTCCAAGAGCATTTGTCCGTTCCCCAGGATGACCGTCAGGGGGTTATTGATCTCGTGAGCCAGCCCCGCAGCCAATTGACCGACTGCCGCCAGGGTGGCCGATTTTGCCAGCGATGCTTCCATCTCATTTCGGTTCGTAACATCGCGTGCCAAGAAAATCACCTGCTCGACACGTTCGTTCTTGTCGAACAGGGGGTAGGTTTGTACCTCGAAGGTCCTCAGGTTTCGACCCTCGCGAGAGACGCGCTGCATGGCTGTTGCCGGATGGCCGGTAGCAAGGGTTTCGGTAACCGGACAACCGCTGCAGGGTGAATCTCGGTTCCAGAACACTTCATAGCAGTGCCGGCCAGTGATCTCGGAGGTCTCCCGCCCCACCAACCTGGCTTCCGCCTGGTTGATGGCTACCAACGTATACTTGCGATCGATAATGGATATTCCATCCGTGATGCCATTGAATAAGGCTTGCAGCGTGTTCTTGCTTTGCAAGATTTCTGATTGCTTCTCGGCCAGGTCGCGGTAGGTATCTTGCAGGCTTCGGAACAACTGCGCATTCTCAATGGCAATCGCTGCCTGCAGCGCAAATGTGGTGAGTATCCGCTTGTCGTCGGTGGAGAAGCTTTCCGGTTTTCCGCTATCTACGGAGATGACGCCGATAGCGGTCCCATCCGAGGAGAGGAGCGGCGCCGACAGGAGCGAACGGATGGGGGTCCCCAGGTCAAGGTAGCGTGGGTCCTTGCCACAGTCAGGAACATAGATGGTTTCGCGTTCTGCCATCGCGTGACCGGCGACGCCCGCTCCAAAAGGGATCTCCTGACGATTGATGGGGCTGGCCTGGCGACTGGCTATGGCCGTGGGGAGCAATTCGCCACCAGTCAGGTCGGGAAGGTGGATCACACATTTTGTAGCGTTGGGAATCGTCTTGATGGCCAGCTTGGCGACCAGGTTCAATACTTCATCCAGGTCCAACGTAGACACGATGCTCTGGCCGATGGAAAAGAGCGCCCGAATCTCGCGCAGGTGATGTTGGGATTCTTCGTACAATTGGGCGTTGCGTATGGCGAAGGCTGCCTGGCCGGCCAGGACCTGGAGCAGTTGGCGGGCGTGCAAGTCAAACGCCTGCGGTTCAGAACTGGCCACGACAAGCAGGCCGGTCAGCTTGTCGCGTATGCGCAAGGGAATGGCCACGGTTGAACGATATGGCAGGCCCTGTTCTTGTTGGGAATTGACGATTACAGGGAGTGATTGCAAGTCGGGCAAACGCAGTACGGCACGCAAGTTGGAAACGACGTCTTGATTCAGCACATAGATGTGCGGCGCTTGTCCCGATTTGACCCACTTTTGCCCGACGAGCGAAAGGGTCTGTTCGACTTTGCCCGTGTGCGGCTGAAAAAGGGTCACCTCTACAGCTTCTGCGCCGGCCAGCCGTTGCACACTTTTCAGCATAGCCTGAAGCGTGTCCTGCAGTCGCAGGCTGTGGGTAAGTTCGCCTACGGCCTCGGTGAGTAGGTGCACTTTGCTGACCTGTTGGGCAGCCGCGTAGAGCCGGGCATTGTGTGCAGCATACGCAATTTTCTGGGCCACAACTTGCAGATGCGCCAGGGCCACGGGCGAAAAGAAGGCTTCCTGATCGGCCCAAAGCAGTAGCAGACCGAGCAATCGATCCCCGACAAAGAGGGGGAAGGCATACCCCGCTTCGTTTTCGGTTGTACCCGGTGACAGAGCCGCGCAGGGCCAAGGTGTGTCCGAATCGAGCGGCAGTGGAGCCGCAGGCATGATGTCGGAGACGGGGAGCAGTGCGCCCTCCTCAAGCAAAGGAGCCGGGGAACCGGATACCGATGCGAGCGTGAAGCCTTCTGCCTCAGCCCACCAAGCCAATGCCACGCGTTTCAGGGAAAACGCCTTCAAGATTGCTTGTGTAGCGGAGCGAGGCAGGTCGCTTTCCAGCATCAGCGAAGCACTTTCTGCCTCGACTTGCCTTGTAGCTTCTATGAGTTGGAGTACGTTTTCGTCAACTGTCAATGACAACTCCCCAAAGCCGTGTCGCCCGGTACGCGCAACCGGCCGCAACCATCGCCTTTGCCCGATTCACGGCTTTCACGGCTTGTGGGCCTTCCCATGGGAAAACCATCTGATTACCTCCCTATAGTCAAGCACAAGAAGGGAAGATTGTCCATAAGGGTGACGTGAAGGTTACGTAAATCTTGCGTAAAGAATTGCGGAGCTATTCCGGCTTGAGGATCGTGTAGCCATGTCGCGAGATGGTTCGAATATAGGCAGGGTGCCGCGGGTCCGGTTCGACCTTCGCACGCAAGTTACGAATGTGCATACGCACCAGGTCTGGGCTTCCCGTGTCGTAGGGGAAATCCCAGACTTCCTGCAGGAGGCGTTCACTAGAGAATACCTGGCCCGCGTTACTCATCAAATGATACAGCAGATCAAATTCTACCGGCGTAAGCAGTGCTTTGCGGTCCTTCACGCAAACCTCAAATGTGCGACTGTCCAATTGCAGATCCCCCACCCGGAGCAATGTGGGAGGCTCTTCAACAATTCTTGGCACCGAGCGGCGCAGCAAAGCTCGGGCGCGCAATGCCAGCTCTTCAAGATGAAAAGGCTTGGGCAGATAATCATCTGCACCTGCCCTAAATCCTTCAATCTTGTCGTCAATCTTTCCCTTGGCTGTGAGGAATAGAATCGGAATGTCTGACAAAACCGGATCACTGCGGAGCCGGCGGCACACTTCCAGACCGTTCATGTTGGGCATGATGATATCCAAGATGATTAGGTCAGGGCGAACGCGGCGTGCAAACTTGAGCGCTTCCACACCGCTGTGAACCGCTATGGTCTGGAATCCCTTGCGGTGGAGCCCACGGTCAATGGTCTTGGCAACGTCCGGTTCATCATCCACGATCAGTACTTGGGCCATCGTAACCTCCCAAAAAAACGAATTGTCGTAAAGTGACAAATACAGTATAGAACAATTGGGATATCCTGTCAAGATTTGCTGGTACAACACGCTGCGTCAACGGTTGGCCCGCTTTGCCCGCAAGACCTCGTCCTTTTCCAAATCGAACGCTTATCATCACATGGTCACAACCACCACCTACCCCCGTTCCTCATGGGCTAGCGTCCTTGCTCTCTCCACCAACTCCTCTTCAACTTGATGTAGCCGCATTTTCATACCCGCCTGCCAGTGTGCAGCCTCGTCGGTGCGCCGGCGACATTCGTCGATCATCGCGCGCACCGGGCCTGGCGCGGCGCCCCCCAGCCCCACGCGGGCGTTCACCAGCGCGTGCGGGTCCAGCGCGCCGGCGACGACCTTCGCGGGCAACCCCAGCGCATGGCCGACCATCTCGCATGCCGCCGCGTCTACCATCGCCGGCGTGATCGCAGTTGCCGGCGTGCCACTTTCCAGCGCGTTGCGCACGACAAGACCGACAATCTGGTGGGCGGTGCGGAAATCCTGGCCGGTCTCCTGCATGATCACATCGGCCAGGTCGGTGGATTGGGCGTACCCCTCGGCAGCACGCCGCGCCATCAGCTCGCTGTTGACCGAGAGGCCTTGCAACACGCCAGCCATCAGCCGCACGGCCTGCGTCACGCGTTCCACGGCAAGCGGAAGTTCGCCGTAGGCGAAGATGCGGTTGTCCACCTGGCCAGACGGCGTCTGCCCGTAGGCGGCCATGCTCGCTGTCATGCCGATTAGATGGGCCGTGACTCCCCGGATGTAGGCCAGCGAGTAGGGATTCTTCTTTTGGGGCATGATCACGCTGGTGCGCGTGTGCCGGTCGGCCAACTCAACCAGGTTGAATTCGCGCGTCGTCCAGATTTGCAAGTCCTCGGCCAGCCGGTCCACGTTGATCAGGGCGGCGACGAGGGCGGCGCTGACCTCGATGGGGCCATCAGCCTGCCACATGGCGTCGCGCGTGTTGACGGTCACCCCGTCAAAGGCGAGCAGTTCGGCCAGCCGGTGGCGGTTCAACGGCAAGCGCGAACCGTTGATGCTGCCGGCTCCGCCCGGCCCGCTGTTCACCCGCCGGAACACGCCCAGCAGGCGGTCGAAATCGCGCAGGACGGGGTAGGCAAAGGCCAGCAGGTAATGGGCAAAGGTAGTGGGATGGGCATGTTGCAAGTAGGTGTAGTCGGGCATAATGGTGTCCACGTGCTCGCCGGCCTGTGTGGTCAGGGCACGGCTGTAGGACACGAGGGCGGCGGTCAGGTCGAGGAGGCGGCTGCGCAGGGCGATGAGGTAGGCGATGGTGCTGGCCTCCCGGCGCGGGCGGCCGGCGTGCAGCCAACCGGCGACGGCCGGCGCACGCTGCCCAAGCAATCGCTCACGGCTGTTGTACACATCGCCCAGGCTCGCGTCGAGCGGAACCTGGTCCACAGGCATGTCGTGCAGCTCCAGCAAGGCCGCCAGCAGCGACCGGCCGGCGTCACGTGGCACTACCCCCACTTCCACCAGCATGATTACGTGGGCCAGGTCGGCCAGGCTCAGCCCCCGGTAGAGGACGGGCGCGTCTTTCAGCTCAAAACGGTAGGCCGATTCAACCAGCTCCGGTGCAGCCGTTTCGCGCAGGCGACTGCCCAGGCCGAGGTAAGCACTTTCCGCATTCACCATCCCCTATCCTCCATACATCCACAAAACGACCTGCGGCGTGATGCGTGCCTCGGTCAGGGCCGCCATGGCCAGCAGGGGAAGCACGAGCAGGACGAACACTTTGACAAAGTCCGCCGCGGCCTGGATCAAAGCCTCGCCGGCGGTGAAGTCTTTGGGCGGGGCCATCAGCACGGCCCCCAGACGAAAGCCGAAGGCGGTGGCGATGACCGCAGCCGGCAGCTCCAGCCAGCCGTGGGGCAGAATAAAAGCGGCCAGGAACGTCCACGGGGCGCCCCCTACAATCCAGACCTGCGTCGCCAGGAAGCCGACCATGGCCATCGGGGCGAGCAACAAGATGAGCGTAAGCGCCCCGAAGGAGAAGGGTGCGAGCAACGCGCCGAGCAGGAGCACACGCATGTTGTGCAGGAAAATGGCGCGCGTGCTGATGGCCGGCAGCCAGCTCCAGCCGGGTGTCACCGGTGATCCCTGCGCCTGCAAGAGTCTATCAGCCAAATGATCCAGCGGGATAGCGCCTTGGGGGAGGGGATAGCGCCAGGCGTAATAGGCTCCCAGCCCGACTCCCGCGACAAGCATGAGCGCAGCCACCGCCAAGGTGAAACGTTCCCGCCATAGCAAGCGGGGCAGGTCGTAGCGATAAAGGCCCAGCAGACGTCGCCACCGGGAAGCCGCTTCCGTGTCCGTGTCTCCGTGGGGGGGCGTTTCGCCGCGCAGAAAGGTCCAGAAGGAACGCCCGATTTGCCCAAGGTTCAGGTTGTCCATGCCGCGCGAGAGTATCTCCTCGCGGTTGAAGGTGCGCACGCCGGCACGAACGAGAGCCAGGTCGGCGACAACCAGAATCAGGAGAATGTACCAGAGCATGTCGAACCGTCCCCAAAACATGAAGATGCTTTCGGTCTGCACGAGCAAGGCCATGGGGACGATGATGAAGCTGGCCAGCAGATTGGCCGCGCGCACGCTCGTGGTATGACTGGAAACAACGACTGCACCGGCGACCATCACCAGCCCTTCCATCGCCGTGAGCAACGAGACCTGCACCAGAATTTGTGGAGTAGGGCGATAATGCAGGTTCCACATCACGCTGGCCAGGTACAAAGCCATGCCGGTGTAGCTGGCCACGAGTGGCAAAAGCACGGCCGCCAGCAGCTTTCCCAGGTAGAGTTCGGCATCGGCGATGGGCGTGCTCAACAGCGGCTCCAGGCTATAGCGTTCCTTTTCGCCAACGAACGTTTCCAGGGCAATCACCAGGGAGAACGAAATGGGGAAAAAGCCGACCACCATCAAGCCGAAGGGAATCATGTGCGTGGAGATGATCACCGCGTTGTACTGGCGCAAGAAATTTTCCACGAGACGGGCCGTGACGTTCATAAGGAAGGGGAAGCCCAGCGTGAGCAAGAGTATCGGGGCGATGATACGCCAGTCGCGCAAGCTATCACGCATTTCGCGCCGCATGATCGTGAATACGGCGTTTCTATTCATCGCCGGCTCGCTCCTCCTCCACGATGCGCAGGTACACGGCTTCGAGGTGCCGTTCCAGTTCGCCCACGGCGACCACATCGCGACCCGCCGCGGCCAGCCGGCGGACGATGCGCGGGTTGATCTGCTGAGCTCGTGCTGCGCGATAGCGGAACCATGTTTCGCCATGATCCACGATCTCGACCAAATCGGCCACGCGCGCAAGGAATCCGTTTACGGGCTGAGCCAGCCGCACCTCGATGATGGGGTCGCCCAGCAGGCGATGCTTCAGCTCGGCCGGCGTGCCCAGGGCCACGATCTTTCCGCGACGAATGATGGCGATGCGGTCGGCGAGCGTTTCGGCTTCGGCCAGGTTATGGGTGCAAAGCAGAATCGTGCGACCCTCGCGGCGCAGCGCGGCGATGGCATCACGGACCTGCTTTGCGCTTTGGGGGTCCATCGCCGAGGTCGGCTCGTCGAGGAAGAGGACATGGGGATCGTGAATCATCGCGCGGATGAGGGCCATTTTCTGTTGCATGCCCTTGGAAAACTCGCCCATCCGTTGGTCGCGCGCATCCCACAGGCCGAATTGTCGCATAAGTTGCTCGGAACGTTGGCCGATGCGGTTGGCCGGCATTTCATGAAGTTGGCCGAAAAAAGCCAGGTATTCGAGGGGACGCATGCGGCGGTACAAGCCGGGAAACTCGGTCAGCAGGCCGACCATGTGGCGTACGGTTTGCGCTTCGGCAACCGTGTCATGCCCGGCGATGCGGGCATGGCCCGCGGTGGGGCGCACGATTGCCGCCAGGCAGCGCACGGTCGTCGTTTTGCCGGCGCCGTTCGGCCCCAGCAGCGCCAAGACCTCCCCTTTGGCAACGTGCAGGTCCACGCGATCCACGGCCGTGAATGTTCCGAACCGTTTGGTGAGGCTGTGGGCCTCAACAACTGCGTGGGTAGTCATACATTTGCCTTTACTCTTCCGCTGTTGATGCTCCCTTAATTTCAGGTATTTGTTTACCGCCG
>CAYWAK010000129.1:0-8091 GCA_964455755.1 uncultured Ardenticatenales bacterium | reverse complement strand
ATTACACAGATTTCTTGGCCTGATTCCGTGAAAATCCGTGTTATTCTGTGGCTAAAGCAGCCAGTATTATATACAAAGGTGGTTCCATGTCTACACACCCGGACCCCAACGTGCTTGTTGTGGGAGCTACGGCCATTGACGTGAAGGGGTGGGCTGCGCAGCCTTTAGCCCCCGGCACGCCCATCCCCGGAAAGGTGCGCGTCGCTCCGGGGGGGGTAGCGCGTAATGTCGCCGAGAACCTGGCTCGCCTCGGGATCACCACATTCTTCCTTTCCGCCGTGGGTAACGACGAGTTCGGCTCGACCGCATTGAACGCAGCGTCCGCGTGTGGCGTAGATACGAGCGAAGTGCAAGTTGTCACAGGGGCGCGCACAGCCGCGTACGTCTCCGTGCTGGACGGCCGCGGCCGGCCTCGCTGGGCTGTGAGTGACATGGATGTGACCCTTTACATCACCCCGGACTATCTATATCGCCACCGTCGTTGGTTTCGTGACGCGGATTGGATCGTGGTGGATGCGAACCTGGATGGCAAAGCACAGTCCACCCTCTTTCGACTTGCCGAGCAGTACCACGTTCCGGTTGGAGCAGATCCGACTTCGGCTGCGTTAGCGCCCCGTCTGTCTCCCTGGATGTCGAAACTGGCCATGATCACTCCGAATGAGGCGGAAGCAACGGCGCTGTGCGGCCGGCCGGTGACGAATCGCGAAGAAGCACTGGCGGCAGCCAAGTACCTGGTGGCCAAAGGGGTTCAACTGGCCATCGTCACGCTGGCCGAGGCGGGCCTGTGCTACGCCACCCGCTCCGAAAGCGGGCACGTGCCGGCAATCCGTTGCCATGTCGTGGACTACACCGGCGCCGGCGACGCCTTCAGCGCCGGCGTCGTCTTTGGCCTGCTCAACGACTTCCCCGTAGACGAGGCCGTGCGGCTGGGCGTCTCCGCGGCCACCCTGACCCTGAAGTGCGAGGACACGGTCTGCCCGGAGATGAATCTGGAGCAACTTTACGACCAGTTGGTGATCTGAAAACAGCCCGCCACACCGCCCTGGGTGAACGCCGGTCTACCCGTGCCATTTTCCAGGGTGTACCGCTGCGCTGCCGTTTGCCCGGCTTGCCAAAGGTTGTGCCGCATGGGCGAATGCGCAAAGGCGTGGGGCAGAAAAGGAGGTAACATGGCACAGATATTCACGAGCGATACAATCAAGGACCTGCTTGCCTTCCCATTTCAAGACGAGAAATGGAAACAAAAACTGTCGGTGGCGTTCCTGATTTCCCTTGTTGGCTTTGTCATCCCGCTCATTCCGACCATTTTCTTCATCGGGTACTGTGCCCAAATCATGAAGAAGATTATTTTGGAAAATGGTGAGCCCTATCTGCCGGAGTGGGACGATGGGGGCCAATTCTTTCGCGACGGGGGGAAGCTTGTTGTCGCCGGCTTTGTCTACACGCTACCGGCGGGACTGACTCTCATCGCTGGCTACGCGCTCATGATTGGCCCTACAATTCTGTTGGCTCTGCAAAGTGGTGGGAGCGATGCCCTTATGAAAGAGTTGGTCTCGGCGCAGTTGGCGGGCATGATGGCCGGCTTTGTTCTCGCGGGCCTGGCTATGCTGGTCATGGCCGTAACCGGCCTCTTCTATCCGGTCGCTGCCGGACACGTGGTGGCCAGAGACCGGATTGCCGCCGCCTTCTACGTTCGGGAGTGGTGGCCCATCTTCCGCGCCAACCTGGGAGGCTTCCTGATCTCGTACGCCCTGGTTCTGGGAGTCTATTTTGCCTTGTCGTTCATCATGCAATTCTTGTACTTGACGATTGTCTTGTGCATCTTCGTTCCATTTCTCGCCGTCGCCGTAGGGGTGTATTTGACTCTGATCGGCGCGGCGCTGTTTGCGCAGGCCTATCGAGCGGGTTGCGAGCAGGTCGCACCTCAGGCGGAGAAGGCTTAGGGCGAGCGATGCCGGTCGTTCAGCTACCACCACCGCGACATAGCATCAACTACGTTGGTTCAGTGGCGCAAATCACCATCCCAAGTCGAAGGCATAACCTATGAATACACTACAAATCAACGCAAATGTGCAAGCGGCTCTGGGTGAGGGCCACGCCGTCGTCGCCCTGGAATCGACGGTCATCGCCCACGGCCTGCCGCATCCACAAAACCTGGAGGCGGCGCTGGCCATCGAGGAACGGGTGCGTGCGGAGGGGGCCGTGCCGGCGACCATCGCCGTGCTGGGTGGCGTGCTGCACGTCGGGCTGGACCGGCACGAACTGGAGTACCTGGCCACCGCCGGCAACGTGCGCAAGGTCAGCCGGCGCGACCTGCCTCTTGTCGTGGCCCGCGCAGAAGCCGGCGCGACTACCGTTGCCGCCACGATGTGGATCGCGCATCGTGCCGGCATCCGCGTCTTTGCCACCGGCGGCATCGGCGGCGTCCATCGCGGACATCCCCAGGACGTTTCCGCCGACCTGGCCGAGCTTGCCCGCACCCCTGTTGTCGTCGTCTGCAGCGGGGCCAAAGAAATCCTTGACCTGCCGCGCACGCTCGAATGGCTGGAGACCTGGGGCGTGCCGGTCGTCGGCTACCAGAGCAACGAGCTGCCGGCCTTCTACGTCCGCCACAGCGGCCTGCCCGTGGACGTTCGCGCCGATACACCCGCCGATGTAGCTTGCATCGCTGCTGCCCAACGGAACCTGGGTCTCGAATGCGGCCTTGTCGTCGCCGTGCCCATCCCGGAAGAAGAGGCCCTCGACGAGTCTGGCATGGAAGCGAACATCGCCCAGGCCCTGGCCGAGGCCGAAGCGCGGCAAATCAAGGGCAAGGAGATCACACCCTTCCTGCTCTCCTACCTGCACAAGCACACACAGGGCCAGACCTTACGGGCCAACATCGCCCTGCTGCTCAACAACGCCACTGTGGCTGCCAGAATCGCAAGGGCCTTAACGCCATGACCCCGCGCATCTCCGTCATCGCCACGGTCTACAACGAAGCCGAAAACATCCACGCTCTGTTGGACAGCCTGGCCGCCCAAACTCGCAAGCCCGACGAGGTCGTCATCGTGGATGGCGGCTCCAGCGATGGCACACCCGACCGCATCCGCGCATACAGCGACCGTCTGCCGCTGCGCGTGCTTGTCGAGCCGGGCTGCAACATCTCGGCGGGGCGGAACGCAGCCATCGCCGCCAGCACCGGCGACATCATCGCCGCCACCGACGCCGGCGTGCGGCTGGACGCCGGCTGGCTGGCCGAAATCACCGCGCCCTTCTTCGAAGAATCGGACGCTCCGCCCGACTTCGTCTCCGGCGTCTTTCTGCCCGACCCGCAAACGACCTTCGAGGTAGCCATGGCCGCCACCGTTTTGCCCACGCCGGCCGAGTTTAGGAAAGGACGGTTCCTGCCATCCAGCCGTTCGGTTGCCTTTCGTCGCAAAGTGTGGGAAGCGGTCGGCGGCTATCCCGAATGGATGGACTATTCCGAGGATGTCCTCTTCGACCTGGCCGTTATGCGGCGCGGCTACCGCGTGGCGTACGCCCCGCAAGCGGTCGTCCACTTCCGCCCGCGACCTGGCCTGGCCGCGTACTGGCGGCAATACCGCAACTACGCCTTTGGCGATGGCGAGGGGTTGCTCTGGCCGAAGCGCCATTTGATTCGCTATGTGACCTACCTCGTCGCCGCACCGGCACTGCTGCACCTGGCCCTGGTGCGGCGCAAGCGGCTGGGGTGGTTGGGACTTGCCGCCGGCGTGGCCGCCTACACATCCGCCCCCTATCGCCGGCTGTGCCCGGAATTGCCGGCGCTGAGCTGGTCGCAACGCGCGTATGCCATCCTCCTATTGCCGCTCATCCGGCTGTGGGGAGACCTGGCCAAGATGGTCGGGTATCCGCTGGGGCTGCCCCGTGGCTGGGAGAATCGCGACTGCACGCGACGATACATGGACCGGTTGTGACAAGCGCCTCGCCGGCGAAGGAAGTTGACAAAGCGCCGGACGGGGACTATACTTATCTGTACCACCTGACAGATTGAAAAAGAGAGGAGTACGGGCAATGGACAAGGTAACGACTCTGT
Organism: uncultured Ardenticatenales bacterium; assembly: GCA_964455755.1. Classification (GTDB taxonomy): domain Bacteria; phylum Chloroflexota; class Anaerolineae; order Ardenticatenales; family JAADHH01; genus JAADHH01. Next base: position 4,034 of record CAYWAK010000129.1, on the reverse strand, counting down.
CACAGGCCGCCGAGCTGGTGCGGGACGGCGACGTGCTGGCCATCAGCGGTTCCTTTTTCGAGAGTGTGCCGATGGCCCTGATCCGCGAGATCATCCGCCAGGGCAAGCGCGACCTGAAAGTCATCGTCTCGGCGCACGGCATAGCGGTCGACATCCTGGTGGGAGCCGGCTGCGTGCGTGAGGTCTCCGGCGCCTACATCGGGTTCGAAGGGTACGGGCTGGCCCCCAACTTCCGGCGCGCCGTGGAGCAGGGCACACTAAAATTCAACGAGAGCGCCTGTTTCGCCATCTCCTCCGGCTTGCGTGCTGCGGCCTGGGGGCTTCCCTTCTTGCCGATCAAGGGGCTTTTCGGTTCCGACTTGCTGCTCCACCATCCGGAGTACCGGCCCTATACGTGGGATGGCGAAGAAGTCATGCTTGTGCCGGCCCTGAAACCGACCGTGGCCCTCGTTCACGGGCGGCGCGCCGATAGTGCCGGAAACGTGCAGATCGAAGGTGCCGGTTGGGATGAGGTGATCGCCGAAGCGGCGGACCGCGTCATCGTCACCGTCGAGGAGATCGTGCCGGAGGAAGAAATACGCCGTACCCCGCAGCGCACGACGTTCCCCGGTTTCCTGACCACCGCCGTCGTTGAAGTCCCCTACGGAGCGCACCCGGCCGGCAGCCCCGGTCTGTACGACTTTGACGAGGCACACATCTTGGAATATCTAAAGGCCGGCAAGACGAGCGACGGCTTCCGAGCATACTTGAACCGCTTCGTTTACGCCGCCCCGACTCACGACCAATATCTGGAGGCTGCCGGCGGCGTACACCGGGTGTTTGCCTTGCGCATTTGAATGCGGCGGATGGAGGGAATCTCATGGCAGAACCAGCGACCGAGTTCACACCGGATGAACTGATGGTCAGCGCCCTCGCGCATACCCTGCGGGACGGCGAACGGGTCATGCACGGCGTGGCTTCGATGATTCCGGTGATGGCCATTCAACTGGCCCGCGCCACACACGCCCCCGGCCTGATTTGCGTCAACCTGGAAGGGATCGACGCCCGCCCGTCGCGCTATGCCCTGACCACCGAATACTTTGCCCTGGCCGATGGGGCAGTGAAGACGAGCAATCTGCTCCGTCTGTTTGAGTATGCCCAACGGGGGCTGATAGACGCCGCCTTCTTCAGCGGCGTACAGATTGACCGCCTGGGCAACGTCAACACCAGTGCGATCGGCAAGGATTACGAACACCCCAAGGTTCGCCTGACCGGTGGGGCCGGCCAAGCCATCCTCTGTCACACCGTCGGGCGGATCATCATCTGGTTGCCGCGTCATGAGCGCAGCCGTCTTCCCGAAAGCGTGGACTTCATCACCCTGCCCGGACATCACCCGAACGTGAAGAAACGGATGGACTGCGTGGTCACCAACCTGGCGATGATGGATTTTGAGCCGCAAAGCGGCGCGATGCGGCTGGTTTCCGTTCATCCTGGGGTCACGCTTGAGGAAGTCCAGGATAACACCGGATTCGACCTGATCCTGCCGGAGACAATTTCTGTGACCCCGGCCCCTACGTCGGAGGAAGTCACCCTCTTGCGTACCCAGATTGACCCGCAGGGGGTACGCAAGCAGGGTATGTAGAGGCTATCGGCCTCCTTCGCCTCCTTCGTCCGCGCCGGCGACACGGTGGCACTTCTGGCAAACCTGGCTGGTTGTATCGCGATTTAGAAAGGCCAGCTTCTGTTCCCCTGTTGTGCTATGTCCCTGGTGACACTCCACGCAGGTAATGCTTTCGCCGGGAAACACCTTAACCAACTGCGGCAACAATTTATGAAAGTGGTTGTCGAAGCTGCGGTCCTGATAGATATTGTCATGGCATTTCACACACTGCACATCGTCGTAGGGTTTCGTTAACACAGACGGCTGGGGATAATTCCCTTGCAAGTAAACCGAAAGGTCACGGGCTCCCAGCTTCATGCCGTCAAGCCGGCCTATCATACCACCGCCACTGTGACACTGGATGCAGCGCACGCCTTTCATGCTATGGGCCGAGGCCAGATCAGTGCTATTGGTTGCTTGTGCACGTTGGTAGAAAGTCGACTCCGGTTCCGTGTGGCAGGATATGCAAAACGAGTCGCTGTTCTCCAGGTGGGCGGCATACAACGTGCCGCCGGCGCCGGCAATTGCCACCAACACCATCACGCCCAAAAGAACGAAGGCCCAGCGCTGCCGAAGAGGGCGAGAAGTTGGCGGACGGCTGCGAGAAGACTTGTTACGCCCTTTTCGAGGTGTTCGGTTGAGCTGATTTGTTTTCATGACCTGATTCCCTTTACTTCGTATCATCTCCATAACTTGGAGAACGTCCCCCGGCCCCAATTCTGGGGGAGCACATTCCCTCCAATGTGGGGGGGGTAGGGGGGCGAAGGTATTACTTTATTGTAGTCCCTTTTGGCAAGGAAATGTTACGAAAACCTTACGGTTTCCTTACGTGAACCTTTCCCTCTCCATCTTCAAAATAGTGGGCGAAGAAAGGGGGAGCCGCTACGGGCAGCGACCAAATTTTGGGGAGCAGCCAAGGCAGATCGCTGACCAGGTCAAGTTTCAAGGCGTGGTCTTTGGGAACCCAGTGGAGGGAGCCTTCCTCGGAGGGCTGCGGTTCGCCAGAAGGTGCCGGGCCGGTGAAAACGAAGAGCAGCACGCCGCTGTCTTTTCCTTCACGCTCCACGTGGATGATGGCGCGCAGGTGCAGGCGTCCTACTTCCAGGCCGGCCTCTTCCATGATTTCGCGACGGACGGCTTCCAGCGGCGTCTCGCCACGCTCGACATGGCCGCCGATGCCGTTGTAGCGGTTCGGCCACAACCGTTTGGTGGGCGCGCCGCGCAACAGCAGCACCTGGCCATCCCGTTCCAGAAAGCAGAGCACACGGGGAATGGCCCGGTAGCGCGGCTTCGTCATGGGCGCGGACCCGACGATTTGGGGAGGGAGAGGAGGAATGCTTCCCAGGCCAGAAGCGCGTTCACGTTGCGTTCCAGGGCAGAGATTGTCTCCTGGAGGGTGGAGAGGGCCGCATGCGTCTCTGCCACGCCCCAAGCCTGGGCGACTTGCGCCAGCTCATCATGCCGATCCACGTTGGTCAGGCCATTGCTTGCGCCGCTCTGAAAGAGGAGCAAGTCGCGCCACCAGGTGGACCAGGTGGCGAGTGTTTCCATCCCCTGTTCGGGAAGTCGCGCCATCTGCTCGGCGATTTCCATCCGTTCCAGGTCATCGCCGGCCAACGCTTGTTGCAGGGTTTCCAGCGTTTCCTCCCTGTCTTCAAGAACCGCCGGGTCTTCGTGCGCCCGGATCGCCCAGCCAATTCGTCCGCCGGAGAGATGGGCCAGGAGGCGGGCGGGCGCCGGCTCCAGTTGCCAGGGGGGGCGTTGCAGGGCCGTTTCAACGTCCGTGATCTTCAGCAAATGCAAAGGAATGACCTGGCAACGTGACACGATGGTAGGCAGAAGGTCTTCTACCTGCGTGGTGGTGAGGAGAAGGAGAGCATACGGGGGAGGTTCTTCCAGCATTTTTAGAAACGCATTGGCCGCGGCTGTGGTCATCAAGTGCGCCTCTGGAATGATGATGACTTTGTGGTCGGCTTGCAGGGGGCGGCGAAAAAGCCCCTGTTGCACCTTGCGTATGGTTTCGATTTTAAGAACTTGCCCGGTGGACGATTTTTCGCCCAATATCCGAGTCTGGGCGGGGAGGTCCAGAATCTGCAAGTCGGGGTGTTGGCGGCGAATGACGCGACGACACGAATCGCAATCGCCGCACGGCGGGTCGTCTTCCTGACAAAGCAGGGCTTGAGCCAGGACGTGACTCAAGGACCGTTTGCCGATGTGTGGCGGACCGGCAAACAAATAGGCGTGCGCCAACCCGCCCCGCGCGACTTCGCGCTGGAGCAGCGAAACGGCGTGGCGATGTCCTACGATGGGCCATTTTGTCGTCATAAGGCTTCGAGTCTCAGAGGTCGGTCGTTCGCAAAGCGCTGAAAAGTCATAAGGCCACTGCACTGAGTAT
>CAYWAK010000128.1:0-8103 GCA_964455755.1 uncultured Ardenticatenales bacterium | reverse complement strand
CCGCCAACAGCCTGGAAAGGCTGTTCTCTGTAGGGCAGGCTTTCTAGCCTGCCAGAGCGGCCGCCAACAGCCTGGAAAGGCTGTTCCACGAGACAAATTCTCAGGTACTGATCATACAGAATCACGATACTTGCCGGCGGAGACAAACGGGAGCAACAACCCAAAGGGGGCAGCCTGCCGGTTGCCCCCAAGCGATCAAGACAGAGAGCGTTTCTTCAGGCCGCGGGAAGCGTTGGCGCGGTTGGTTCCGGAGACGATTCCTTCGGCATGGGAGTCATTTCGACTACAAGGTGTTCAAAATAGCTGCGCGGAGGAAGACTCCCCTCCCATCCATAATCCATTTCCGCGATCTGGGCCTGAACACGTAGGGTAGCTGTTTCCAGAATCAAAAGCTCCCCTGGCTGAGCGATCACGATGTCGCCTTTCGGCTTAAGCTTGGTCATCAGGTCCGGGTCGTTATAGGCATGTTCGCTCATGAGCACCTTGGTCACCGTGCGGATGTCGTTTTTGTCGAACAACCAGAGCTCAAAAGCGGTGACTTTTTGTGGAGGCCCTTCATCCAGAATTTCAGAAATGCCCACGCCACATTCTCCCAGGAACTCGCCGGCCGGCATCTCAATAGTAAAGGAGGTGTCGTACCCGTCGTCTCCCAGCTTGTATGTCGTAGCGAATTGCCCGAGCGAATCTGCGGGGGGTGCGGATGGCTCCCTGCGAAATGAGAGTGTGGGGGTCGTCTCGGTTGCGGACTCTTCGGTGGAAGTTCTGCTTATCCGCTCTTTTAGTGTCGGCGCGCCGCGCATGAATCCGCGGCCGACCTTCACATCTTTTGCTTGCAGCTTTTGAAAAGCTACATAGCTACCCCAACCCAACACGATCAGCAATGCCAGGAGACCAATGAGTCGCAGGGATGAACCGGAAGACCCCTGCTCGCTCGGTTTTGTCGTTCCCACGGGGGGTTTCTCGACCGTCGTTGGGCTGACCTGCACGGCTTCGGCAAGCCGATCCAGTCGTTCACGGCTTTCCGCATCGGGAGCAGCTTCGCGCAGTCGCCCAAGCATAGCAGACAGTTCGTCCTGGTCAAACGTGGACAACCGCTCTTTGGCCAACTGGGTGTTGTCGTTCAGGGCAAAAGAATCGGCTGCCATGACCACGAAAGCTTCCTTGGCCGACACGCGCAGGTCTGATGGATCTGCATTTACCCATTGTACCGGAGCCACCATCCAGCCAAGAATCATCCACCCGAACAGCAGGCCCACGACAAAGGAAACTGCTACTCCAATCCACAAGCCCCTTTGTTTTCCCAAAGTTTGCATAGCGCTCACCTCTCTTTTCTTTTATGGTATGTCCATGCAAAACATATTTCTATTATTTTACCACAAATCTGGTATTTTGACAAGGGGTAATTTTGAAAAAACAGCGACCTATTTCCGAAACAAAGTGTGTCTATTCGTTGAACATAGCCCCGACCGAAACGCCCAAGTGCGTGCGGCGGATGACCTCGCCAAGCAGAGGCGCCACCGAGAGCACCTTGATGTTCGGCAACATGTTCTCCGGCGGAATGGGCAACGTGTCGGTCACCACCAACTCCTTGAGGGGACTGTTCCGCAGCCGTGCAGTGGCCGGATCGGAAAGAACGGCGTGCGTGACACAGGCATAGATATCGCGCGCTCCTTCGTCCTTCAGAAAGTGCATCGCCTCCGTTATCGTCCCTGCCGTATCTATTTCATCGTCGAACATGATGGCGTTCTTGCCGGCCACGTCGCCGATGAGGCTCAGGGCCTCAACACTGGTGCCCTGCGCACCATGGCGCACCCGTCGCTTCTCGACAATGGCCAGCGGGACGTCCAGGGCCTCGGCCAGGTTGCGCGCCTTCTTGCTCGATCCCACGTCGGGAGCGACCACCACCGCATCGTGGATGTTCTTCTCCAGGAAATAATCCTTCTGCATGTGAAACGCAGTCACTTCATCACCGGGAATGCTGAAGAATCCCTGTATCTGACCGGCGTGCAGATCAATGGTCAGGAAGCGGTCGGCACCGGCCGTGGCGATCAGGTCGGCCAGCAAGCGGGCGGTGATCGGCACACGCGGCTGGTCTTTCTTGTCGGTGCGGCCATAGGCGTAGTAGGGGATGACCGCAGTAATACGACCGGCCGAATCGCGCCGCAGGGTGTCAATCATGATCAGCAGTTCCATGATACGCGTGTTCACCGGCTTGGCAAAGGGCTGGATGACGAACACATCCTGACCGCGCACACTAGCTTTCAGACAACAGAAAATGTTTTCGTTCGGAAATTCAAAAACTTCTACGTCACCTAAGGGGATTTCCAAATACTTGCAGATGTCTTTTGCAAGCTGGATATTTGCGTTGCCGGAAAAAACCTTGATTTCGCCGTACATTTGTGATTGCTTGTCCTTGTATGACTAGCTACCGGGCGCCCTTGTGTTCATCAGCCTGGCAGCAGCGGAATATGGGTCAATCTTGTGGGCGGCCACCTGAGTGACGGCGTCTTCAAACTGTGCTTGGCCGATCCGCGCGAGGAGTTCCTCGAACAACCGGCGACGCAGTACTCGGGTCAACCTGCTTTGGGCATGAATGTGCTGCTGGTCTTGCAAAGCCATATCCTGCACCAGGTAGGCCCAATGGTCGTCAACTGCTTCGATGACGCCGGCAATGCCTTCGCCGTGCAGGGCAATGGTCTTGACAATTGGTGGTGTCCAGGGGCGGGGAGCGTTGTTCATGTCCAACATCATGGTGAGGGCGCGGACGGTTTGGTCAACGCCGGCGTGATCGGCCTTGTTGACGACGAAAATATCGGCGATCTCCATGAGACCGGCCTTGATGGCCTGCACCTCGTCGCCCAAGCCGGGCACCTCGACCACCAGCGTGGTGTGGGCCTCGCGGGCGATGTCCACTTCCACCTGGCCGGCGCCCACCGTTTCGATCAGCACCAGGTCGAAGCCGGCGGCATCGAGGAGTGTGACGGCATCACCCGTGGCGCGGGCCAATCCGCCCATGCTGCCACGCGACGCCATGCTGCGCACAAACACGCCGGCATCACCGGCCAGGTCGCGCATGCGCACACGGTCCCCGAGCAGCGCGCCACCGGTAAAGGGGCTGCTCGGATCCACGGCCACGATGCCCACGGTACGCCCTTCCTGCCGGTACTGGCGCGCAATCTGGCTGACGAGGGTACTCTTGCCGCTCCCCGGCGGCCCGGTAATGCCGACGATGTGCGCCCGGCCGGCGTGCGGGTAGACCTCCCGCAAAAGCTGTTGCCCCTGTTCGCCGTTATTTTCCACCAGGGAGATGGCGCGGGCCAGGGCACGGCGATCTGCCTTCAGGATACGCTCGGTCAACTCCATAAGCGCGCTATTTCCGCCGGGCCATTTCTTGTTCGACGAAAGCGATGATGTCCTGCGTGCTGGTCCCCGGTCCGAACACGTTGGCCACGCCGGTCTGTTTGAGGGCCGGCGCATCCTCCCCCGGAATGATACCGCCACCAAAAAGCATCACATCGTCGAGACCTTGCTCTTTCATCAAAGCGGCTACGCGGGGAAAGATGGTCATGTGCGCGCCGGAAAGAAGGGAGAGACCGATGGCATCCACGTCCTCTTGCAGGGCTGCCTCCACGATCATCTCCGGCGTTTGGCGCAGGCCGGTGTAGATTACTTCGTAGCCGGCATCGCGCAGGGCACGAGCGACCACTTTTGCACCGCGGTCGTGTCCATCCAGACCGGGTTTGGCAATCAAAATACGAACTTTGCGTGCAGACATATCCGCTCCTCCTATGATCCTTGACGCTCCAAATCCTTTACATACCAGCCAACATGAACGCGCAGTGCGCCACCAGCGACGGACAACATGGTGCGTCGGGCGTGTTGCGCGCCCCCCAGAATTTTTTGGGCGGGGTAGGGGGGCTGGCCGAGCCGAAACCGTAGCGCCGGACCCCCCATTCCGGCGACCGATCGCTAGACGATTATAGGTTCACGATATTCGCCCCACACGTCGCGGAGTACGTCCATGATCTCTTGCAACGTAGCATACTCTCGCACCGCCTCGATGAGGAACGGCATCAGGTTCGCATCCCCCGCAGCAGCTTGCCGCAGGTCGGCCAGCCGCGTGGAGACGGTGCGATTGTCGCGGGTACGACGCACCTCTTCGAGCCGGGTAACTTGCCGCTCGTAGCCCTGCTGATCCATTTTCAAGATGGGGATGTCAATCTTTTCCTCTCCGCCAAATTCGTTCACCCCCACAACGACACGCTTCTTCTGGTCAATCTCCCACTGATAGCGAGAAGCGGCATCGGCAATCTCCAACTGGAAGAAGCCCTGTTCGATGGCCGGCAGGACGCCGCCCAGGTCGGCGATCCGGTGGAAGTATTCACGCGATTCCGCCTCCATGCGATTGGTTTCCGCTTCCACAAAGAAGCTGCCGGCGAGCGGGTCCACGGTGTTGGTGACGCCGGTTTCGTGGGCAATGATCTGCTGGGTGCGCAGGGCGATACGGGCGGCCGTCTCGGATGGCAGGGCCAACGCCTCGTCCATGCTGTTCGTGTGCAGCGATTGCGTGCCGCCCAGCACGGCAGCCAGCGCCTGGATGGCCACGCGGGCGATGTTGTTTTCCGGCTGCTGCGCGGTCAGGCTGACGCCGGCCGTCTGGCTGTGAAAGCGCATCCACCAGGAGCGCGGGTTTTTCGCGCCAAAGGTCTCGCGCATCTCTCGCGCCCAAATGCGGCGTGCCGCCCGGTACTTGCCGATCTCTTCAAAAAAATCGTTGTGCGCATTGAAGAAAAAGGAGAGTCGGGGTGCAAAGGCGTCCACATCCAGGCCGCGGTCTATCGCCCAGCGCACGTATTCGAAGCCGTCGGCCAGGGTGAAAGCCAGCTCCTGCGCCGCAGTGGATCCCGCTTCGCGGATGTGATAGCCGCTGATGGAGATCGTGTTCCAGCGCGGCATCTCCTGCGTGCCAAATTCGATGGTGTCCACCACCAGGCGCATCGAAGGCTCCGGCGGAAAGATAAACTCTTTTTGGGCGATGTACTCCTTCAAGATGTCGTTCTGAATTGTGCCGCCCAGCTTGGCACGTGGGATTCCCCGTTTCTCGGCCGCCACGATGTACATGGCCCAGATGACCGCGGCCGGGCTGTTGATGGTCATGGAGGTGGTGATCCGGTCAAGCGGCAGGCCATCCAGCAGAATTTCCATGTCGCGCAACGAGGAGATGGCCACACCACAGACGCCGAATTCGCCTTCCGCTTCCGGTGCATCGCTGTCGTAGCCGTAGAGCGTGGGCAGATCGAAGGCGGTGGAGAGGCCGGTTTCGCCGTGTGCCAGCAGGTATTTGAAGCGGGCGTTTGTCTCCTCGGCGGTACCGAAGCCGGCGAACATGCGCATCGTCCACAGCCGGCTGCGATACATCGTAGCATGAACGCCACGGGTGAAGGGAAATTCGCCGGGCAACCCGAGATCCTCCAGGTAATCCAGGTCGGCCACATCCAGCGGCGTATACAAGCGACCGACCGGCGTGCTGGAGACGGTGATGAATTCGTCGGCCCGTTCCGGTGCGCGCTCCAGAGACTGCTGCAGCGTGTCGTCCGTCCACTTTTCGTGGCGGTCGCGGAGTTGGCTCAGCTTCTTTTCGTCAAACATGGTCGCTCACTCCTTTGCCTGGCCCCCTGGTACACAGCAGCATAAATTCTTTGGCAGTAGATCTCGTTGAAATTCACCGCAGAGACGCCGAGTCCGCAGAGAAAACCGTGCATACCTCGGCGTTCTCCGCGTCTCCGCGGTGAGAAAAACGGCCAACGTATTTGCGCCGGGCTGTACTGGTCTTCGGCGGCCATCATAATGGCGTATGCAGTCCGCATTTCGGGGCCGCGCTACGCTCCCCGCTCATAAAGCTCCACCAGCACCCCGTTCGCGCTGCGCGGATGGACAAAGGCGACGCGCGTGCCACCGGCGCCGGCCACCGGTTCGCGGTTGATCAGTTCCACGCCTTGTGCGTCCAGACGATCCAGCGTTGCCTGCAAATCATCCACCTCAAAGCAGAGGTGATGAACTCCGGGGCCGCGCTTGTTCAGGTAGCGCACGATACCGCTGGTTTCCGTCGTCGGTTTGACCAGTTCGATTTCGCTGTTGCCTACAGGCAGGAAAGCGATCACCGATTCCTGTTCAGGAATATCTTCGGTATGGGAAATCTTCAACCCCAACGCATCTTGCCAAAAGGCCGTTGCGTCCTCCATGTTCTCGACAACGACGGCCACGTGGTCAATTCGTTTGATCACCGGTGAATATCCTTTCCGAATTGCTGCGTGTCAGGTGTCACGTTGGCTTGCCCCACGCTCCACGCTCGACGTATTTTCATCCTTTCCCCGCTTCACAACACCGCCGACGGCCGGTATTCGCCCCACACCTCGCGCAGCCGGTCGCAAATTTCGCCCAAGGTGACGTAGGCTTCGACGCAATCGAGGATGCGGGGCAACGTGTTTTCGCTGCCGCGCGCCGCTTCCTCCAAGCGGTCGAGGGTGGCAGCCGCACGCGCGCCGTCGCGTCGCTCACGCAATGCCCGCAGACGGGCCACTTGTTGATCCTGCACGATGGGATCCACGCGCAACAGGTCCAGCTTGTGATCCTCCGGTACGGCAAAGCGGTTGATGCCGACCACGACCTGATCCTCGCGCTCAATGGCCTTCTGCGCCTGGTAGGCCGAGTCCTGTATCTCACGCTGTGTGTATCCCTGCTCGATGGCGGCCAGCGCGCCCCCCATCGACTCGATCTTGTCCATGTAGGCCTGCGCGCGCTGCTCGATCTCATCGGTGAGCCGTTCAACGAAGTAGCTGCCGGCCAGCGGGTCTACCGTTTCGGCCACACCACTCTCGTGGGCCAGGATCTGCTGGGTGCGCAGGGCGATCTGCACCGCCTGTTCGCTGGGCAAGGCCAGCGCTTCGTCGCGCGAGTTGGTGTGCAGCGACTGCGTGCCCCCCAGCACCGCCGCCAACGCCTGTACCGTCACGCGAATCACGTTGTTTTCCGGCTGCTGCGCGGTCAGCGTGGAGCCGGCGGTCTGCGTATGGAATCGCAGCATCCAGGAGCGCGGATTCTTTGCCCCGAAACGCTCCCGCATGATCCGCGCCCACATCCGGCGGGCCGCGCGATACTTGGCCACCTCTTCGAACAAGTTGTTGTGCGCGTTGAAGAAGAAAGCGAGCTGGCCGGCAAAGCGGTCCACGTCCAGGCCGGCAGCCAGGGCCGACTCGACATAGGCGATGGCATTGGCCAGCGTGAAGGCCACTTCCTGCACGGCCGTGCTGCCCGCCTCGCGGATGTGGTAGCCGCTGATGGAGATCGTGTTCCACTTGGGCAAGTTCTCCGCGCAGTAGGCGAACGTGTCGGTCACCAGGCGCATGGACGGCGCGGGTGGGAAGATGTAGGTGCCGCGGGCCAGGTATTCCTTCAGAACGTCATTCTGGATCGTGCCACGGAGCGCGCGCACGTCCGCTCCTTGCTTCCTGGCCACGGCAATGTACATGGCCAGCAGGATCGAGGCGGGCGCGTTGATCGTCATCGAGGTCGAGACTTCGTCCAGCGGAATACTGTTGAACAGCGTCTCCATGTCCTCCAGCGACGAAATGGCCACCCCGACCTTGCCCACTTCCCCCTCGGCCAAGGCGTGATCCGAGTCGTAGCCGATTTGCGTGGGCAAGTCGAAGGCTACCGAAAGTCCGGTCTGCCCCTGCTCCAGCAGGAACCTATAGCGGCGGTTCGATTCTTCCGCCGTGGCATAGCCGGCGTACTGGCGCATGGTCCAGAAGCGGCCCCGGTACATCGTCGGATAGATTCCCCGGGTGTAGGGATACTGGCCGGGGAAACCGTCTTGCGCGGCGTAATTCCAATCGGCCAGGTCGTCCGGTGCGTAGAGCCGCTCGATGGGAATCTCCGAGGCGGTCTTGAATTGCTCCTTTCGCTCCCCTCCCCTGGCCAGGAAAGGTTCCAGCGTTTCTGACTGCCATTGCTTTTTCAGTTCTTTGCTGTTATCAGACATGACACCTCACTTTTTCATTGCCCATTTGAACCGGTGAAGACGTATTGCGCACCGTGATGTGT
>CAYWAK010000127.1:0-8130 GCA_964455755.1 uncultured Ardenticatenales bacterium | reverse complement strand
ATCTGTGTCCTATTTACATAGGAGGTCATTGTGAAAGGTCTGATACTGAGTGGCGGAAAAGGGACAAGGCTATACCCGCTGACCTTTACCAGCGCGAAGCAATTGATTCCGGTCGCCAACAAACCGGTGCTATTTCGAGTCATCGAAGCGATTCGCGATGCGGGGATTCGCGACATCGGCATCGTCGTCGGCGATACGGCGGAGGAAATCAAGAACGCTGTGGGAAGAGGGGGCCGCTGGGATGTGAACATCACCTACATTCCCCAGAAAGCCCCGTTGGGTCTGGCCCACGCGGTTAAAATCAGTCGCGATTTTCTGGGCGATGACCGCTTCGTGATGTTCCTCGGAGACAACGTCATCGAGGGGGGCATTTCTCCGCTGATTGCGCAGTTTGCCGATTCGGAGTACACGGCCCAAATCGTGCTGACCCGTGTCGCGCACCCCGAACAATATGGGGTGGCTGTCCTTGGAAACAACAACGAAATCATCCGCTTGATTGAGAAGCCAAAGGACCCGCCCAGCAATCTGGCCCTGGTGGGAATCTACCTGTTTGACCACCACGTCTTCGAAGCGGTGGAAAACATCACTCCGTCGTGGCGCGGCGAATTGGAAATCACCGATGCCATCCAATGGCTTGTGGATCAGCAATACCACGTCTTTCCGTATGTCCATCGTGGCTGGTGGATCGACACGGGCCGGCCCGGTGACATGCTCGAAGCAAACAGTCTGGTTCTGGAAGAACTCACGCCACACAATGAAGGGTACGTTGACCGCGATTCCCAGGTGGACGGACGGGTGACCATTGAAAAAGGTGCGGAAATCATCAACAGCGTCATCCGGGGGCCCGCCATTGTCGGCGAACAAACACGGATTGTCAATTCCTACGTGGGCCCGTTCACTTCTATTTACCACCACGTGCTCGTCGAGAACAGCGAGATTGAAAATTCCATGGTTCTGGGACACAGCAAGATTAGCGATATTCCCCATCGTATCGAAGGGAGCCTCATCGGGCGGCGGGTGGTGCTTACGCGCTCGCCGGTCAAACCAAAGGCGTACAAACTCACCCTGGGCGATCATAGCCAGGTAGGTGTGTTGTAGGGCATGAAAGGAGTCGGCTTGTGAAGAATATTGTTGTCACCGGGGGCGCAGGATTTATCGGTTCCAACTTTGTGCGCTACATGTTGGAACGCTACCCGGACTATCACGTGGTCGTTTACGACAAGCTGACCTATGCCGGCAATCTCGACAACCTGCGGGACGTTTCCGAGCGGTTCGCGGAGCGGTACGATTTTGTGCGGGCCGACATCTGCGATGCCAAAGAAGTAGAGCGGGTGGTGCAACAATACGACATTGACACCATCGTGAACTTCGCAGCCGAAAGCCACGTGGACCGCTCCCTGATGGAACCGGGTGGCTTTATCCAAACCGATGTTTACGGCACGTATGTGCTTTTGGAAGCGGTGAGGAAATTCGGTTTGGAACGGTACCACCAGGTCAGCACAGACGAGGTGTACGGCCAGGTGCTGGATGGCCGGTCAACGGAGAGCGACTGCCTACACACGCGCAGTCCTTATTCGGCCAGCAAAGCAGGCGGTGATTTGATGTGCCTGGCCTATTTCACGAGCTTTGGCGTACCGGTAACCATCACGCGGGGAAGCAACAACATCGGCCCGTACCAGTACCCCGAGAAAGTTGTGCCCCTCTTCGTGACCAATGCCATCGACGATCTTCCATTGCCTCTGTACGGCGATGGGCTGCAAATGCGCGACTACCAATACGTCTTGGACCATTGCGAAGGCATTGACGTGGTGCTGCACAAAGGCCAGCTCGGCGGAATCTACAACCTGGGGACCGGTACGGAGACGCGCAACCTGGACATGGCACACAGAATCCTCGAGCTGCTCCATAAGCCGGAGAGTCTCCTCCAGCCGATCACCGACCGGCCTGGTCATGACCGGCGTTATGCACTGGACTGCCACAAAATCCAGGCTATCGGCTGGCAGAGCCGGCACACGTTCGAGGAAGCGCTGGAAAAAACGGTGCGTTGGTATGTAGATAACCAGTGGTGGTGGCGCAAAATAAAAAGCGGTGCGTATTACGAGGAATACTACACCCGTCAGTACGCCGGTAGAGAAATCAACCCTGCCGCAAAATAGCGGCTGACAAAGCGTTCCGCGGTCAGGCTGGCAGGGTACTAAAAATCAAGTATGGTGAAGACATCGTATCCTTCCAGTTTGTCCCGTCCGTGAAGGAAAGTTAAGTCTATCAAAAAGGCGATGGAGACGACCTCTCCCCCCAGTTTTTCGATCAAGTGGGCGCTGGCCGAGGCTGTTCCTCCGGTCGCCAGCAGGTCATCAACCAAAAGTACGCGCTGGCCGGGGCGGATGGCATCCTTATGGATTTCCACAGCGTCCGTGCCATACTCCAGCGCATATTCGACCCTCTCCGTTTCGGCCGGCAGTTTACCCGGTTTGCGAAGGGGAATGAATCCCGTCCCTAGCAAATAGGCTATAGTCGCACCAAAAATAAATCCTCGCGATTCAATTCCTGCCACCACGTCAATCCCCTGGTCTTGGTAATGAGCGACCAGACGATCAATCGCTTCGCGAAAAGCATCCGCGTCTTTGAGCAGAGTCGTAATATCCTTGAAAAGGACCCCTTCCACAGGAAAATCAGGTACGTCGCGGATTGTTTTTGCCAAGTCTAACATAGAACGCTCTTCTCCTTATGCACTGTCATTCGGCGGGGGTGTGGGGCTTCTGTGACATTCCACACCCCCGCATTGCTACTTTACCTTCTTAACCGCGTGTTACTCGCCGGGTAACGAGGTCATCCACCTTCTCCGGCCAAAGCGCTTTGCGCCGTAGTGGCGGCTTCGTCAAGCGCTTCTTGCGGGGATTTTTCCCCGGTAATGACCGCTACAATGGCGTTGCCCAGGGCATCGCGCACGCCCTGCCAGCCGGCAATGGTCGGCTCGGTTCGGCCATAGGGCAAGAAATCAAACGCTTTCTTGTACAGCGGGTTCTTCTGGAAGTAATCCTGCATCTCTGGCGATTCCGCGGCGGAACGACGAACTGGGAAGTAGTTCGAATCCATCGCCCAGGTGGCCGTTTGTTGCTTTTCCGTGAACCATTTGACAAAGAGCCATGCTGCCAACTGACGCTCCGGTGTCGTCTTGAAAACAGTTACGCTCGGCCCGTAGATGTCTACGATAGGATCGGGCGTATCGTGCGGGAAGGGCGCAATGGTCCAATCGAAGGCAAACGAATCCGAATCGCCCTTGATCGCTTTGGCGTAGTAGGGCAGGCCGGCCGTTGAACCAAAGGTAAAGAGGGTTTTCTGGTTCGCAAAGTCCGTCTGATCGCCATAGGATTCGGATATCTGATAAGCCAGACCCTCATCTACCAGCTTCTTGAGGAATTCCAGTGCCGCCAGACCTTCCTTGCCGTTGAAAGCGACACTCTTTCCGTCCTCGCTGATGACGCTGCCTCCGCGCGTCCAAACCCAGGCCGAGAACGTCGAAGCGCTGGGGCTGATCGCATAGCAGGGCAAATCCTTTTGTTCCTTGGCTGCCTTGCAGATGTTGTAGAAATCGTCCCAGCTTGCCGGAGGCTTATCAAAGCCCAGATCTTTGAGCATAGACATATTGACGTACATCACTTCCATGCTGCGGTTGGGTGGGAAGCTGAACATCGCGTTGTTATATTCAGGATAACGATCTCCGGCAAAGAAGTTTGCAAAGTAGTCATTCAGATCGTCTTTGCTCAGTCCATACTTCTCGCTCTTCAAGTAAGGATCCAGATCAACGACAGCATCGGCACCGGCATATTCGGCGACCATATTCTGGTACGAGATGGCCAGGTCTGGCGGACTATCGGCCTGAATGGCTGCCAGAATCTTCTTGCGAATGTCCGGGTAATACCCGCCATACTCCGGCTGAACGGTGATGTTCCATTCATTCGTCGTGTTAAACTCATCCACCAGCGACTTGAGAGTCTCTTCATGAATCTTGGTGGAAACGTGCCAAAACAGCACGGTTTGTCCACTGGGATCAACCTGGCTGATCGCATCAGTGCTTTTGGTCGGTGCAACGGTTGGCTGCGGTGCAGCCGGTTTCGCTGTTGGCGGGGCCGGCGCAGCCGTGGGTGTGGGCGCGCAAGCGGCCACAAAACCCGCCAAGAGTATCACCACAAACAATGCGACAATAACCCTTTTCATATTCATGTTCCTCCTCCTTAGAAAACTCACTTCTCTTGTCAGATGGTGGAAGGACATACCAAACACCATTTTCCCCATCGCAAAACGAAAACCCAAGAGATTTACAATTGGAACAGCAATGAACGGATTCTTGGTTTCAGACTATCCCCCCTTTCTTCTGCAAACGGTTATCCTTTCAGTCCGGAAGAAGCGATTCCTTCGATGAATTGCTTTTGGGCAAAGAAGTAGATGATGACGATCGGCAATATGGTCAGCGTTGAAGCGGCCATGAGCAGTTGGGTGTCGGTTCCCGCGTCCGTGATGAAAAAGCTCAACCCCACAGTGATCGGGCGCATGGCCTCGCTGGAGGTGATGATCAACGGCCAGGTAAACGAATTCCAACTGCCGAGGAAGGTGAACAATATCACGGTCACGATTGCCGGTCGGGAAAGGGGCAAGACAATGCTGGTCAAGAAACGAAAGTGCCCACAGCCATCCAAAACGGCCGCGTCATACAGATCTTTGGGAATTGTGGCGAAGAACTGTCGGAAGAGAAAGATGCTGAAGACGCTAGCCGTCCAGGGAATAATCATGGCGGCATAGCTATTGTACCAGCCGGAACTGGCCTGCCCCAGCAGCGTATAGCCAAAGACAGGAAGCGCCGGTGGGCTGACGTGCAAGAACTGGTAGATTCGGCGCACGATGATGAAGTTCGGAATCATCGTCACTTCAAATGGAATCATCATCGTGGTCAGGAACAGGACGAATACGACATTCTTGCCGAAGAAGTCGATTCGCGCAAAAGCGTAGCCGGCCAAAATGGAGGTAAACAACACCCCCACAATTGTAGCCAGAGCGATGAAAAAGCTGTTGAAAAAGTAGCGGGCGAAGGGCGCAGAATTCCAGGCCTCCGCGAAATTGCCGAACCTCGCGTGTGCCGGTATCCAGATTCCACGGGCGACCTCGGAATAGCTTTTGAGCGACGTCGTGAGCATCCAGATAAACGGGAAGATCGCGATAATAACCCCAATTAGCAAGAGGGCGTGAATGCCCACCCGCACCAGACGTAACTGCCTCTTTTGAAGGGGTTGTCTATCAGACATAGTGAACTTTCTCGCCAATCCACTTGTTCTGGAGCACGGTCAGGGACAGGATGATTGCAAAAAGTACAAAGGCAATGGCCGAGGCGTAGCCGATATTCACGCGGTTGTAAAATTGATCAAACAGGTAAATCGTGGTCGTCGTGGTCGTATGTAACGGCCCTCCCAACTGCGCACCGGACCCGGCCGTCATCACATAGATGATGTTGAAGGATTGAAAAGCGCCAATCGTCGAAATGATCAACAGGAAAAACGTGGTTGGGGAAAGCAAGGGGAGCGTAATGTGGCGAAACAATTGCCACTGGCCGGCCCCATCAATTCGCGCTGCTTCGTACAATTCTGTCGGGATATTTCCCAGGCCGGCCAGGAATATCACCACATCAAAGCCGATAAAGTGCCAAACCGTCACGATCATCACCGTAATCAAGGCCAAGCTGGGGCCGGCGGCCCACGACGGCACGGTCATGCCAAGACCGGCGGCGAGAATCTTCATGATTCCCCGGGGCTCGTTCATCCACTGCTGAGGCGAAAGCCCCACAACGGTCAGAATCTGGTTCAGCGGCCCGTGACGAGGATTGAATAGCCAAAGCCACACTGTAGCGGCGGCCACGGTTGACGTTATGTAGGGCAAGAAGTAACTGGTTCGATAGAAAGAAAGCCAGCGCACCTTTTGGAAGAGAAGATAAGCAAGCAAGAGGGAAATACCTAGCGTAAAAGGAACTGTTCCCAAAACGTAAAAGAGGGTTACTTTCAACGATCCCCAAAACCGGGGATCATGGATCGCCTGGTCGTAATTGGCCAACCCTCGGAAGCCAAGGTTTCTTATCTTCCAGTGATGGAGACTGATATAGAAAGCATATAGCACCGGCAGAAAATGAAATACAGCAAGGACGATACCGGCAGGGAGAAGATACAGGTAGGCTTGCGCTGTTTGCTTCCAATACCGCTTACGGGAAGCTGTCCACAGAGGTGGGGATGTCATGACACTCGAGTTTTCCGCGTTAGCAGCCGTCATATAACCTCTCAACGTGCTTTCTCAATGGTCCGGAGAGGAAGCAATGGAACGGCAAATCGCAAATTCATCGCTCGGCATTCACTGTTCAACAATGCTGGGAAGTCTCTCGCTTTTTCAAGAATGTACCTTCGCCCCAAAAAGGCTTCTACTCGTTTTCGCCACTACAAATTCATTATAACAGAAAAGGCCAAGAGGGTCAAAGCACGCCCGTTACCGCAACGCTTTCCTTCTCTTGTCCATCTCCTCACTTTGCGGTATAATAGCGAGCATGATGGATACCACGGCCACCCGGCAACTGCGCGCTATTGTGCAGGGTCGCGTCCAGGGTGTGAGCTTTCGCTATTATACACAGCAGCAGGCTCTGCGAAACGGCCTGGTGGGTTATGTGCGGAACCTCCCTGACGGCACGGTAGAAGTCGTCGCCGAGGGAGAGGTGGCCGCACTGCAGGCGCTTTTGCTGTGGCTACACAGGGGACCTCGCATGGCAAGGGTAGATGAGGTGCAGGAATCATGGGGCGAGCCAACTGGCCAGTATCGGCGGTTCGCAGTGAAGCTATAGGCGGAGCTGAGATTAACGCGAAAAGCCGCCAGCGCCTGGCCTGGACGATATTGATCAGTGCCTTCGCTGTGTTCGTGGCTTTGTTGATTACGACGCCGCTGGCGGTGCGCTGGTATCTGGCGCGTGCCGCGTCTCCGCAAGAGGCTACACTGGAAGTGAACTCCGGCACGGTCCCTGTGATTCAGGTGAAAGGTGCGGCTCCCCTGGCTGTGGCCGAAGGGAGTATGCGGAATGACATCAAGGAAGGGGCCGAAATCCGCACCGACACTTCGTCCCAGGCCTTCCTGACACTGTTCAACCACAGCACGGTCGTGATCTTCCCGAACACGGTTTTGCGGTTGCGGCGCATGCGTGCCCCCCGTTTTTCGATGAGCAAACGCCCATTGGAAGTCTCGTTGGAAATTCTGCAGGGTCGGGTGCGCGTTGGCGTGGCGCCGGCTGTGGCTCGTCCAACGAATACCGTGATCCTAACGCCTCACGGACAGGCGACTTTGCAGGACGGCAGCTACGCCGTGGAAGTTACCGACGATGAAACTCAACTGGTCGTCCGTACCGGGGAATCGCTGGTGCGGTCTGGCGGCAAGGCAATCTTGCTCAGCCAGGGAGAACGAGCCATCCTTCTCGAAAATCACTCTCCGGAAGGGCCACTTCCCGCCGCACGCAACCTTGTTACAAATGGAAACTTTGGGGCGGCGCCCGCCACGGCTCAAACGCTGACCGAAGGAGAGCTGGCTCCCCCTTGGCGGGTCTACAACGACCAGGGTGGTGATGAAGGCGAAGTTGACGGCACAGCATCGTTGGTTTCTGTGGGCGACCGCCTTGCTGTGCGTTTCTCCCGCTCGGGTAGCCAGAACAACCACGGGGAGACGGGCCTTATCCAGGAAATAAACAAAGATGTTTCTGATTATCTCTCCATCAAGTTACGGGCCGACATCAAACTCACCTATCAGAATCTTTCTGGGGGCGGAGACCAGAGTTCTGAGTATCCGGTCATCATTCGGGTCAACTACAAAGATGTGTACGGGCACGATAATTCTTGGACCCACGGCTTCTACTATCAAAACGTGGGCGGAAAGCCGACCCAGCACGGGCAACGAATTCCCCCGAATGTCTGGTATTCGTACGAAGAACCAAACTTGAAGGAAAAGCTGACGAACCCCAAGACGATCACCTCCCTTCAGATTTATGCCTCTGGCTGGGATTACGACAGCCAGGTCTCCGAAATTGGCATCATCGCCGAGTAACCCCTGTTGGGCGGC
>CAYWAK010000126.1:0-8180 GCA_964455755.1 uncultured Ardenticatenales bacterium | reverse complement strand
CTGCGTCTTCCGGCATGGGTTCTTCTGCGGCCGGCGCTGCGTCTTCTTTTTCTTCTTGTGCTCGTCGAAGACTCAGGCCGATACGTTTTCTTTCCACATCCATATTGATAACGCGTACGACGACATGGTCGCCTTTCTTGATAAGCTTGCGAGCATCCTCGACAGGCCCGTCCGCCAACTCTGACACATGGATCAGCCCCTCAATTCCTTCGGGCAGGCGAGCAAAAGCGCCAAAGTCTGTGACGTTTGTGATATCACCCTCTACCAAGTCGCCAATAGCATGATTCTGTGCTGCCAGTGTCCAGGGGTCGGGTTGCAACTTCTTGATGCTAAGAGCAATGCGTTCTTTTTCTATGTCCATGCTGAGGACAAAGACATCTACTTCTTGGCCGATCTGCAGGACATCGCGGGGGTGCTTCACCCGGTGCCAGGAGATTTCCGATACATGCACCAGTCCATCAGCGCCACCCAAATCTACAAAGGCGCCGAAGTTCATGAGGTTGGTGACAATACCATGGCATACATCACCGGGTTTTAAGCTTTGCAGAAGGCGCTCTTTCTGTTCTTTGCGCCATTCGCGCATAGCGGCACGTTCAGACATAATCAGCCGCCGCCGCCGCCGATTGACTTCGATGATCTTCAGTCTGAGCGGCTGGTCAATCATTTCGCTCAGGCGGTCAATACGTTGCCCCGAATCAGGGTGTTTGGGCAGGGTGACCAGTTGGGAGGCGGGCACAAAGCCGCGCAAGCCAAAGAATGGAACGATAACGCCACCTTTGTTGAAGTTGGTCACACTGGTTTCGTATAGCTCCCCCGATTCCATCATTTCTTCTGCTTTTTTCCAGTCCTTGAGGGTACGCGCCATGTTTAGTGAAACCACCAGGCGGCCCTCCTGGTCTTCCGGATGCAGGACGAAAACGGGGACTTTATCGCCAACGTGGATTTTGTCAAGATATTCGGCCTCTAACTTCTCCAGGTCCCGCTGTGGAACTACGGCTTCCAGCTTGAGCCCAACATCAATCAGAATCTCATCCGATGATTTGGAGAGTACCACGCCATCGCTGATGATGTCGCCGCGTTTGGGCTGCTTGTAGTCGTATTCCTCCTGCTGGAGATATGACCACATGGGTGATTCTTCTTTTTTCTTCGCTTCCTGCAATAGTAAATCTGTCATATCAAGATAATTCCTCCTGTGGATTCCAATCACGCAGTTGATACAGATCCAGGACAAATGTTTCCAAGGTTATTGACCCAAAACAAAAACTCTCGACATGCCGCTGTACTAGGGCAGTCGAGAACCATAATATCCTTCATTATCCGTTCAACTATCGCTAGTTCTGGATGAAACTGAAGGCCCGGAACGTTATACAGACTGCAACTTACGGCGAGCAATTCTTTAGTAAGGCACGCATAAAAGGTTGAGTCTTCTCAAACGGTTCTGCTTTTAATTCACGAACCGAGAAAACAAGTAGACCTGCGAGCCAACTTGTGTGATTGTGTCGCTATTATACAGCAGTCGGTGAATGTTGTCAAATGGGTTTGCGGAATAACAGCGATCTGACTATGGTTGTTGGCGCTCTGGTACTTTGTAGCCTTTGGTTCCGTTGAGGACAAGGGTTGTGTGCGTGTCTATTGCAAAACTGTTGAGAATGTGGGCAGAGCTGTCCATGATGACGACCTTTAGACCTTGCCCCGCTTGCGAAACGCTCGCTCCGTTGATACGAATGTCTGTTGTGCGGGCCATCCTCAGATCGTCCCAGGCTCGCAGCCAGTGACGTGCAAGCAGGTCGTCGCGCAGGCTGCTCAGCCGTCCCCGTACCCGGCTGCCTCGGCTGACGAGGGTAATGTCGGCGGGCAGAGCCGTGCCATCGTCGAGCCGTGCGCCGCGCGAGGCCACAATCTCCACCGGTCCGGGCGCGAGTTTTTCCCAGCCGAACGTATGCCCCGCTTCGGGCCAACCCGACCGGCCCACGGCAACATAGCTCCACCCCTCTCTGCCGGGCAAGTCAGCGCGCAGGCCCAGGCTGCGCATTTGCGCGATTGTGCTCTCGTCAAGGGCCTTGACTCCTTCACCCGATGTCGCCAGCAGGACAAATGCGCCGTCAGGAGCCTGTGCCAACAGCGTGCGCAAGTCGCCATCGCCGAATTGCACAGGTTCCAGCGGGTAGCCGGCCGCCCGCAGTTCGCCGGACTGCGTCCCGAAATAGTAGATGTGCAGGCCACGCGGCACGGTGTCCAGACTGCCGTAGCCGGACAGCAACCCTTTCTCACCGGAACGGTAGCGCGTTACCAACGACGCGGGATCAAAGGTGACGGCGGTGTAGATTTCGTCTCCCTGACGGACGTTTTCGCCCAGCAATTTGTAGAGGAAGAAGGTGTTCTGGCGGTACGAATCGGTCAGGAGCAGGCTGCTCCCTTCGATCTGGCTGAAGAGGGTGTCCATTTGCGCGGCGTCTTGCACGTTTCCGCTCTGGTCTGCGGAGAGCGCCGTGCGATAGCCGAGCGAAACGATCAGCACCACCATTGCCGCTGTCAGCAGTTTGGAAAGGTGCCGGAAGGGAAGCCCTTTGCGCGACGTGCTTCTTTGCAGAAAGCGCAGCATATGGTCGAGGCCAACGGCAAAGAAGAGACTCAACACGAGAAAGGTCGGAACAAAGAACGAGCCGATGTCCAGGGTTACAAAGAGGTAGTTGAGGGCGAAGGCGAGTTCACCTGCCCAGGCCAATCCCAGCATCGCGGCCAGTCGCGGGCGGGAACGCAGGGTTGCGACAACGCCCCAAACGATAAAGAGCAGCGCAATCGGCGTGAACTGACTCCACAATGCGTGCAGATAGAGGGCAAAATGATTTTGCAGGCGGGCCAGGGAGCTGACCCCAAAGACAAAGTCGCGGTATTGCCCGGCCATGGTAAAGCTCAGCAGATTCCCGATGCTTAGTGGGGCAAAGAACTCGGAGTAAGGCGTGCCGGTGTAAGCGCGTATGGCGATGTAGGCATACTGGGCGGCTCCGACAAGGATCAGGGACGAGACAATCACGATACTGCGCGGATTGAACACAGAACGGTCGGTGCAGATTACCCAAAAGGCAAAGGCCGGCAACAACGTGATCATCGTCAGGTGATTGCCAAAGCTGAGCGCATAGACCAGACAGGCCAGGTAGAATATGCGCCGGTTGCCGCTGCGTCGCCAATGGAAGAGGGCCAGCAGCGTGGCCGCTACGTAGAAGGCATTGAGCGTGTAGACTTCGGCGACGACGGCTTTGTCCCAGAAAAAGCGAGTGGTGCCGAACAGGAGGGCAGACAGCGCAGCGGTATGGACCGAAACATCCAGCTCGAGCGCCACCCAGAAGAGCGTGCCCACGGCGAGGGCGCCAAACAGGGCGGACATCAGGTTGATACGATAGGCAAGCACACCGAATGGCAGCCGCGCGAAGAGCGCGTTCAGCATGACATAGCCGGGGTAGCCAGGGGAGTGCGGGATACCGAGCACACGCCCGATGAATTGGAACTTGGCGCTATCCCCGCTTCCTCCCAGCCCTGGTTGCAACGTGTGGACGTATGCGACGAAAGGAATCAGCACACAGGCCAAGGCCGCCAGCCATGTCGTGAATGGTCTTCCGGCAGGTCGCGCGAGGGGTTGCGTCGGCCTGGCAGATTCCCGGAAGTACGCTTGTTCAGCGGGCATTGCACCTAACCACGGACGAACGATGGGCCGTTAGGTTGCGGGCTCATCAAAGCCCCAGGTATTGCTGACGACATAGAGAGGACGGGCCTTGACTTCGTCGTAGATGCGCCCCAGGTATTCGCCGATGATGCCCAGGAAGATCAGTTGAATCCCGCCGAGGAAGAGGACGCTGACCAGGGTCGTTGCCTGACCGAGCAGGGCTTGGTGACCGTACAGGCGCAGGAAAACCACGGCGGCGATTCCAATCAGGCTCAGGCTGGCGATGGCAAAGCCGAAATAGGTGGCGATTTGCAGCGGCAGGTAGGAGAAAGAAGTAATGCCGTCAAGGGCAAAGCGAATCATTTTCCGCAGCGGGTATTTGGTTTCGCCGGCGAATCGTTCGGAGCGGACGTAGCGGACACCGGTCTGCCGGAATCCTGCCCAAACCGACAGGCCGCGCATGAAACGGTGGCGCTCGCGCAAGGTCCGCAGCGCCTGCACCACCTTGCGGTCGGCCAGGCGGAAGTCGCCCGTGTCTGGGGGAATGTCAATGTCCGTGATGCGGATGATCAGGCGGTAAAACAGCTTGGCAGTCGTCTCTTTGAACCACGATTCCCCTTTTCTCTCCTCGCGCATCGCGTAGACGACCTCATACCCTTCCTTCCATTTTTCGATGAGCTGGAGGATTACTTCGGGAGGGTCTTGCAAATCAGCATCAATGATGATCACGGCATCGCCCTGCGCATAGTCCAACCCTGCGGTGATGGCCACCTGGTGCCCAAAGTTTCGGGAGAAATTGATGATCTTCACCCGCGGATCGCTCTCCCGCAGCTTGTGCATGAGTTCCAGAGAGTGGTCGTGACTTCCGTCATTGATCAGCACCAGTTCGTACGGTTCATCGAGGGTGTCCATGGCCTCTGTCACGCGGCGGTGCAGTTCCTCGATGATTTGTTCCTCGTTGAAGACCGGGGCAACGATGGAGTAGCGCGGTCTTGGGTTCGCTTCGACCATGTTGTTACGTCCCTTCGCCTTTCTGGATGTCTGCAGGGGAATCAAATGCCGTACGGAAAGGCGCCGGCGGCGGTTGCGGGCGGCCCTCCTTGTCCAGGAAGACAAAGATTTGTTTGGCATCCATGATGACCTCGCCGCTGTCGGCGCCATGTTCATCGGCGCGCGTAATGCGGTACTGCATTGTCCAGCGGATTCGTCCCCACTCGGTCACGCCGCCGGTGACGAGCAGCGTATCGCCAAAGCGTGCCGCTTTGCGGTAGTCCATGGAGGTGTGTACGACAACGGGGTACATCCCCCACGCATCGAAGTCATTGAAACTCAGGCCGATTTGTTCGAGGTATTCGCAGCGGGCAAATTCCAGGTATTGAAGGTAGACCGCGTTGTTCACGTGGCCAAAAGAATCGAGTTCAAAGCTGCGTACCTTTACGATGGCCGTTCGTTGTGGATAGGACATGGCTCTGTTTTCCTGTTTGGTTCCTTCGTTCGGCGCACGTAGCGCCGATACTCGGTTGGGGCCGGCAAATAAAGTATACGCCGAACGGCCAATTTGTCAAGCCATTCCGCGTCTCGGCGGTAAACAAATACCGCAAAGCTTTAATGCACACCCCGCGCCCCGGCCCGCTGACTCCTTGCCCGTTCATTCCCCTTGTGGTACAATAGTTGCGGGCGTCCGGGGGGCGTTCCGATGAATCGTTCTTTGCGTGTGCTGCTGTCGCCGCGCGAAGCTGTGGAGAAGCCGGTGCAACGCCATTTTCAGGAGATGGAACACACCGCCGATTGGGCTGTGCGGGTGCGCGGTCGTGACTTGGCCGAGCTATTCGTTTTTGCCGCGCAGGCCATGGTCGCCCTGGTTACGGGTTCGGTGCAAACAGGGCCGTTTCCTGTCGTCCGCCGGATCGAGCTTTCGGCTCCAGATGTCGAGACCTTGCTGGTGGACTGGCTCAGCGAGTTGGTCTATTTGCATGAGACCGGGGATGTGTTGTTCTGCGTCTTTGAGATGGAGGAGGTGACGACGCCCCCACACTTGCAAGCCACAATCCGTGGCCGGCCGGGAATACCGGTGAAAAAAGAGATCAAGGCCGTTACCTATCACGGTCTGGAGGTGCAGCCCATCCAGGGGGGATACGAGGCGACAGTGGTCTTTGACGTGTAGCGTAGCGTCCGGGAGGGAGTGAGATGACTGTCCACAAGCAGGATTTTGAACGGATCGGTCCGTACGTGTGGCAACTGCCGGCCGATTTCCGGAAGGATATGCGTGTGCCGGCTCGCCTCTATGCTGACGAGACTCTTTTGCAGGCCACGCTGGCCGACCGGTCCCTGGAACAATTGGTGAACACGGCCACCCTGCCGGGCGTCGTCAATCATGCCATGGCCATGCCGGACATTCACCAGGGCTACGGGTTCCCCATCGGCGGCGTGGTGGCCACGGAATTGCCGCACGGCGTGATTTCACCCGGAGGGGTGGGGTACGACATCAATTGTGGCGTGCGGCTGTTGGCTTCCGCCTTGCGGCGTGAAGAGATCGCTCCGCATCTCAATAACCTGGCCGACGCGTTGTATCGCAATTGCCCGAGCGGCGTTGGCGTGAAAGGCTCGGTGCAATTGCGGGGCAACGACCTGGACAAGGTGCTCGCCGATGGCGCGCGGTGGGCTTTGCCGAAGGGGTTGGCGACGCGCGAAGATTTGCAACGCACCGAGGAGGAAGGCCGGCTGGCCGGCGCCGACCCGGCGAAGCTGAGCGACCGGGCCCGCACCCGCGGCCGCCCCCAATTGGGCACGCTGGGCGCCGGCAACCATTTCATCGAGGTGGACGTGGTCGCCGAGGTTTTCGACCAGGAAGCTGCGGCGGCCTTTGGCCTGTTTGAACAGCAGGTTGTTATCCAGATTCATTGCGGGTCTCGCGGCCTTGGCCACCAGGTTTGCACTGATTATGTCCGCCGCTTCCAGAAAACCGTGCACAAATACGGCATTGATCTGCCCGACCGCGAACTCGTCTGCGCGCCGTGGGATTCACCCGAAGGACAGGACTATTTTGCGGCGATGGCCTGTGCGGCGAACTATGCCTTTGCGAACCGGCAAGTGCTGGTGCATCACGTCCGCCGGAGCTTCGAAGAGGCTCTCGCCGGCAAAGGCCTGTCGGCCCGTGCTTTGGAAATCCGGCAGGTCTATGACATCACGCACAACATGGCCAAGGTGGAGCTGCACAAGGTGCGCGGTCAGCGGCGCAAGGTTTGCGTGCACCGCAAAGGGGCCACACGCGCCTTCGGGCCGGAGGCAGAAGTGTTGCCCAAAGATTATCGTGCGGTGGGGCAGCCGGTTCTCGTACCCGGTTCGATGGGCACCGCTTCCTACGTTCTGGTGGGTACGGAAGGAGCAATGGAGGAGACCTTTGGGTCGTCCTGTCATGGTGCGGGACGCACGATGAGCCGCAAGAAGGCCAAGAAGACTGTGCGTGGCAACAGCCTGCGCAAGGAGTTGGAGGCCGGCGGCATCCGCGTTCGCGCGGGCAGCACGGCCGGCCTGGCGGAGGAAGCTCCGGTGGCGTATAAAGACGTCAGCCGTGTGGTCGAGGTGGTGCACCAGGCGGGGATTGCCCGCAAGGTGGCCTGTCTGCATCCCCTGGCCGTGGTGAAGGGGTAGCACAAAAGAGGCCGGCGGATATCACATGGGAACATTGTACGTAGTTGCCACACCGATAGGCAATCTGGAAGATGTCAGCCTGCGTGCCTTGCGGGTGCTGCGGGAGGCGACGCTGATCGCGGCCGAGGATACGCGCCATTCGCGGACGCTGTTGCAGCGGTATAAAATCAAGACACCGGTTACCAGCTATTTTGAACACAACAAATTGAGCAAGCTGGACCGGATACTACGGGCGTTGGGTCAAGGCGATGTGGCCCTCATTTCGGACGCCGGCACGCCGGGCCTTTCCGATCCGGGACACGAGCTGATTGCCGCGGCGATCGCGCAGGGCACTCCGGTGGTGCCCGTGCCCGGTCCGGCTGCACCGATTGCCGCGCTGGTCGTCTCCGGCTTGCCGGCCGATAGCTTCGTCTATCTGGGTTTCTTGCCGCGCAAACGGGTGGCCCGCCGGCAGTTTTTGGACTTGCTGGCACGCGAAACACGGACTCTGGTCGGCTTCGAAGCGCCGCACCGCTTGCGGGAAGTGTTGACCGACCTGGCGGAGGTCTTCGGTGACCGGCCGGTCGCCGTGGTGCGCGAATTGACCAAGGTCCACGAGGAAATTTGGCGCGGCACGTTGGAACAGGCGCGCGACCATTTCGACGCCGTGGAGCCGCGTGGCGAGTTCACGCTGGTGATCGGCGGTGCGAGCCGGCCGGCCTGGAGCACGGATCGCGTGAAACTGGCGCTGTCCCGACTTGGCGCGGAGGAGAATTTGGGCCAACAGGCCATCCGCGAGGTGGCCGACGTGGCCGGCTGGTCCAAGCGAGACGTATACCGTGTCTGGCTGGATATGAAATGAGGCATTGGAGCAAAAAGCCACACGTGG
>CAYWAK010000125.1:0-8407 GCA_964455755.1 uncultured Ardenticatenales bacterium | reverse complement strand
TCACGGATGACACAGATTTTTTATCCGTGTCATCTGTGTCCTATTTACACAGGAGGTCACCATGCCTACACACATCATTGATTCGCTGATCTATCGCGACGCCTGGGGCAGCGACGAAATGCGCGCCATCTTCGACGACGTGCCCAAAACACAGGGCTGGCTCGATGTGATTGCCGCACTGGCCCAGGCCCAGGCCGAAGTTGGCCTGATCCCCGCCGACGCCGCCCGGGAGATCACCCGCATCTGCAAGGTCGAGAACCTGGACATGGAAGCCCTACGCCAGGGATACCGCGAAACAGGCCACTCCACGATGGGCCTGATCCGCGAACTCAAGAAGCTCTGTCGCGGCGAGGCCGGTGAATGGGTCTACTACGGCGCGACCGTGCAGGATATCGTGGACACCGCCTACAACGTGGCTCTGCTCAAAGCGTGGGACATTCTCTACCGCGACCTGCGGGAGATCGAAGAGATTCTCGTTGACCTGGCCGAGGCACACCGTGACACCGTGATGGTCGGGCGTACCCACGGACAGGCCGGCCTGCCCATCACCTTCGGGTTCAAGGTGGCCGTGTGGGTACGCGAAATCGCCCGCCACCTGGAACGTCTGCGTGCGGTGCGCCCGCGCCTGGAAGTGGGCGAGCTGGCCGGCGGCGTCGGCTCCCTCTCCTCCTTCGGAGACGCGGGCTTCGATCTGCAAGAACGCTTCTTCTCCAAACTGGGTTTGCGCCCGCCAGACATCGTCTGGAATACAGCGCGCGATTCGTGGGCCGAATTCTTCTCCCTGCTCGTGCTGATCGCCGGCACGTGCGACAAAATCGGTCACGAGATCTACAACCTGCAACGCTCCGACATCGGCGAGGTGCGCGAAGGGTTCGTGCGCGGCACCGTCGGCAGCATCACCATGCCGCACAAACGCAACCCCGAAATATCCGAGCACCTGGGCACGCTTTCGCGCATGATCCGCCACAACGTTGCCGTGTTGACCGAGGGACTCGTCCACGATCATGAGCGGGATGGCCGCGCCTGGAAATCGGAGTGGGCCATCATCGGGCCGGTCTGCGTGATGGCCGGCGCTATGTTACGTCTGACGATACAGATGTGTGTGCACCTGGATGTGGACGAGGCCGGCATGTGGGCCAACCTGGAGGCGACGCAGGGCTACATTCTTTCCGAGGCGGTCATGCTGGCCCTGGCCCAAAGAATCGGCAAGCAAACCGCGCATGAAATCGTCTACGAGCGGTCCATGCGTGCCTTCGAGGCCGGCCGCCCGCTGAAGGACGCCTTGCTGGAGGACGAACGGTTGCGCGCCCATCTCACGCCGGAGGAAATCGAGGCCCTCTTCGACTACCGCCAGCATACCGGCCTGTGCGGGGAATTCGTGGACCGCGTCGTGGCCATGACGAGGAGCGAATCCACAATGATGAACGCGGAATGATGAACGGCGCGTGGAGTGCAGAGAACCACATGCGATTGGCTACGATCCCGCGCATTCCCCTGGCCACGCTGCCCACGCCGCTGCAGGATGCGCCGCGTTTGACGGAGTCCCTGGGCGGCCCGCGCATCCTGATCAAACGGGATGACCTGACCGGCTTCGGCCTGGGAGGCAACAAAGCACGCAAACTGGAGTTCCTGCTCGCCGACGCCCTGGCCCAGGGAGCAGACACGGTGGTCACGGCCGGCGGGCCACAGTCGAACCACTGCCGCATGACCGCGGCCGCGGCCCGGCGCTTGGGTCTGCAGCCCGTGTTGGTCTTCTACGGCGACCCACCGCCGGAAACGCAGGGCAATTTGCTGCTCGACGAAATCCTGGGGGCAGCGCTCGTCTACACCGGCGAGCGCGAACGGGCCAGCGTGGATCGTGCCCTGGAGGAGGTTTGCGCCGACTTGCGAGAGCAGGGCCGGGTTCCGTACGCGATCCCGCGTGGCGGTGCCGTCCCCCTGGGCGATGCCGGTTATGTGGTCTGCGCGCTGGAGATGGAGACGCAGTTCTTCGAACAGGGCGTTCAACCCACGCATGTTTTCTGCGCCACGGGTTCATGCGGCACGCAGGCGGGACTGCTGGCCGGCGCCATCGCCTACCGCGCCGGCTACCGGGTTTATGGCGTCACCGTCAGCCGGTCACCGGACGAGTGTCGCACGCGCGTCCGCCGCCTGGCCGAGGAGACACTCGCGCTGGTCGGCGTAGAGGCAGCGGTGCGGCCGGAACAGGTCGTCGTCTACGGCGGTTACATCGGCCAAGGGTACGGCATTCCCACAAAGGAGGGCGCGGAAGCGATTCGCCTGCTGGCGCAGACAGAGGGCCTCTTTGCGGACCCGGTGTACACCGGCAAGGCTCTGGCCGGCCTGATAGACCGCGTCCGGCGCGGCGAGCTTACAGCCGAGCACACGGTCGTCTTCCTGCACACCGGAGGCGCGCCGGCCTTGTTTGCGCACGCCGGAGAGAGTTAGCAAGTCACCTCTCGTTTCCTCAGAAACCAGAGGGTGTCCTCCTTCACCTTAAAGCCCATTGGTTCTCCAAATGCAAAACTTTGCCGGCATCCCAACGAACGCGGACCGTTGCCGGTTGGACAAAAAGATGTTATAATAGTGGCCAATGGAAAGAGAGCAGGAGTTTCAGGCTGAAACACGCAAAAGCCCTACGGCAAATCAAGAAGCGGCGCAGGAAGCGCTGAAGCAGGGCAAGCGGGCAGCAGCGGAAGGCCGGCAAAACGAGGCGCGACGTTTTGTTTCCCGTGCCTTGGAACTCGACCCCCGGCTGGTGGATGCCTGGGTGTGGCAGGGTTGGCTGACCGAAATTTCCGGGCAGGCCGAAACCTGCTTTCGCCAGGCCTTGCACCTGCAGCCCGACAATCGCGCGGCGCAGGCCGGACTGCACGCCCTGGCCCGCAACGAGTCTTGGGCATCGGCTGCGTCCGGAAGCACGTCTTACGGGTGGCGTGCGATG
This sequence comes from uncultured Ardenticatenales bacterium, assembly GCA_964455755.1. Lineage (GTDB taxonomy): Bacteria > Chloroflexota > Anaerolineae > Ardenticatenales > JAADHH01 > JAADHH01. The sequence continues at coordinate 5,463 of CAYWAK010000125.1, read as the reverse complement.
CTGGCCGGATTAATCCTGCTCGTGGGGGTGGGCATGTTTTGGCAGTGGTCGCCGGCTTCCGTCGGGGCCGGCACGCGGCAGCAGCCAGAACCGTCAGCAAGCGCAACCCCGCGCGCCGGAGCGGTCTATCGCGCTGACGCTGAAATCGCCTGGTCACACGGCCGGGAGGAAGAAGCGATGCAGCTTTGGGAGAAAACATTGGCGGCGGAACCCAATGATTCCCGCTTGCGCGCGCGATTGCTGAAACTCTATACGACTCGGGCAACGGCGAGCCTGCAAAACCGGTTGCCGGACCAGGCCCGGCCGTTCCTCGAACGGGCCGTGTCGCTTTCGCCCGACGACAAAGCATTAACCGGCGAGTACGAAGCGCTGCAAACCTATCTGGCAGGACGTGACGCCTTACGAGGCGGAGACCTGGATACGGCCAGCGCAAAACTGGCCGCACTTTATGCGCAAGACCCGTACTACCTGGATACGGTTGATTTGCTTTACCAGACGTACATGGCGAAAGGGGATACCCTCCGAGAGACAAAACAGTGGATGGAAGCGCGAGAGGCGTATGCAAATGCCCTGCGCTACCACCCACACGATAGCGCCGCCCAGCAGAAAGCGGCAGACATGGCCGAAATGGCCGCCCGGCCAACGCCAACACCCCGGCCGGCGAAACGTATTGTTATCGATATTTCGGAGCAACACTTTTATGCCTACGAGGGAGACCATCTTGTGTATTCGCTGGTAACTTCCACCGGGGAGCCGGGTCGCCCGACGAAACCGGGCCACTATCATGTGCAAAGCAAAATACGCAACGCGCGCTCCAACGTTTGGCATTTGTGGATGCCCTATTGGCTTGGAATTTACTGGGTGGGGAACATCGAAAATGGCATTCATGGCTTGCCTGTGTTGGACAACGGCGGCAAGCTGTGGGCCGGCTATCTGGGCCAAAGAGTCTCTTTTGGCTGCGTGATCCTGGATGACGATGCAGCCAAGAAACTCTTTGACTGGGCCGAAATCGGAACCGACGTCGTCATCCAACCCTAAACAGGTTCAACGGGTCTGGTCAAAGCCGGCTGGAGGGGGGCATGCGCAGCAAATGTCCGGGGGGGAGCACGAGGGGTGTCCCCTCGTCTTCCTCCCTCCCTACATTTCGGGGCTTGCGGCGAACCGCTGCACAAGCCCGAGGGCCGGACCATTTGTGAAACCTGGCCCCGTTCAACAATTTTGAAAGGGAATGACCATGACACGTGAATCTTTTGAGATGCTATTACAAGCCCTGCAGCAAAACCTGTTGAAGATGGGGCAGGCGGTAGACCAGGCCATAGACCTTGCCGTAAAATCGCTCGCCAATCGAGACAAAGCGCTGGCCCAGCAGGTCATTGACGACGATGATAACGTCAATGCCCTGCAGTACGCTATCCAGGAGCAATGTCTGGTGCTGATTGCCACGCAACAGCCACTGGCCAGTGATTTGCGCATGATTTCTGCGATTTTCTCTGTGGCTACCGAATTGGAGCGGATGGGCGATTATGCAGAGGGCATTGCCAAGATCGCACTGATGCTCGCCGACCACCCGCTCCTGAAGCCGCTCATTGATATTCCGCGCATGGCCGAGAAAGGGCGACAGTTGCTCCGTGACCAGCTCGATTGCCTGATGCGCCGGGATGCGGACAGAGCACGCGAATTGGCTACCGAAGACGACGAAGTAGATGCCTTGTTCGACCAAATCTACCGGGAATTGCTCATTTTCATGATGGATGACCCGCGTACGATTACACGAGCCACCCACCTGATGTGGGTGGCGCACAACCTGGAGCGTGCTTCCGACCGCACGACGAACATTGGCGAAAGTACGGTGTTTATGGTCACCGGCGAGGTGTTGGAGCTGAACTAGCACATTAGAGAAAACCGTGCATACCTCATCGTTCTCCGCGTCTCTGCGGTGGAAACATGACCAACGTATTTGCGCCTTGCTGCCCCAGGGGTCTGTAGCTACCAGCCGCCGCTCGCCCACGTTGCGGAATGGGCGAATCAACCGGCCAGGGAGCAACGAAGCGCCTGTCAGACTGAGCACTGCACGATGCCGGCTGCCGGCAATATTGGGAGGAATACGTGGACCTTACGCAAGCAACACAAATGATCACTTGGCTTGACAAAGAACACCGGCGCGACCGGGCCCTGCTTACCGACGTCCGCCAGCGACTGGAAAGCCAGACCGTCGAAATCAGCGAGCAGGCCAAACGAGTCCAGGAATTAGAAGGCCGGCTGGCGGCAACCCAGGCCCGGCTTACCAAGTTTACGCAACTGGAGCAAGCTTTGCAACGCCTGAAGGACGAAATGGGGATCATGGCCCAGCGGCACGACGAGGCGCACCAGAAATCCCAGAAAGAAGAGGCGCAGCTTCGCCAACTGGAACGGGAGAATACGTCCCGGGCCCTCAACGAGATCCGCCACCAGTTGGAGAAACTGGCTCCGATCCAGGAACAACTGAGCCTGCAAAAGGCGGAGGACCGGCGGCTTAGTGAAACGTTGCTGGATTTGCAGGCGCAAACAGCCGATTTCAAACAAACGCTGGAACGCTGGCCCGAACGAATTTCTTTCCTGGAGAATCAGCGACAGCAGGACAACAAGCGTCTGACGCAGGTACAGCAAGAAACGGCAGAACTGATCCGGCGCACCGAAGCCCAAATAGCAAAGCTGGAACTGCTGGAAGAAACGGTACGCCATAACGAGAAATCCGTTGCCGCGTTGAACGCCATGCGCGACGAAATGCGCCAGGAACAGACGCACCTTTCTGAAAACCTGAAACTAAGAGAGGGCGAGCGCGACCGCCAGATGCAGGAATGGGCGCAGACGATGGCCCAGCATGAAGAGCAACGCAAACGTCATGCTGCACAGATTGAACGTTTTACGCGCCAGAGTGAAGACATTCAGCACGCCCTGAAATCACTTCAGCTATTTCGGGAAGAGATTCGGCGTGACCAGAACCAGGTATCCGAAGTACAGCGACTGGCCGAAGAACGCATGCAAACGCAATTTGAGGAGTGGCAGGCGGAGAACGAACAACGCTGGACCCGTTCCAAACTGGAGTTCGAGGGGCGCTGGAATCGACAAAACGTCCTTAACGACGAGACGGGTGAGCAATTGAAGCTGATAGCAGATTGGCGCCGTCAGGATGTAGACACTGCGCAACAAACGATCAAACGCCTGACGGAGGTAGAAGCCGCTTTTCGCGCGGCAATTGCCGAACTTTGGAGGGCGAAGGAGAAGGAAGCAACCCTGTCTCTGGAGGAAAAGCGCCGCTATGCAGCACGCATCGGCGAACAAGTTCGGAAACATTTGGAGGGATAATTTCGTGCGCGTTATCGGCACTGCCGGCCACGTGGACCATGGAAAATCCGCCCTGGTCCAGGCACTTACCGCAATCAACCCCGACCGGCTCAAAGAAGAGCAGGAACGGGAAATGACCATTGACCTGGGCTTTGCCTGGCTCACCCTGCCCAGTGGGCAAAAGGCCAGCATTGTGGATGTGCCAGGACACGAGGATTTCATCAAGAACATGCTGGCCGGGGTAGGGGGCATTGACCTGGCGCTGCTCGTGGTCGCTGCCGACGAATCGGTGATGCCGCAAACCCGCGAACACCTGGCCATTCTAGACCTGCTCCGCGTGAAAAGTGGCGTTGTCGCCCTGACCAAGATTGATCTCGTGGACGATGATGAGTGGCTTCTTCTAGTCAAATCGGAAGTGTCTGATCTTCTGCAGGATACGCACCTGGCGGATTCTCCGGTGGTGCCCGTCTCGTCAAGAACGGGACAGGGCATCCCCCGCCTTCTGCAAGTTCTGGATGAGGCGTTGGCACAGACGGCCGAACCCGTTAATCTGGGCCGCCCGCGCTTGCCCATCGACCGTGTCTTCACCATCGCCGGCTTTGGCACGGTCGTCACCGGAACGCTGAGTGACGGGGAACTGCATGTCGGCGACGATGTCGAATTGCAGCCCGCGGGGTTGCAAAGCCGCGTCCGTGGCCTGCAGACCCACAAGGAGACTGTGCAAACCGCCGTGCCGGGGAGCCGCGTTGCCGTAAACCTGACCGGCGTATCGGTAGAGCAATTGCAGCGCGGCGATGTAGTGATCTCGCCGGGGAGTTTGCGGCCAACCTACCTCATTGATGTTCAATTGCGCTTGCTGCCCGACGCCCCCCGCCCGCTCAAACACAACGTTACCGTTGATTTCTTCAGCGGTGCCACAGAAATCCCTGCGCGTACTCGCCTGTTGGGTACGAGAGCCATCGCACCTGGCGGCGAGGGATGGGCCCAACTGCAACTTGAGCGCCCGGCGGCCTTGTTGCGCGGGGACCGCTTCATTCTGCGCCAACTGTCGCCCGGTCTGACGATTGGCGGCGGTGTGATTTTGGACCCGCATCCGCGCAGAAAATGGCGACGGTTTCGCCCCGAAGTGACCGAACGGCTTGCCGTTTTGTCCAGCGGCTCACCGGAGGAAATCCTCGAGATCTGCTTGCAGGAACGGGAACCGCAGACGACCAAACAGCTCATTGCCCGTGTTCCGCTGCATCCCGACCAGTCCCGTGCGGCATTGCAAACGCTCATTCAGGATGGCCGTGTGACCTACCTGAATGAGGGCGGCCATGCGGATATGCGCAGCCTGTGCAGCCGGGCCGGCCTGGAGCGGCTTCGCGGCCAGTTGCTGGCATACTTGCAGACCTATCATAAGCAATTTCCGCTGCGCGCCGGTATGCCGCGAGAAGAGTTGAAAAGCAGACTCAAGCTGGAAGGCAAACTATACAACGACTTGCTGGGGTATTTGGCCACGAAGGGCGTGGTCGTCGCCGATGAATCGGTAGTGCGCGCAGCGGACCATGCCGTGCAATTTACGCCGGCGCAAAAAAGCCGGATTGAGCGCGTGTTGGCCCTCTTCGAGGCGTCCCCTTTCACGCCTCCATCGTATTCAGAGTGCGAAGAGATTCTTGGCCCTGAAGTGCTGGGATCGCTGTTGCGCGACGGCAACAGTTTTGTACGCGTTTCAGATGAAATCTTGCTTACCACCCCTTCCTACCAGGAAATGGTCGCGTGGATCACCGGCAGAATCAAGACGGAAGGGCAGATCACGGCGGCCGAGGTTCGTGACCACTTTAGCACCAGCCGCAAATATGTGATAGCCCTGCTGGAGCATCTGGATGATCGAAAGGTCACCCGGCGCGTGGGAGATGTTCGTGTCCTCCGCTGAGCCTGGAACGCTGGAATCTCGTAGAGAGCGGCCGGGTTCGTTGTTGCTGCTCCTGGCCATGTTGCTTGTTTCGATGGTTCTTGTGGCTGCAGCCGGCAACGGATACCGGAGGGAGGCAGAAGCAGGTTTCTCGCCGAACAAAGAGGCTCCGATCACCCGTTTCGATACACCGGTGCCGGCGCGGCTTGCCCTGGATGTCACCCCCTCCGTGCAGGGGAAACCGG
>CAYWAK010000124.1:3416-8440 GCA_964455755.1 uncultured Ardenticatenales bacterium | reverse complement strand
ATAGAAATCCGTGTTTCCTTCTATCTGTGAGTCCAATCGTCTATTTTCGAAGCAGTTGAACTTCTCGCCTAACCGCAACTGTTTGACCGCATAAGTCCTTCGTGGTAGAATAGGTCCGAGTCGTAGCCAAGCCATCCCCCTCGATACTGACCAGCCCGGGTGTGCCGACATATTCATGGAGGAATTACGATGACAAACAAAACGACCAAGACTCGTTTGCCGGTGCCGTTGTTCGTCGCGCTGGCATTCGTGCTGGCCACATTGGCCTGCGGGAGCCTGACGGGACAGCAAACCGGGTCGCCCAGCCCGGCGGCAACGCCCATGCCGGCGACGGCAGTCCCATCCGCCACGCCGGCAGCACAGGCCCAAGCGCCCGCGCCCACAGAATCCCCAGCCCCGCAGCCGATCACCGCGCCCGCACCCACCCGCCAAACGGTCTTCCAGGTCGGCGACGTGATACCTGTCGGCAACGTGACGCTAACCGTCCTTGGCTGGGACTCCCCGGCCGGTGACAAGTACAACAAGCCAGACTCCGGACAGAAGTTTGTGGCTGTGGACCTCTTGCTGCGCAACCAGGGCCAGAGCGACGCCTCCATGTCGTCGCTGCTCCAGACAAGCCTGCGGGACAGCAGCGGGCAGGAATACGCATACGATCCAGTCGCCAATCTCGCTGCCGGCGTCAGCAACCCCGACGGCAATATCGGTCCCGGCGAGCAGGTGCGGGGCACGATTGGTTTTCAGGTGCCGCAAGATGCCCAGGGCCTGGTTTTCGTTTTCCATGACGCCCTTTTCGGTGCCGGGGGCGTCACCGTTGAACTCGGCCCCGAGCCGGTCACAGTGGAAGCGCAGGCCGGACCGACCGACGAAGCCGGACAGACCATGCTTGCCCTTGGCGACAGCATAGAGATCGCCGGACTGACGCTCACCGTGAACGACATCACCTCCATGCCGGAATTCCGCGCCAACAAGCCCACCGAGGGCAAAACGTTCATGGTCGTGGACACGACCATTGAGAACCGGGGCACGGAACCGGTAGGGATTTCGACCGTGCTGAAACTCTACCTGCTGCAAATGTACCTCAAGGACTCAACCGGCCAGAAACACGATCTCGATCTGACCGCTTCGATTGACACGGCGAAGGAAATCTCCGGCAGCGAGATTGCCCCCGGCACGAAGATTAACGGACAGGTGGCCTTCCAGGTGCCGAAGGATGCCCACGGCCTGGTATTTGTGCTTGACGCCGGCGCCCTCGGATACGGGAAGATTCTGGTTGCCTTACCGGACTAGCCGGACAGCCTGGCGGGACGGCGTCTATGTCAGAAAGGGAGACTGGGGCAAGCTTCGTGTTTCATGCTTCGCGCCTCAGGGGTGGGTGCGCCATCGCTATCGTGGCGCTGGCGATCTGCGTGGCCGGCGCGGCCCTTCCCCCGGGCCGGACCGCCGTCGAGGCCGCCCTCCTGGTCGCGGACGTCCTCCCCGCCGTACCGGTCTCGCCGCTGCAACTTGTCACCCGCCCGCCGCGCTTCGAACAGATTAGCTACCCCGCCGGCGGGACGACCAACCGCGCCGATCTATACCGCCCCCCTGACGACGAGCCACACAGCGCGATCATCCTGGCCCTCGGTTTTTACCCCAACTATACCGAAGCACCGCTGGCCGGCCTGGCTCGTTCACTGGCCCGCGAAGGAATCGTGGTCATGATGCCCCACTCGGCCGCCCTGGAGCAGGGACGGATGATCCCGTCCGAGATCGATTCGCTGGTCGCCGCCTTCCAGTACCTGCGCGAACGCGAGTTTGTGGCCCCCGATCACGTCGGATTCGTCGGCTTCTGCGTCGGCTCGTCGTTTGCCACCTTGGCCGCTGCAGACGAACGAATCGCCGGCGACGTAGCCTTTCTGCACCTCTTCAGCGGCTATTACGACCTGCGTAACATGGTTCGGGCGATCACCACCCGGACGGTCCCGGAAGAGGGGGCCTTGAAACCGTGGGAGCCGGACGAACTGGTCGCTTCGGCGTTGACCCGTCACCTGATAGAGGGGCTGGAGGACACACGCGACCGGACGATCCTGGAGCAGTTGCTCGCGGAGAAGGGGACGAAGAATATCGCCGTAGACGACCTGTCGCCGCCGGCCCAGGCCGTGTACCGCCTGCTGACGAATCGTGATCCGGCCCAGGTAGACGCCCTGCTGGACCAACTGCCTGTCCGGCAGAAAGAGACGCTGCGCCGCCTATCGCCCGCCTACCGCACCGGCCAGGTGCGGGCGAAGGTCTTCGTCATGGGCGACGCGGGCGACCGCTATATCCCTGCTGTGGAGACGCGCCGCCTGGCGGAGAGCCTGGCCGGCGAGACTGACGTAGCGTACACCCGGTTCGTCATCTTCGAGCACGTGCGCCCCACACGGTCGCTCGATTGGTCTGCCTTGTTGCGCGAGGCCGGCCGGTTGTTCCTGCACCTCGACCGCGTGTTGGCCACTATTCAAGGGTGAGGAAGGGGTTACCCCGGGGGCAGCAGCGAGAAACCGCCATCAATGATGATCGTCTGACCACGGATCATCGTCGCCTGGTCGCTGCAGAGAAAGGCGGTGAGCTGGGCGATATCCTGCGGGGCAACCAGGCGCCCGGCCGGCGTGCGTGCGCGCCCCTGCTCCAACATCTGCTCTTTGTTCGGAAAATGGTCCAGGGCACCGGTGGCCACCACGCCGGCCGAAACCGCGTTGGCTGCAATGTTCTTGGGCGCTAACTCGACCGCCAGATAACGGGTGATCGTCTCAATCGCCGCCTTAGACGCGCCGATCACCACATAGTTTGGGAGCGTGAGGAACGAACCCAGACTGGAGATGTTCACGATGTGTCCGCCGCCCCGTTTCTCCATCAGCGGGACGGCCTGCTGGGCGCAAAAGAGTACCGACCGCGCATTGATATTCATCGTCCAGTCCCAACCCTTCACTTTCTGTTCCATCACCGGGCGGATGTAACCGGATGCGGCATTACAGACGAGGATGTCCATACCCCCAAACGTCCGATCTACCTCGGAAAACATCTGCTCGATTGCCTGCGGATCACCGACATTGGCGCGAACCACCAGGGCCTCCACGCCGGCTTCCCGCGCCAGGCGGGCCGTTTTCTCTGCCGGGTCTGAATTGCGGAAATAGTTTATCACCACATGTGCACCGCGCCGGGCGAATTCCAGCGCGATCTCCCGGCCGATACCCCGCCCACTGCCGGTGACCACAGCCACCTTTCCATCGAAGCTCATACCCTTTTCTCCTGTCTCTGATTTCCAGATTCCATAGGCTCCTGCTTCCAGGCAGCCACTTGTTGAAACATCTCGCGGGCCGTTTCCTGGCCGGCCTGACCGGTTGCGCCGAGCATCTGGGCCAACTCGTCCAGTCGGCCTTCCGCATCCAGGGGGTTCACGCGCGTAACGGTCCGCTCTCCCACGATTTCTTTGCGAATGTGTACATGCGCATCGCCATAAACCGCGATCTGCGGCAGATGGGTAATGCAAAAGACCTGATGATGCCGGGCAAGGACGCTCAACTTGCGCCCCACGATGCCACCGATGCGTCCACCAATGCCCTGATCAATCTCATCGAAAATGAGCGTGGCGGTCTCATCGGCCTGGGAAAGCACCGTCTTGAGCGCCAACATCAGGCGGGAAGTCTCGCCGCCGGAGGCAATTTTGGCCAGCGGTTTGGGTGGCTCACCAGGGTTGGGCGCAATGAAGAATTCGACTTTGTCCAGACCTGTCGCGTCAAAGGCATAGCGCCGACCCTCCCAGGGAGCGCCATCGTCCGATTCGTGTTGGGCGATGCGCACCTGAAAGCGCGCGACCGACATGCCCAGGTCATCCAGCTCTTTTTCAACAGCCTCGGCCAGCTTCACCGAGGCTTGTTGGCGCCGGGCGGAAAGAGCCCCTCCCCATTCGCCAATCTCCTGCAAAGCCTGTTCCTCGGCGGCCCGCAATTCGTCAATGCGTTCTGCACTGTGCGTAATCGCTTCTCTCTCCGCCCGTGCCCGTTCGGCAAAGGCCAGCACGTCGGTGATTGTGTCCCCGTATTTTCGCTTGAGTTGGAACAAGAGATCCAGCCGGTCTTCTACCTGTTCCAGGCGGACGGGATTGAGTTCGATTTCGTCACGATATTTCAAGAGGGTATCGGCCACGTCTTCCAACAGGTAGTAAGCCTGCTCTGTCGTTTCGTGTTGGGGGGCCATCTCCGGTTCCAGACTCACCAGGTTGGCCAGGTCGCGAATGGCGACCTCCAGTCGGTCCATGAGCGCGTCACCCCCATCGTCCACCGCGCGCATAGCGTCATAGGCCGAGCCGGCCAGCTCGGCCAGACGGGCTGCATTTTTCAGGCGACGCCGTTCTCGCCGCAATTGTTCTTCTTCCTCGATGTCCAGTTGCGCGTCCTCGATTTCGGCGATCTGGTACTCCAGGAGGTCTGTACGCCGGGCCAATTCACGCTCGTCGCGCAGCAGCTCGGCGAGGGCTTGGCGGATAGTGCGCAAGTCGCGGACGCGCTCGGCCACGTTCTTCCGCTGGTCTTCTGTGCCGGCGTAACGATCCAGCAAGTCCACGTGATTGCGGACGCGCAGCAAGGAGAGATGGTCTGTCTGCCCATGAATGTCCACCAGTGACTCGGCGACCGCCTGCAAGGTTTTGAGCGGCACCGCCCGCCCGTTTACCCGGCAGACGTTGCGCCCCCGGCGACTGACCTCTCGCGACAGAATGAGGCTGCTGTCTTCTTCTGCCATGCCGAGTGCTTTCAGCAGAGGGGCCAGGTCACGGGGGAGGTTGTTTTCCAGCGAGAAGATGCCCTCTACGTAGGCACGATCTGCGCCGGCACGGATTCCGTCGGCAGTGGCGCGCCCCCCCAGCAGCAGGCTGACGGCATCCACGATGATCGACTTGCCGGCCCCCGTCTCGCCGGTCAGCACCTGCAACCCCGGCGCGAAGGTAAGCCGCAATTGGTCTATGATCGCGAAGTCTGTTATGGATAGTTCAACAAGCATGGTTCATT
>CAYWAK010000124.1:0-3316 GCA_964455755.1 uncultured Ardenticatenales bacterium | reverse complement strand
TTAACGCAGGCGCCTGACCGCTGTGCCAATGGCCAGAGCGAGGTAGATTAAATTGAAAGGATTGATTAATGCACGGACAGCCAGCACCACGAAAGCGACCAGCGGTGCGCCGCGCAACAGAATGGGAGCCAGCCCCTGTGCGAGGAGCAATCCCAGTACCACACTCACCCCTGCCGCCACCTGCATCGGGCGGCCGCGCTGGCGCGGCACACTCCGTTCGATGGCCTCGGCCACAAATCCGCCGGCGACCGGGGCGATGAAAATGCTCCAGAAGCCAAACATCGGCACAACAAAGCCGGCCAGGAGAGCGACCCCTGTGCCGGCTGCCAACGCCAGGGCCAGACTCTCCGGTCGCACATCGTATACCGGTGAACGGGTCTCGCGTACGCACTCCTTACAGCGTAGCCCGACCGGATGGCGAACCGCACACTCGATGCACATCGGCCGGCCGCAGCGATTGCAACGAAGCAGTGTCTCCCTCTCCGGGTGCCAGGTGCAATGGAACGGTTCTTCTTCGGACACTGGCGCGCGCCCCGGCTGCTTTTTGCGCACACGTTCCAACGCGGCGCGGGCTTCCGCATTGTCCGGCGCTAGTTCGACAGCCCGTTCCAGGAAGACCAGTTTGTCCGCCAGCGAATCGGTCACGCTGCTCAGCCACAGCCAGGCTTCGGCATTGTTCTCGTCGCGCTCGGTTACGCCGGCAAGCAGACGGCGTGCCTCTTCCTCGTCGCCGGCCCGTGCCGCAACAATGCCTTCTCTCAACAGGGCCTGGATTTCCGCTTCGGGAGTTTGGGTCATGGAAAAGACTTTCGTGTGCGGAACCGGTGATGTGCGCCGGGACCTTGCCCCAATTTCTGGGCCAGGGTAGCGTAATAATAATTCTGTGGCCGCATGCGCACCAACCGGCTGCGCTCCTGTCCGATGGTGATGATCAGATTGTCTTCATTGTGCCAGTGCAGGTCAATCTGCCCGTCAATGGAAAGGACCGCTTCATGATGGGTGTGGGCCATGACCTGCATCTCGGCGTCGGCGGGCACGACCAGGCCGCGCACGACATTCAAGTGCGGCGCAATGGGGATGGCCATGAATGCCGGCACGTTGGGGGACATAATCAGGCCGCCCGCGGCCAGCGCGTACGCCGTGGAACCGGTCGAGGAGGAAATAATCAGGCCGTCCGCCAGATAGGTGGTAATGGGAGCGCCATCCACGGAGAGATGAATCTCCAGCACGCGAGCCAATGTACCTCGTGCGACCACGGCGTCGTTCAAGGCGTAGTAGGTGGCATAATGATCGTTACCGCGAAAGTGTGCGACGTGCAGAAACATCCGCTCTTCCAGCCAAAAGTCGCCATCCAGCACCTGCGGTATCTTGTCGAGCGTCTCTTCCGGCTTCAACTCGGCCAGGAACCCGAGTTTCCCAAAATCTACGCCCAGGATAGGCAATCTGTGGGGAATGCACGCGCGCGCCGTCCGCAAGATCGTGCCATCTCCGCCGAACGTAATCAGCAGATCGAATTGATCCAGCCGGTCACGCAGTGCATCCACTTTCCACGCCGATTGAAGATGGGCGGCGACCCCGGTTTGGGCCAGGGTTTCTGCCACCTTGCGGGCCAGGCGCTCGGCTTCGACAATTTTCGGATGGTAGAGAAGGGCGATGTTTTGCACCACGGAACCCTTTCGCTCAGCGCGCCCGTTCTTTGGCCCAATCGAAGAAATCAGAACGGGCGATTCGTTGTTGGTCTCTGCCGGCCATGTCGCGCACGGTGATCTGCTCTTGGGCCAGTTCATCAGGGCCAATGATCAGCACGTAGGATACGCCGCTGCGGTTTGCCTGCCGTAACTGTGCCTTCATGCTCCGGTCACCAAATGTCAAAATGGCCCCCATTCCGGCGGCGCGCAGTTCGTTGACCAATCGGACGGCGGCATCTTTGGCTTCCGCTCCCTGGTAGGCCAGGAGGAAGGGGGTGGATATCAACGATTCCGGTTCGATGTTTTGTGCTTTCATCAGCAAGACGATACGCTCCAGGCCGGAGGCAAACCCCACGCCGGGGGTGGGAGTACCGCCCAACTCTTCAACGAGGCCGTCGTATCGCCCGCCGCCACACAGCGCGTTTTGGGCGCCGATTCCGCCGGCCCACACTTCGAAGACCGTTTTTGTGTAATAATCGAGGCCGCGCACCAGGCGATGGTTCAGTTCGTAGGGCCGCCCAAGCAGGTCCAGGTAATGTCGCAACCGCGAAAAGTGGTCCGCACATTCCTCGCAAAGGGCGTCAATGATGTGTGGTGCGCCGGCAATAATTGCCTGGCACGACTCTTTCTTGCAATCGAGGACCCGCAGCGGATTGCGTTGCAGCCGGCGGCGGCAATCGTCGCACACGACGCTTTCGTGGGGCCGGTAGTACGCCTTGAGAGCCTGCAGATAGGCGGGGCGACATTGCGGGCAGCCCGTGCTGTTCAACTGGAAGGAGAGTCCTCCAAAACCGAGTTCGCTGTAGAGCTGCCAGGCGACAGACATAATCTCCAGGTCGAGAGCAGGGTCTTGCTCCCCGATCGCTTCCACGTTGAACTGGTGGTGCTGGCGAAAGCGGCCCGCTTGCGGGCGTTCGTAGCGAAAAATGGGGCCGGTGGAATAGAGCTTGACCGGCTGGGGCAACGTGCGCATGCCATGTTCGATGTAGGCACGCATGACGCCGGCTGTAAATTCGGGACGTAAGGTGATAGGTGTGCCCCCTTTGTCCTCGAAGGAGTACATCTCCTTGTCGACGATGTCGGTGCCCCCCCCGACACCCCTTTCGAAGAGAGAGGTGTCTTCAAAAATGGGCGTGTCAATGCGCAAATAGCCGTAGGTCTGGGCCAATCTTTCCACGGTCTGCAGAATCGTTCGCCAATAGGGTTGGTCGGCGGGCAGAATATCTTGGGTTCCGCGTGGTGCCTGATACATTGTTTTCTAATGTCCTTTGTGCCGGGTCTTCTTGGGTGTTATAAAACAGAGTGTCATGTGTCACGTTAGAACGTTGGCACGTTTCAAGCCGTGCGCATTTTCATTGTCGGTAGTACGCAGCCATCCATGGTAACTGCACGGCTTTCATTATAGCGCAAGTCAAAGTGTTTGTCCACTTTCGGGAAACTTCGGGGGAGGGGGGCGCGTCAAAAATTTGCGTTTTGGGTTGCCTTACGTGCTCGGAGTGGACGACAGTCCGCATCTCCGGCGAGGGACTGTCACCCACCGGGAGCGAGCAGGAGTCGCATTCCAAACGCAACTCGTATCTTTTCAAAAAATGGGGGCAAACCATAGGGTGCAACAGAAATCAACCACG
>CAYWAK010000123.1:7314-8498 GCA_964455755.1 uncultured Ardenticatenales bacterium | reverse complement strand
AGAACAGCCTTTCCAGGCTGTTGCGGCCGCTGGCAGGCTAGAAAGCCTGCCCTACGCTGACAGCCTGGAAAGGCTGTCCTACGCCGGCAGTTAGGAGTAACATTGGATGTTAGATAAAGTAGCACAGATTGCTGAACGGTACAACGAAATTGAACAAATAATGGCTTCTCCTGAAGTCTCTGCGAATTATGAAGTGCTGGCAAAGTATGCGAAAGAGCAGCGCGAATTGTTGCCCGTTGTGCAGGCCTATCAACGATATCAGGACGTGAAACAACAGCTTGCCGGCGCACAGACCATGGTCGAGGGAGAATCGGACCCTGAGATGCTGGCCCTGGTGCAAGAGGAAATCGAATCGCTGCAGGAAGAAGCAGCAGCCTTGTACGACAGCATGATGCTCCTCCTCGTACCGAAGGATCCCGATGACAAGCGCGACACCATCGTGGAAATTCGGGCGGGAACCGGTGGGGAAGAAGCAGCACTCTTTGCTGCTGATTTATACCGCATGTACAGCCGCTTTGCGGAAAACCATCGCTGGAAGATGGGCCTTTTGACCAGCAACGAAACCGGGATCGGCGGCTTCAAGGAAGTGATCTTTGAAGTCAAGGGGGCCGGCGCATATTCTCGGCTGAAGTATGAATCGGGCGTACACCGTGTGCAGCGTGTGCCGATTACCGAGTCGAGCGGGCGCATCCACACCTCGACCGTCACGGTAGCTGTGCTGCCGGTTGTGGATGACTTGGAAGTGGAGATCAACGCGGAGGATCTGCGTGTGGACATTTTCCGCTCTTCGGGTCACGGCGGACAGAGTGTGAATACCACCAATTCTGCGGTGCGCATTACCCACTTGCCGAGTGGTATCGTGGTCTCTTGCCAGGATGAACGGTCCCAGTTGCAAAATCGGTTGCGCGCGCTTTCCATTCTGCGGGCGCGCCTCTACGATCGCGAGCAACAGCGTCAGCGCGCGGAGATTACGGAGACCCGGCGTTCTCAAATTGGCAGCGGCGAAAGAAGCGAAAAAATTCGCACGTACAATTTTCCCCAAAATCGGGTGACGGATCACCGTATCGGGAAAACTCTCTACCGCCTGGAAGCTGTACTCAATGGCGATCTGGACGAATTTCTGGACGAACTGGCAGCCACCGAGCGCGCAGAAAAGCTGAAAGCGCTGGCCACAAAGTCACCAG
>CAYWAK010000123.1:0-7214 GCA_964455755.1 uncultured Ardenticatenales bacterium | reverse complement strand
ACAGGCGCTTCTATTTTGCCTTGCACGTCTAGGTGTGCTATAATCCATTCAAGATAGCTGCCGGCAAATTGTTGCTCATCAGCCATTAATGGTGACCCAGTGGCCAGATGTCTCTTCTGAAACTGACCCTTCCCAAATACGGGGAGGATGTTCTTATCAATCTAAAACGCAATGCGTTGACCCTGACGGTTGACAAGTTCTCGATTGTCACGTTTGACCAGGCCGGGCGTTGGATCGGGGCATTTCTCGATGGCAAGAATTACAAGCGGGGCATAGATAACCGGGTCATGGAGAAATGGGCTTACCGGAATGCTGGCGGAGTGAAAATCCGGCAACGCCGTGATTTGGGTGACAAGGGAAAAAAGGCGCTGGCAGAGCGACTGCTCGATATGGCCGGTCACGTGCGGGGTGCGATGCAACAGGGCGAGGCAATCGTCGTGAGCGGGCCGGCGGCGGACGCGGCTACGTGGGATGGCGCGATCGCGTGGTTGAGCCGCGTCTCCGCTTGGGACGCCGAAAGGTTGCGAGCGGAACGAACGCACTTTCTGCAGGTCTACAAGCCGATCACCATTCTGCCACCCGATCAATACCTCGCCCTCGTGCTGCAAATCACCGAGGGCTGCACCTACAACCGCTGCACATTTTGTAATTTCTACCGCGACAGACCGTTTCGGGTCAAGCCTATCCCCGAGGTGCAGACTCATATCTCGCAAGTAAAAGACCTCCTGCGTGGCCGCCTGGGACTGCGACACACGATTTTCCTGGCTGACGCGAACGCTCTGGTCGCTCCGACCGATTATCTGATTGAGGTTTTCCAGTTGATTCACGAATCGTTCGACCTGGTGCCCTCCGATTTGACCGTGCCGGAGAGCGTTGCCTGGCGTGCAACGCATCCGCACTGGTTTCGGGGTGTCTACTCGTTTCTGGACGTTTTCACCGGTCACCACAAACAAGTCGAAGATTTTCTGGCCCTGCGCAAACAGGGGTTGCAGCGGGTCTATATTGGCCTGGAGTCCGGGGATCCGGCGTTGCTGACCTACCTCAACAAGCCTGGCACGGTTGAGCAGGCGCGGGATTTGGTTCAAATGTTGCACGATGCCGGCGTACATGTGGGCGTCATTGTCCTGGTCGGCGCCGGAGGCGACCGCTATGCCGCTGCCCATGTCGAAAACACGGCACGCGTGGTGAACAGTCTCCCCCTGGGCCGGGACGATCTGGTCTACCTTTCGGAATTTGTCGAACACCCGGGATCGGAATATGCGCAGCGCGCAGCCCGCGACGGAATCCGTCCCCTTTCGAAGTTGGAAATCCGCGAACAGTTGGAGGAGATGCAGGCCAGCTTTCTCTTTGACCCGCAGAACCGCCCGAAAGTCGCACCGTACGACATTCACGAGTTCATTTACTGACGTGCACAACGGCAATGGTGCCGTGCGTGCAAAGAACACCTTACCCACCAGGAGGAAATCATGAAATCACAAAAAGTGCGCGACTGGATGACAGCAAACCCAATCACTATTGCACCGAACACGTCCCTGGGACAGGCAAATCGCCTCATGAAAGAGAACAGCATTCGACGGTTGCCGGTTGTAGATCATGGCAAGTTGGTCGGAATCGTAACCCTGGGTGACTTGCGCGAGGCCAGCCCCTCCGACGCGACATCGCTGAGCATTTTCGAGATCCATTATTTACTGGCCAAGTTGACCGTGGAAGACATCATGTCGAAAAAACCGATCACGGTCGCGCCAGACGCCACGATCTACGGGGCAGCGCAGATCATGTTGCAGAACAAGATCGCGGGATTGCCGGTGGTGGATCAGGGAAAGGTGGTGGGGATTATCACCGAATCCGACATCTTCCGCATGGTCGTCCAGGAAGGTAACGAGCAATCGTAGCGCGCCTTCGCAAAGGATTTGAAGCGGGGCAGCTTGTGCTGCCGCGCAAAACATGGAGCGGGGGCTGCTCGTGGCATTTCTAGATCGCTTCCGGCGGAAGCAGCCTCCGGCGGCAACGCCGGCCCCACGCGAGCGGTTGGATGCCTTGCAGCACGCGCTGGACGCGCTGCCGACCGGCGAGCGGCAAAGCCTTGGCGCGTGGGACCTCGCCGGCCTGGAGTTGAACGGCTGGGATTTGCGTGGCGTAGAACTGAGCGAGGCCGTGCTCTGCGGCGTACGCGTTGACGGACGCGAACTCTCCGGCAGCGATTTGCTTGCCGCGCTGCGCGATGGCCTGGATTTGGCACACATTGAAACCGTCGCGTCGGTTTCGTTCCGCAATGCCAATTTGAGCGGGGCGATTGTCCGAAACCAGGCCTTTATTGGCGTCGACCTGACGGCAACGAACTTGCAGCAGGCCGATTTGCAGGGGAGTTGGTTTCTCAACACCGAATTCGACAACGCCAATCTCCACGCGGCAGACCTGCGCGGCGCAGTCTTGCGTCATGCCCGTTTGTCGTACAAGGAGGTAGACCTCTCCGAAGCCAACCTGCAGGGCGTGGATCTGGAACGTGTTTCCGCCGGCAAAACCTGCCTGCGCGGTGCGATCCTGGCCGGCGCAAATCTCGCTGCCGCTTTCATGTCGGAGAGCGACTTGCACGGCGCGGACCTCCACGGGGCAACCATGCGTTGGGCCGGTTTGGGAGAATGTGTGCTCGACGAGGCAAACTTGAGCGATGTGCAAGCCGATTCGGTGAACCTGATGCACAGCAGCCTGCGCGAGGCTCGCTTGCGCCGGGCCATATTGCGGGGCGGTCTCCTGCGCCAGGCTGTCTTCGATGGCGCAGATTTGCGGGAGGCCGATTTGCGCGATGTTCAGGCGGAGGGAGCCAGTTTTCGCAACGCAGACCTGCGCGGCGCAGACCTGACCGGTGCCGGCCTGGACAACGCGGATTTCACCGGCGCACTCCACGAAGGATAAAGTTGCGTGGGGGGCCGGGCTCGCAGCGGACGATCGTCCACCGCCCTACACAAGGCCGCACCACGCTTTCGAGAAGATGCCAATCAGAAAGGACATGGTTTTGACGGACGTACAAACACCGGATGAGCAAACGATAGCCACTGCCGAAGACGTTTATGCCCGCTGGCATAGTGGCTTGTGTGAACGCGACGCGAAGGCGTACCCAACGGGCGAGCTTCACTTGTGCGTTCGATGCGGGCGCGTCGTGTGCGACAATTGCAGCAAGCCAACGCGCGACAAGCGAAACGAGCCACTTGGTGAGGCTGACCACGAAGCATATCGTAGCTGGATACAAACTTCGGAATATGTGGAAGCTGTGGAAGCGGAGCTAGACCGCCTCCATAATCTGCTGGTGTATGAACACGGGATGGAGGTGCGCAAGCACTTCTTCGGCCTGCTGCGCGAGCGAATCCGTACGGCTGATGGCCGCCCATGGTCCGAGGTCGAAGCAGAAGTGCAGGCCGAAATCCAGAGTCTCGGCGCGATACGCCAGTCGTTTGCGCACGACTTCCCCATCAAGTTTGCGTGCGTGGTGCGCACCTCGGTGGACTACCGCCAAAGCGAGGAATACGCCAGCAAGTATATGCCCTATTTGTGCGAGGACTGCCGTACGGAATCGGATCGTGTCGGCCCCGCCCCCGCCCAGCCGAAAGGTCTGACAACCTGGGAAGACTGAGATGTGACGACGCTTCAATACGTTGAGTTCGAGTTGCAGATTCGCCCGCGGGGGCTGCAATATGTAAGCACGCTGTCACGGTCGCCCGTCGGCAAGGCGCGGGCCCCATTTCGTCCTCCCGTGGACCCCAAAGACCTGGGCGCGTTGCGCAACGCCGTGGAAAAGGCCATGCTCCATGCCCGGGCCGCTCCCAGACGGGCGCGGTCGCCGGAGATTGAGCAGGTGCGGCGGTTTGGGCAGGAGCTATTCGATGCGCTCTTCAGCGGCAGCCTGCGCGCAGCGTTTGAAAAAAGTTGGAAGCAGACGCAGCAGGCAGACCGGGGATTGAACATTCTGCTCGACCTCCCTCCCTCCCTTCTCGCCCTTCCGTGGGAGTTTCTCTTCGACAAGGAGCGTGGCGATTTCCTGGTTCTCTCGCGCTATTCTCCCATCGTGCGTTACACGACGATTACGCAGCCCCGTCGCGTCTCTTTGCACACGGGGTGGCCCTTGCGTATCGTTCTCGTGCTGGCCACTCCGCAGGGGGATGCAAATTATGCGCCGCTCGACGTGAGACAGGAAACGGAGCGCATTCGGGCCGCACTCGGTGGCCTGATTCAGATGGGCGCGGTACAGCTTGACGTTGTGGAGGGGGCCAACACGTTACGGAAGCTGGCGACCCGCTTGCGGAGCAAACCGTATCACATTCTGCACTTTGTCGGTCACGGGGGGTTTGACGGAGCCGCCGAGGAGGGCGCCCTTGTTTTCGAGGATGAGCAGCGCCAGGGTCAGTTGATCGGCAGTCAGAGCCTGGGCCGCTTGTTGCGCGATGCCCACTCGGTTCGGCTGGTGTTTCTCAATGCGTGCCGGGGGACGGTGGCCGATGAGACGGACCCCTTCAGCAGCGCGGCAAGCGGGCTGGTCCGCGTCGGGCTGCCGGCTGTGATTGCCATGCAGTTTGAAATCAGCGATGCCGGCGGCATTTCGCTGGCCCGCGAATTCTACGCGGCGTTGGCCGACAGCTTGCCTGTGCAAGCAGCGCTCGGTGAAGCACGCAAGGCATTGGCGGTGGAATGTCCCGACAGCTTGGAGTGGGCCACGCCCGTGCTGTTCACCCATTTGCGCGACTCACGGATATTTGAGGTCGCAAAACGAGGAACGGTGATCAGCGCACCTCCCATCGGGCAGCCGAGTCTGCCGGCACCGCCCAAGGATCCGCCGCGATCCCCTGTCATAGCGCCTGACGGAAAAACGATGGTGTACGTTCCCAAGGGGCCTTTCTTTTTCGGGCCGAATGCGAGAATGCTAGAGGCCGGCGGATTCTACATGGATCAGTGGCCGGTGACCTATCGAGAATATGGGCGCTTCCTGAAAGAAAGCGGTCACCGAAAGCCTCCGCATTGGCCGGAAAAGGCCCAGATGAAGGAAGTCGCGGATCACCCCGTGACGTTTGTCAGTTGGCAAGACGCGCAGGCGTACGCCGGATGGGCCGGAAAGCGGCTGCCTAAAGAAGTCGAATGGGAAAAGGCCGCGCGCGGTGATACGGATGCCCGACTCTGGCCTTGGGGAGATAAGTTCTCGCCGAAATGTGCCAACACGCAGGAGAGTCGAATGGAGGGCACTACGCCCATCGGCCAGTATCCTTCGGGTGCCAGTCCGTACAACCTGTTCGATATGGCGGGCAACGTCTGGGAGTGGACGGCCAGCAATTTCGATGATGCGGGCCTGAAGGTTCAGCGGGGAGGCTCGTGGTTCGACCCCGCCGATCAGGCGCAATGCACGTCACGCAGCGGGGCTCGCCCGGATGGCGCATACGAGGATGTTGGGTTTCGTTGCGTCGTGGATGCGCCGGCCCGGCAGAGAAAGAGGTCCTGACGAACCCACATCCTGAAAGTTTCAACGCAAGAAAAAGGAGGTGCCGGCTGTGCCGGCGCCTCCTTTTGTGTCTCTGACGAGTAGCTTACGGGCCCTGGGGTTTATGTAAACATTTTCGGAATACTAGGGTTAGGGTAATAGGGTTTCTGAAACTTCCTTCCGAACAAGAAAAACCTTACACCGGGATCACCAGCCGCTGCCCTGCATAGATCACGTTTGGATTGGCGAGACCATTTGCTTGCGCGATGGCCCACACGCTGGTACCGAAACGCATTGCGATCCATGTGAGGTTATCACCAGGATGAACCACGTATACTGCGCCGCCGCACGGCGAGCCGCAAGGCGCGGGAGCTGGCCGTGGTACGTAAACCGGCGTGCCACACGGCGATCCGCATGGCGCGGGAACTGGTCGCGGCGCGTAGACTGGCGTGCCACACGGCGAGCCGCATGGCGCGGGAACTGGCCGTGGCACGTAGACTGGCGTGCCACATGGTGAGCCGCATGGCGCGGGAACTGGCCGTGGTACGTAAGACGGTGTACCACAGGGCACCCCACAGCCCGGACCTCCTGGAACAACCCACGGATGGGGAATGTATAGCACCTGACCGACGTATACTAGATCGGGATTCCAGATACCATTGGCACTGGCGATGTCCCATGGACTCGTACCATATTGATAGGCAATGGAAGTAAGATTCTCCCCCCATTGCACGACATGGTAGGCCGGGCTCGCAGCACCAGCAGCGGTGGCTCCGATTAGCAACTGGAGGACCAGGATGAGGGCAAGGATAACGATCCCCGTGCGCCAACGTTTTTGCATGGTTGTGATCATTAACTACGCCTCCTTTCTTTTCTGGTCTAGGGCGCGTAATCCCCCGCGAATAAGAGACATTTCTATTATACAATATTTTCGCGCGTTTTGCAATACCTATTTGTGTGAATTTCGGTATTCTTAAGGTTCATTTTTGGTTTTTGTAATGATATTAAATTGAAAAAGGTGCTTTTATCTTGTTCTACCGTACAGTGCACGAACGCCGATGCCCGCGAGAAGCAGCCCGGCAAGCAGCCAGACCAGCGGAAGCGTCAGGCTCCCGGTCGTCTCGTCTGGCGGAGGGGGCTGGGAGGGAGCGGGAACTGCGGTGCTGCGAAGCGGCCGGGAAGGCGTGGACGTTGCCGGTGGCACGTATGCCGGCGGCGTGGCCGACGAGGCCTGTCCAGGGGGAGGCTGCGTGCTGCCGCCGGGCGATGGCGTCATCAGCAGGGCCTCGGTCGTCGCGGAGCCAGGAACGGTCGGGACCGTCCGGGTTGCCGATGCGCTGGCGGCCTGCGGCGTAACGGATGGCGCACCGGTTTGTGAAGGCGCCGGCGTCGCCGTAGCATTGGCCGGCTCGCTGGACGGCGCCGGTGCAGATGTTTCGGTGGGGATTTGTGGCGCCGGCGTGGCCGTTTCACCCCCCGATTCGGTTGCCGTTGGGTTCGGTTTGGGGGTTGATGTCACCTCGCGCGTAGGCGAGGGTACCGTTTGGCGCAAGGGATGCATGTTCTTCGCTGCCCAAGCCTGTGGCCCGATGCCGTACAGACCACCGGCAATCAAGAGCGCGACAAGAAGCGGCGTGGCCCGCAGCAGGGCGCGTGAACCTGGTAAAGCGTTTCGTTTCTTCATGGTCAGTACCTCCGGTTACTGGACATTGGCGTTTTCTGCTTTAGCCACAGAATAACACAGATTTTCACG
>CAYWAK010000122.1:4203-8514 GCA_964455755.1 uncultured Ardenticatenales bacterium | reverse complement strand
AATGACGCGCGGCCATTTATGTGATTTCGCATTGGAGCAAAAGCCACACGTGGAGTAGCCTTTCCAGGCTGCTGACAGGCTCGAAAGCCTGTTCCACGTGTCAATTTTACCGTAATGGGTGATTTCTTTGTCTGTGTACATGCTTCTTCTGTGAGTTGAGCTACGGCCTGCAGCGGGCGACTTGTCGCCTGCCTGCGGACTGCAGTCAACCAGTTTCACCCTTGCTCTGGGGTATGGGGTACCTTGGGGATATGGGATAATGGGGCAGAAAGCGCACCTTTACTAAGGGGTGCGCTTTCTGGTTGTGTGGCGAAGTCGCCGGCTCTCTCCAGCCTCATGACACCCCGTTTGAAATGTCTCTCCCCGAGAGGCTTGCGCAGCGGTTCGCCGCAAGCCCCGAAATGTGGGGAGAGAGGAAGACGAGGGGTGTCCCCTCGTGCTCCCCGGGCATTTGCTGCGCATGCCCACGGGGCGCTCGGTTTGACCCACATGACCCGCTGTGCTAGAATAGGAAGGGTGATCGCCGTCGGCGCGTCGGTTTGCCGTCAACCGCCGGCCACACGAAGACCGCCGCCTGTAGGGCGATTGTACGTCGGAAGACAAATATGGTCTATGAATCAGTCCGTGATAAACTGAAAACGCTCCCGACCAAACCGGGCGTATACCTGATGAAAGATGTCCGCGGCCAGATCATCTACGTGGGCAAGGCGATCAACCTGCGCAACCGTGTCCGGTCCTATTTCCACGCCTCCGCAAATCACACACCAAAGACCCGCTACCTGGTTTCCGAGATTGCCGACCTCGAGTTCATCGTCACCGACTCGGAGTTGGAAGCACTCATTCTGGAGTGCAACCTGATCAAACAACATCGTCCGCGCTACAACATCCGCATGAAGGATGACAAGCGCTACCCGTATATCAAGGTAGCCTGGCAAGACCGTTTCCCAAGGATTTATGTCACACGCGAATTGAAGCAAGACGGGGCACGATACTATGGCCCCTACACGTCTGCCTGGGCAGTGCACCAGACGTTGGACATGCTGCGCCCGGTTTTCCCGTACCTGACTTGCCTGCGAAATATCACCGGCCAGGACCGGCGCGCTTGCCTGTATTACCACATCAAACGATGCGCCGGCCCCTGCGTTGGCGCAATTGATGAAGCAGATTATCGGGCGCTGATTCAGAACTTGTGCGACTTCTTGGATGGGCGGACCGAGAGCGTATTGGGTGACCTGCGCACCCGTATGCAGCAAGCTGCCGAACGTCTCGACTTCGAGAAAGCGGCCCTCTATCGTGATCAAATCCGCGCCGCCGAGCGCATCACCGAACAACAGCGCATCGTTTCGAGCACGCGCGAAGACCAGGATGTGATGGCGTTTGCGCGTGAAGATGGCGACGCTTGCGTGCAAGTCTTCTTCATTCGCGGAGGAAAGCTCATTGGCCGCGAACACTTCCTGCTGGAAGGCACCGAAGAAGGAGAAATGCCCGCTGCCATCAGCTCATTCCTCAAACAGTTCTATGACTCGGCCGCCTACGTGCCCCCCGAAATCCTGATACCAGCAGAGGTGGAAGAGAGCCTGATCATCGAACAGTGGCTGCGCAGCAAACGGGGAACCAAAGTTTCCCTGCACGTGCCCCGGCGCGGTCACAAAAAAGACCTGGTGGAGCTGGCCAACGAAAACGCTATCGAAACGTTGACTCATTTGCGTGCACAGTGGCAAGCCGACGAGAGCAAGCAAACGGAAGCCATCACGCAGTTGCAGGAGCACCTTTCCCTGGCGACCCCTCCGACCCGCATCGAGTGTTACGACATTTCCAATATCCAGGGAGAGTCGGCGGTCGGCAGCATGGTCATCTTTGCCAAAGGGGTGCCACGCAAGAGCGACTATCGCCGTTTCCGCATCCGTACCGTCACCGGGCCTGATGACTATGCCTCGATGCAAGAAGTGCTCCGTCGCCGATTTCAGCGTTGGCGCGAAAACGTTTCCGCAAATCATCCCGGCGCCAAACCCAGTGCGTGGGCCATCTTGCCCGACCTGATTATCGTGGACGGCGGAAAGGGACAGTTGAACGCAGCCCTGGCCATTTTGGACGAGTTTGATTTGCGAGACCGTGTGCCGATAGCCGGTCTGGCCAAACGGCAGGAAGAGATTTTTCTGCCCGGAAGGAGCAAGGCCGTGCGGTTGCCGGAACGTTCGCCGGCCCTCTTCCTCGTACAACGGGTGCGCGACGAAGCGCATCGCTTTGCCATTGGCTACCACCGCAACCTCCGTCGCCGGCGCAGCCTGACCTCCACGCTGGAGCAGGTGCCCGGCGTTGGCCCCTCGCGCCGCCGGGCCTTGCTCAAGCAGTTTGGCTCGCTGGATAAAATACGCCAGGCCAGCACAGAAGACCTGGCCTCCGTTCCGCACATGACCCGCAAAGCTGCCGAAGCCGTAAAAGAAATGTTATGAGGAGTCACACAATGAAAATCGTCACTGCCGAGCAAATGCGCCGCATGGAACAGGCTACCGACGCAACCGGTCATAGCTACGACGAGATGATGGAACAGGCCGGACAGGCTACTGCCCAGGCGACCAACCGCCTGCTGCAAGAGCATGCTTTGGACCGCATCCTCGTGCTCACCGGTCCCGGGAACAACGGGGGCGACGGCCTGGTCGCGGCCCGCCATCTGCATGAGATGGGACATCCGGTTACACTCTACATCTGGAAGCGAAACGTGGCCGGAGATGAAAACTTCGCGAAGGTCCAGGAGCTGGGCATCCCCACGCTGTGGGCCGAGGAAGACAACGATCTGGGCCATCTCCGCGAACAGGTTGCCCAAACCGATGTGGTCTTGGACGCACTTCTGGGAACCGGGGTATCGCGCCCCATCGAAGGTCTCTTGCAAGGCATCCTGACGGTCCTGCGCGAGCAAAGAGAGGCGGCCCCAATGGCACGCCCGGCCATCCGCTATCCGGGATTGGCCGCAAGCCGCCCGCCCGTGCGCCCCCTGATCGTCGCCGTAGACATGCCCAGCGGCTTGCATACGGATGATGGATTTGCCGACCCATCCACCCCCTTCGCCGACCTGACCGTGACGTTCGCCTTTCCCAAGCGAGGGATGCTGCTTCCGCCGGGACTGGAGCGCGTAGGCCGGCTGGCTGTGGCCGACATTGGCATTTCATCGGCGCTGGCGAAAGATGTCCGCTTGCGGCTGGCAACGGAAGATGCCGTTTGGCCCCTGCTCCCACAACGGCCGCAAGGGGCGCATAAAGGCACGTTCGGAAAGGTGCTCGTTGTCGCCGGTTCGGCGAACTATCCGGGGGCGGCGGCTTTGGCCTGTGCATCAGCCATGCGCGCCGGCGCCGGCCTGGTCACGTTGGCCGCAGCCCAACCGGTCAGCCACATCGTCGCCGGCCACGTCGCGGAGGTCACGCACTTGTTGCTGCCACACAGCATGGGGTCTCTCGTACCCGCTGCCCTGCCCATCCTGCGCAAGGAGATCTCCGGCTATCAAGCGTTGCTGGTGGGGCCGGGTCTTGGCCAGGAGGAGGAGACAGTGGCATTCGTGCACCGTTTGTTGAACATAGAAGCCGCACGCACACAGGGACACATCGGTTTCGTGCACCGCCAAGAGGAGTCGCCGGAAAACGAAGAATCGTCGGCATCCATTCCGCTGGTCATTGACGCCGACGCCCTGAACGCATTGGCCAAAGTTGACGGCTGGTGGAAGTCTTTGCGCGGCGAAGCGGTCCTCACGCCCCACCCCGGCGAAATGGCTCGCCTGACGGGCCAGGAGGCGCACGAAGTCCAGCAAAACCGCTTTGACGTTGCTCAGGAAGCAGCGGCGCGCTGGAATCAAATTGTGCTCTTGAAAGGGGCACACACGATCATCGCCCAGCCGGATGGCGAAACCTGGGTGTTGCCCTTTGCCAACCCGGCCCTCGCCACAGCCGGCAGCGGGGACGTGTTGGCAGGGACGATTGCCGGCTTGCTGGCCCAAGGCCTGTCCCCGGCACAGGCCACGTTGGCCGGCGCGTTTTTGCACGGTCTGGCCGGCGAAATCGTGCGCAACGAAATGGGCGACGCAGGCCCGGTCGCCGGCGATTTGGTGGTGGCCTTGGGTAGGGCCTTGAATAAGGATTCCAGAGCTGCAGAATAATTTGGTGTTTTCTATCTTGGCCACAGAATAACACGGATTTTCACGGAATTATTGGGAGATCGGCCAAGAAATCTGTGCCATCTGTGGTCAGGGAAAAGACTTGTCAAAGGCATTTTCTATCTTGGCCACAGAATAACACGGATTTTCACGGAATTATTGGGAGATCG
>CAYWAK010000122.1:0-4103 GCA_964455755.1 uncultured Ardenticatenales bacterium | reverse complement strand
GGGAGATCGGCCAAGAAATCTGTGCCATCTGTGGTCAGGGAAAAGACTTGTCAAACTACAAATTTGATTTTCGTCAGACTTCAGTTACCTACACAATCAGGAGGCAAAGCATGAGCACCAACAAAACCTTGCAGGACAAATGGGCACTGGTACTTGGATCATCCAGCGGATTCGGAGCAGCAGCGTCGCTGGCCCTGGCCCGTGCCGGCATGAACGTCTTCGGGGTCCATCTCGATTTGAAGGCCACGCTGCCCAAGGCGAAGCAAGTTGTCGCCGAGATCGAAGCGATGGGCCGGCAGGCTCTCTTCTTTAATACGAATGCCGCCGATGAGCGCAGGCGGGGGCGCGTGCTGAACACGATCGAAGAGAAACTGGCAGCGAGCGGCCAATCCACGATCTGGGTCACGCTCCATTCGCTGGCCTTCGGGACCCTGCTCCCTTTCATCGCCGACGAACCGGACGGGCAGGTCTCGCCGGCGCAGATGGACATGACACTGAACGTGATGGCCCACAGCCTGGTCTATTGGGCGCAGGACTTGAGTGCGCGGAAACTCCTGGGGGCCGGCAGCCGCATATTTTCCATGACGAGTACCGGGTCGCATCGCGTTGTACGTGGGTACGGGGCGGTTTCGGCGGCCAAGGCGGCGTTGGAAGCGCACACCCGCCAGCTTGCTCTGGAACTGGCCCCACAAGGCGTACTGGTCAATTGCATCCAAGCCGGCGTCACGGACACGCCCTCCATGCGCAAGATTCCAAACAGCGCGGAGATCATTGCCCACGCAAAGGAGCTCAATCCGTTCAGACGGATCACAACGCCCGAGGATGTCGCCAACACCATTGTCGCCCTGAGTGCCCCGGACATTTCCTGGATCAGTGGCTCGGTCATTCGTGTTGACGGCGGCGAAGACGTGGTGGGATAATCCAGAACAGGTGCGACGCACGCAACGAGTGTGTTGCACCTACACAATAAGTAAGATACGCAGGATTGACGAGATGCCTCAAGTTCTGGCAGGTTTCTTCAAAACCAACCAGGTCATATTATATTCCACGTACGGTCAGGTCTTTTTCATCATGGGCCTGGCTATCGCCCTGCAATCGCGTAAACACAGCCGCCTTGCGCTGGCCGGCAGCCTGTGGAATCTCTCCGCCTTTGGTTTCGCACACAGCTTTCATGAATGGGGCTATGTGTTCAT
Source organism: uncultured Ardenticatenales bacterium (assembly GCA_964455755.1). Taxonomy (GTDB): domain Bacteria; phylum Chloroflexota; class Anaerolineae; order Ardenticatenales; family JAADHH01; genus JAADHH01. The sequence continues at coordinate 2,910 of CAYWAK010000122.1, read as the reverse complement.
TCCCATCCAGGCAGAATATGTGCCCATAGAAATCATTGAATTCCTGCAATGGATGCAGTTGTTTCTTCTGGCCTTCTCGTTTTTCTTTCTCTTGAATTTTGGATTAGACCTGGTCATGTCTGCCCCAGAGCAACAACGGCCACGGTGGTTGATTGCAGCGGCTCTGTCTACCGCCTGGCTGGCGGTGCTACTGTGGCTCATCTTGTTTTCGAATTATTCCCAGGACAAAATCATAGTCTCCGGCAATGTTGCTGCCCGATACATTCTGGGAATTCCCGGGGCGCTGCTGGCAGCCGCAAGCCTCCGCAAACAAGCAGAACTGGTAGCGAAGCAGGGTCTTTCGCGCATTGCCCGGTTCTTCCGATACGCGGCCTGGCCCCTGCTGGTTTACGCGATATTTGGCGGACTGATTGGCCCACAGTCGCCCCTGTTGCTCTCCCGATGGCTGAATGAGAGCCTGCTGATCCAGACTATTGGAATCCCGGCCCCGATATTTCGTTCCCTGACCGGGATGGCGTTGGCCTATTTCATCATACGCGCCCTGGAAGTTTTCGACCTGGAAACCGAGCAGCTCATCGATGAAATCCAGCGGGCCCGCCTTCTGGCCGACGATAGGGAGCGCATTGGCCGGGAGTTGCACGACGGCACCATACAGTCCATCTACGCCGCCGGCTTGATGCTGGAAGATGCTAACCTGACGATTACAGAAGACCCCCAGAAAGCACAGGAAAAAATCAACTATGTCATGAACAATCTGAACGAGGCCATTCAGGATATTCGACGGTACATCTTTGACCTGCGGGACCAGTTGAGCGACAAACCGTTGACAGAGCAATTGGAAGAGCTTGTCCAGAGCTATCACATGGCCGCTCCTTTTGACATTGCACTCACCGTGCAGGGACACCCTCCGAACCCGCTATCGCCATTGTTCATACAGCATACACTGCGCATTGTCGGCGAGGCACTTAGAAACGTCCACAAACATGCCCAGGCAACGAAAGCAACGGTGGCACTTACATACAACAAGAATGATATAACACTGCTCATTGGCGACAACGGGGTTGGCTTTGACGAGCGCCCGGCGCACATTGGGCAAGGTCTGTTGAACATGCAAAAGCGCGTGCAGCTCCTGGGGGGACACATGCTGATTGACGGCCGCGTGAACGAAGGCGTACACCTGGAACTGACCGTTCCATACCAACGCGAATATGGCGAGAAGTGATGAGATGGCGCACATTCGATTGTTGCTCGTAGACGATCACGAAGTTGTGCGGCTGGGACTACGTGCCTTGCTTGAACGGCACCCACAATTCGAGGTCGTGGGGGAAGCCGGCACAGCAGATGAAGCGGTCCGTGCCGTACGGGAGCGGCGTCCCGATGTTGTGGTGCTGGACATTCGCCTGCCCGGGAAAAGCGGCATCGAGGCCTGTCGGGAAATCAAGCGGATTGCACCCGACTGTCAAGTGATCATGCTCACCTCGTTCGCCAACGACGAATTCCTCGTCGAGGCCATCAACGCCGGCGCCTCCGGCTACGTCCTGAAGCAGCTCGGCCGCAACGCCCTGGCGCAAGCCATCGAAGCGGTTGCCCGAGGGGAATCACAACTCGACGGCAGTCTGGTCTCCATGGTGTTCGACAAGCTGCGCCAAGCCACGCAGCTTGAGCGGGGAGAAGCCTTCGTGGATCTGACCGAGCAGGAATTGCGCGTCCTCGCTCTGATCAGCGACGGCAACACAAACCGCGAGATTTCGCGCACGCTCTCCCTGAGCGAGAACACCGTGCGCAACTACGTCAGCAGCATCCTCAGCAAACTGAATCTGAGCAACCGGGCTGAAGCCGCCGGCTACGCCGAACGGCACCACCTGCGCATGCTCATGGAGGGCGACGAGTAAGCGAGCGATTTGTGGGCCTTGTGTCTTCGTGGCAGGAAAAGAGCACAGCAGACAAGTTCGTCGAAACCATTTGCAAACGTCATTGCAGGCCGCCTGCTGCGGCCCGCAATGACGGATAACGCATCAAAGCAGCTTTGACGAAAACCTAACCCCGCGCCGCAGCCAAACGCTGCGCAACGTCACCCCAGTTGATGATGTTGAAGAAATTCTTTACGTATTCCCCGCGCTTGTTCTGATACTTCAAATAATAGGCATGCTCCCAGACGTCCAGGACAAGCAAGGGAGTCACACCCCACTGCGTGAGATTTTGGTGTTTCTCGGCGGTCAGGATGACCAGTTGCTTGCCGGCCGGCTGCCAGGCCAGGATACCCCAGCCGCTTCCCTCGACAGCAGTCGAGGCCGCCACAAACTGTGCCTTGAACGCATCGAAGCTGCCAAAATCCTTCTCGATTTGTGCGGCCAGCGCGCCGGCCGGTTTTCCGCCGCCGCCGTTACCGGCAGGAGCCATGTTGGGCCAAAAGAGGGCGTGCAAAAAGTGCCCGGATCCGTGGAAAGCGGCGTCACGCTCCAGGTGTTTGATCAGCGCGAAATCGCCGGCTTCGCGGGCTGCAGCCAATTTCGCCTCTGCCGCGTTCAGGCCTTTCACATATCCATTGTGGTGTACATCGTGGTGCAAATGCATCGTTTGTTCATCAATGTAGGGTTCCAGCGCATCGTAATCATAAGGGAGAGGGGGTAGTTGGTGAGCCATTGGGTGTAACCTCCTAATTTGTTATCAGGTGCGACGCACTCTTGTTGGCAATCGTGTTGCGTGGACCAGGTACATCGCTGCCTTGAAAGTAATTGTTTATCAACTTCTTCTAATTATAGCATACTTAAGTATCCTTGTCAAGAAAGGCAAGTAGCTCGGGTAGTGTATCCCTTGTGGTTGAAATTGTAGAGAGGGCTGAAACCGAGTAAATAAGAGGTACTTGTTTACCGATCTCAGATACACCGCAGAGACGCGGAGAACGCGGAG
>CAYWAK010000121.1:1324-8537 GCA_964455755.1 uncultured Ardenticatenales bacterium | reverse complement strand
GGTAGGTCTTTTCCCAGGAGAAACTCATGGCTCGTTCCCCCCTTCGTCGGAGCGCAAGGCCGGGTGGATGATCACCCCATTCCGCGCGTTCACGCCCCGTCCGAGATCAGGGTGTTGCCGGATCGCTTCGTCGAGGCCCTGGGTAGCGATGGCCACGATGTACGGCCATGCGGCATTGCTGAGGGCGTGCGTGGCAGTCCGGGCCACTGCACTGGTCATGTTCGGCACGCAGTAGTGCATGACGCCTTCCGCAACGTAGCACGGATCGTTGAGCGTCGTGGGGCGGGTGGTCTCTACGCAGCCTCCCTGATCCACGGAGATGTCCATGATCAGCGATTGCGGCTTCATCGAGCGCACCATCTCTTGCGTGATAATCACGGGGGCGCGGGCACCGGCCACCAGAACGGCGCCAACCACGACATCCGCAAAACGGAGTACCTTCTCCAGGTTGAACCGGTGGGCGACCATCGTGATGACCTGATCGCCGAAGTGCTGATCCACCCATTGCAGGCGGGCCAGGTCTTTGTCCAGAACGTGGATGCTGGCCCCCAGGCCGAGAAACGAGCGGATGGCGCTGGTGCCGACCATACCCGCGCCGACAATGACAACCTCGGCCGGCGGCACGCCGGGCACGCCGCCGAGCAGAACCCCCTTGCCCCCGCAGCCCACCTCCAGCAGACGGGCGGCCGTCTGGGCGGTTGTGCGGCCGGCGATCTCGCTGATGGCAGAGAGTACCGGCAGGTGGCCGCTGCTATCTTCAATGGTCTCGTAGCCGATGGCCGTGACCTGGCGGTCGAGGAGCATGCGCAGTTTGGCCGGTTGGGCCGAGGCCAGGTTGAAGAAGCTCATCACGATCTGTCCGGGCCGCAGCGTTTCCAGTTCCTGCTGGGTGGGGCGCGCTACTTTTAGAATCAAGTCTGCGCGCGCAAACGCCTCGTGTGCCGTGTACACGATTTGCGCTCCCGCAGCACGGTAATCGTCGTCCCGAAAACCGGAACTGAGGCCGGCCCCGCTCTCCACGTAGCAGCGGTGCCCGGCCTGAGTCAGCATTTGTGCGATGGCCGGCATGAGGCCCACGCGGTACTCAAAGGGACGTGTTTCCTTGGGAATGCCAATGTTCATGCTAAGCCCTCCATCACCCAGACCCGCCCGCCGGTGAAGCCGGTGGACGATGAAGCGGATTCAAGATACCAACGTCACTTCGCCCTGCGTCCTCGTAGTCTTATAGTACCACACTTACGATTTTTCATCAACTTGTGGGTGTCCAGTAACGGGCATGATAACTGCTCTCAGATACACCGCAGAGACGCGGAGAACGCGGAGGAAGTGCGTTATACCCGGCCACCCGCCGCTCCTTGACAGTCGCTGTAAGTAACGGTACAATAGAATCTCTGGCATACGCTTCTTACCCCGGCTCGCCGGCCTGGTTTTGCAAACGAAAGGACCCTGTCATGAACCTCTTGGATCTGTTACAAATATCCATTGACCGCTATCCGTATCGCACGGCCATTCAGTTTGGCGACCAGGAGGTGACATTCGCCGAACTGAACGCGCAAGCAAACCGGCTGGCTCATGCCTTTGCGCGCTTGGGGCTGACCAAGGGGGATCGGGCCGCCTTCTATCTACCCAATAGCCTGGAACTGGTTACCACATACCTGGCGTTCCTCAAGCTCGGTGCGATCTCCGTGCCGATCAACCTGTTGTATCGCGAGACGGAGATCACGCACATCGCCGGCGACTGCCGGCCGCGCATCCTGGTGACCGGAAAGGAGCAGCTACCCGTCATCGAGCCTCTCCGCGACCGGCTCGATTCTGTCGAACGCATCGTTCTGGCCGAAGACCTGTCGCAGTTGGCTGCCGGTGAGTCCGCGCGTCCCCCGATCTTGCTGGCCAGCGGCGACGACGTGGCCGTCATCCTCTATACCTCCGGCACGACCGGGCGGTCCAAAGGGGCCATGCTCAGTCACGACAACTTCGTGGCCAACATCGCCGGCGTCACCCGCGCCTGGGCCTGGACGGCCGACGACCGCTTCCTCCTCACCCTGCCCCTCTTCCATGCCCACGGCCTCGCCGTCGGATTGCACGGCGCTTTGACCACCGGCTGCACCACCATCCTCCACGATCGCTTTCACGCCGACGCCGTGCTCGATACCCTTTTGGGCAAGGGGATCACCCTATTCTTCGGCGTGCCGACCATGTACCTGCGCTTGCTGGAAGAAGCTGCGCGGCGGTTTGGAGAAGGGCAGCGTGTGCCCATGCCGGCCATGCGCCTGTTTGTTTCGGGATCCGCGCCCCTCAGTGCCGACACCTTTAACGATTTCAAAGCCGTCTTCGGTCACGAAATCCTGGAACGATACGGCATGACCGAGACGCTGATGAACCTCTCCAACCTGTACGCCGGCCCGCGACTTTCCGGGACTGTGGGGGTGCCGTTGCCCGGCGTGTCCGCCCGCATTTGCGATTCGCAGGGCCACCCCCTGCCCGATGGCGAAGCAGGAGAGGTCTATTTGCGTGGCAGCAATATCTTCCAGGGGTATTGGAATGACGCGGAGAAAACGGCCCAGGCCTTTCACACAGACGAGCAGGGCCGCCGGTGGTTCCGTACCGGTGACATCGGCCGGCGCGACCCCTTGACCGGCTTCTATCGCCTGGAAGGACGCGCGCGCGAACTGATCATCAGCGCCGGGTTCAACATCTATCCCCGTGAGGTGGAGGAGGTGCTCGAAAGTCACCCCGCCGTGCGCGAAGCTGCGGTCGTCGGCCTTGCGGACCGCGTTCGCGGTGAAATCCCCAAAGCCTACGTCGTGCTTGCCGAGAATCGCTCCGTGACGGTCGAGGCGTTGCAGGAATACTGCGGTGAACACCTGGCCAGTTTCAAGGTGCCCAAGGTCATTGTCTTCGTGCCCCTCCTGCCGCGGAACGCGCTAGGCAAGGTCCAAAAGCACCGCCTGTCCGCCACCGGCGGTGAGTAGCACCTGTCCCGCTGCAAAGGCCGGCCGCCCGCGTAGATAGACGCGCTCCACACCGCCGCAAACCGGCCGGCCGTCGTAAGGACTCCAGCCGCATCGTGTGAACCACGGCGGTTGTAGCCGGCCCTTCCGCTGCAGATCTACCAGCACAAAATCGGCGTCCGCCCCGGTCTCCAGCCGGCCCTTCTTCCGCAGGCCAAAGATTCGCGCCGGATTATACGAGGCTCGCCGCACCAGATCGGTTAGGCCCAGCCGGCCCTCGTGTGCCGCCGTCAGCAGCAGGGGCAACATTGTCTCCAGGCCCGGCAGGCCGGCGGGCGGGTTCGCCCCCTCCTTCTCGCGGGGCAAGTGCGGCGCGTGATCGGTGGCGAAACAGTCTATCGCGTCCAGGCCGGCCCACAGCGCATCCACGTCGGCGCGGTCGCGTAGTGGCGGATTGACCTGCGCGTAGCCGTCCATTTCGGCGGCCCGCTCGCTATCCAGGAACAGATGGTGGGGCGTCACCTCGCATGTGACCGGCACGCCGCGCCGCCGCGCGCCGGCGATCAGGGCCAGCTCGGCCGCCGTGCTCACGTGGCAGATGTGCAGCGGTCGCCGCAGGTCGCCGGCGATGGCCAGTGCACGGGCCACGGCCAGCGCAGCCACCAGCGGCGGACGTCCCCCGCCTTTGGCCGCAAAGTAGCGTCGCGCTTCCTCATCTTCGGCATGGACCGCCACCGGTTTGCTGCGCGGAAACTGCCGGCAGTGTTCGTAGATCGAGGAGAAAGCCGTCGTCAACAGCGTGCCGGTCGTCGCCCCCGCATAGACTTTCAGCCCGGCCGGAGTCGGATCATGCGGGTATTGGCCCACGTTGTCATCGGTAGCTCCGAAAAACAGGCCGTAATCGCAAACGGCGCGCTTGGTGGCTGCCGCCAGCTTTGCCTCCCAGCCGGTCTGGTCAACGGTCGGCGGATTTGTGTTGGGCATGTCCAGCACGGCAGTCACGCCGCCGGCCAGCGCGGCCTGTGTCCCGCTGGTGAAGTCTTCCTTGTGCGTTGCCCCCGGGTCGCGCAAATGCACGTGGGGGTCAACCAGACCTGGGAGGAGGTGCAGGCCATGCGCGTCGAAAAGGTCGGCGCCGTCCGCCGGCAGACCGCGCCCGATCAACCGGATTTGGCCCCCGACGGCCAGCACGTCGGCTTCAAACGTGGTCTCGTGTGTGACCAGTATTGCCCCACGGATGAGCAGGGGGCGCGTTTCGCTCATCTCACGGCTCCGCAAAGCGCACCGGCCCATCGCGGCAGACGAGCCAGCCGTCGTCGCGCGCACAGGTGCCGCAGACGCCAAAGGCGCAGCGCATTTTGCGCTCATAGCTCAGTTGGGCCGGCAGGCGGTGACGGTGGGCCAGGGCAGCGACCCCGTCCAGCATAGGCTCCGGCCCGCAGGCGTAGAGGCTGTTCACCGGTTGCGATTCGATGACGCGAGCGGCCACGTCCGGGGCCAGCCCTTGCGTGCCTCGCGAGCCGTCGTCGGTGGCCACAAGCACCGGCACTTCGAGCGTGGCGAACCGGTCCACGAAAATCACGTCGCGGGCCGTACGCGCGCCGATCAACACCGTGGGATGTGCGCCGGCCGCCAGCAGTTGGCGGGTCAGGAAGAGCAGCGGTGCGACGCCGTAGCCGCCGGCCACCAGCAAGGGGTGTTCGCCCGCCCTGCGAAAGCCGTTGCCATACGGTCCGCGTACCCACACCCGCTCGCCGGCGCGGCGTGCATGGAGCGCGGACGTGAACGGCCCGATGCGCGCCACGGTCAACGTGACCGGGTCGCCGGCCATCAAGCTGAGCGGCCGCTCCTCCACGCCGGGCAGCCAGAGCATGACGAACTGGCCCGGTGTGGCATCGAGCGTCAGGTCCAGCGTAAAAGTGGCGACGCGATAGTTCTCCTGCTCCACCCGTTCAATGCGACAACTATGATAGATCATCTTCCGCCAATTTACCATTGATCATTTCCTGTGGGCCAGCCCCCTCATCTCTGACACGCGCGTGTAGCCCTCCTCGGCCATGAACGTAGCCAGCTCGTGCGTGATTCGGGCAAACGCTTGCGGCCCCTCCCGATAGACCGCCGATCCCACCCCCACGGCAGTGGCACCGGCCATGATCATTTCGGCCGCGTCGAGTCCGCTGCTCACGCCGCCAATGCCGATGATGGGGATGGAGACGGCGGCGAAGCATTCGAACACGCAGCGCACGGCCACCGGCTTGATGGCCGGTCCGGACAATCCGCCGAAGCGGTTGGCCAGCACGGGGCGCGCGGCGCGCACGTCAATGGCCATGCCACGCACGGTGTTGATGGCGGCGATGGCGTCGGCGCCGGCCACCTCGACGGCACGTGCCACCTCCGCGATGTCCGCCACGTTCGGCGACAGCTTGACGATGACCGGCACGTTCGCCACCGCCTTGACGGCCCGCGTGACGTCGGCGGCCGCCTGGGGATCGGCGGCAAAGGGGCGGCCAAATTCGTCCCCCACGTTCGGGCAGGAAATGTTCAGCTCCACAAAATCGGGGGCTGCTTCGGCCAGTTGCCGTGATACCTGCGCGAACTCCCCTGCCGTGCCGGCAAAGACGCTGGCGATCAGGGGGACGCCCAGCGGGGCCAGCCGGGAGCGGGCATCGCGGAGGATGTCCGTCTGCGCGGCGGCCCCGGGATTGGCCAGGCCCACGGCATTGAGCAACCCGGCTTCCCAGGGTATCACGGTTGGATTGGGGTGGCCGACCCGTGGCTCCAGGCTGGCCGACTTGGCCGTCACCGCGCCGGCCCCGGCCCGTGCCACTCGTTCCAGGAGGGGGGCAGACGTGCCCAGAATGCCGGACGCCAGCACCGTCGGGTTCGGCAGGCGGACCCCGCAAAGTTTTGTCTCCAACATGGTTTCAGGATTCATCGCGGCGCAGGTCGCTCAATTTCAACACACTGTGCAACCGGTAGCCCTTCGCGGCGAGTTCATCTGCGCCGCCTTGCTCGCGGTCAATCAGCACGACGACATCGCGCACGCGCAGGCCGGCTTGCTCCAGCGGCTCGATGGCGGCGAGTTTGCTCCCGCCGGTGGTGATCAGGTCGTCGAGCACGACCACCGTCTCGCCGGCCTCCCAGCGTCCCTCGATGGCCCGTTTCCGGCCGTATGATTTCACCTCTTTGCGCGGATAGATGAGCGGCCGGTTGGCCAATTGGGCCACGACTGCACCGATCGGCAAAGCGGCGTAGGGAATGGCCGCCACCCGGTCGAAGGAAAGACCGGCCAGCAGTCGCGCATAGGCCCGCGCAGCAAGGTGCATGGCGGCCGGGTCGGACACGAGCAGACGCAGATCAATGTAGACAGGCGAATGCAGCCCGGAGGCGAGTATAAAATCGCCAAATTGCACACAGCCGAGGGTGTTCAGCGTGTCTATCAAATCCTGGTTGAGGCCGGGCGCAGGTGTGGTTGCGACGGAGTCGGCAGCGGCGTTGATGTCGTCGCGCAAGGCGGTAGCGGCGGCACGTGGGTCATCGGCGAAGATGACGCTGCGCGAGGCGTTCACGATCAGGCCGTCGCCGTCCGCGGTGAGGCCGGCAGCCAGGGCGTCAGTCAGGTCGCCTCCTTGCGCTCCGATGCCCGGCAGGAGAATCGGCATCGTGGGGGCAATGGCGCGGACGCGGCGCAAAGCATCCGGGAATGTGGCCCCCACCACCAGGCCGAGATTGCCGGCACGATTCCAGCGCGTGGCCAGTTCGGCCACCGCTTCGTAGAGGGGCCGGCCTTCCGTCCACAGGGTTTGCAGGTCAGTGGCACCGGCGTTCGATGTGTGGCACAGCAGGAAGACGCCGCGATCTTCGTAGGCCAGGAAGGGGGTCAGACTGTCGCCGCCCAGGTACGGGTTGACCGTTACCGCACCGGCCCCCCAGACCTCAAAGGCTGCCTGGGCATAGGCCTGGGCCGTGGAGCCGATGTCGTTCCGCTTGGCGTCCAGAATGACCGGAATTTCGGGCGGAACGGCGCGGATCGTCTGGCGCAGCGTCTCCAGGCCGGCCGGACCCATTGCTTCGTAGAAGGCAAAGTTCGGCTTGTAGGCACAGACGCGGTCGGCCGTGGCCTCGATGATGGCCCGGTTGAAGGCCAGGACGGGGTCGTCGGCCAGTTGATGTTGGGCCGGTATGCGGTCCGGTCGCGGGTCCAGTCCCACACAGAGCAGGCTATTGTTTTTCCTCGCCGCGGTCTGCAATCGTTCCATGAA
>CAYWAK010000121.1:0-1224 GCA_964455755.1 uncultured Ardenticatenales bacterium | reverse complement strand
GATTTTTGGATTGCCGCATTGCGTGATGCGTCGTCGCCCTCTGCTCCCCCCTCGATGCTCTACGCCCCCGCCCGGCCTAGCACGGCGGCCAGGAGGGCCATGCGAATGAACATGCCGTTGCGCACTTGCCGGAAGTAGGCCGCGCGGGGATCGTCATCCACGCTGTAGTGGATTTCGCCTACCCGCGGCAAGGGGTGCATAATGACCATTTTGTCCTTGGCCTGTTTCATCAGCTCCGGCGTGATTTCGTAGTAATCCTTCACCTCCTCGTACTGGCTGAGGTCGCTGAATCGTTCCTTCTGCACACGGGTCACGTAGAGGACATCGGCGCTGGCGATCACGTCGGCTACGTTGTAGGTCTCGCGCACCTCAATGCCCTGCTCGCGCACGCGGTTCATCAGGTCGAGCGGCAGTCGCAGGATCTCCGGCGAGACGAAGCTGAGCGAGACATCGTATTCCATCAGCAGGCGGGTGAGCGAGTGCACGGTGCGGCCATACTTGAGGTCACCGGCCATGGCGATGTGCAGGCCGTCCACCAAACCCAGTTCGTCCCGAATGGTGAATAGGTCGAGCAATGCCTGAGTGGGGTGTTCGCCGGCACCGTCGCCGGCGTTGAGGATCGGGCAGGTCGCGTAGTCCGCGGCGATTTGCGCTGCGCCGGTCTTCGGGTGGCGAAGGACGATGGCGTCGGCGTACTGCTCGAGGGTGCGGATTGTGTCGGGCAGCGTCTCTCCCTTGCTGACGGAGGAAAACTGCACCCCTTGTGTGATGGGGATGACCGTTCCGCCGAGCCGGTTCATGGCCGCGATGAAGGACGAACTCGTGCGCGTGCTTGGTTCGTAGAAGAGGCAGGCCAGGACGCGCCCGTAGAGCAAGTCGGTGCCTCCCTGACGTTCCACCAGTTCGCGCATTTGGGCGGCAAGAGAAAAGATGTAGGTGAGTTTCTCCCGGTCAAATTGGTCAACGGAGAGAATGTCCTTGCCCGTAAAACTGTTGCCATCTTGACCGATGATTTGTTGAATGGTTTGTTTCATGATTCCTCCCGGTGCAAAAAAATACCTTCGGGAAACCCGAAGGCAGAATCACAAAAAGGGCGACGCAATCTGTAGTTTATGTTTTTCCACGAGTGGTTGTGGTCCATCCTCTCGCTCTCACGCAAAGTCTCAACTTTGTTTCCTAATTGTAATCGTTTTTGCACGGCATGTCAAATCGAGCGCGGCCAGG
>CAYWAK010000120.1:0-8614 GCA_964455755.1 uncultured Ardenticatenales bacterium | reverse complement strand
TTTTCTCCCGACATTCGGCACAGACTTGACGAATCTCGCCTGTGCCGCTAAACTATTCAGTATCGCCGGACAACTTGCAAATACTGTTACCAAACAACGCATAGGTACGTAACGTGGCGATCTTCCGTACTCGCTCTGCGTGACAACACGCCGGGTTTTCTTATACCATAGCAATGGGGAGGTTTCAGATGCGCACTCACTTATCCCGACCAAATCGTGTGTTGATTGCACTGCTTGTGGTTGCCTCATTTGCTGTGCTCGGTGGCACACTCGCCTGCCAGCCAACGACCCCTACGCCTGTGCTTACGCCATCCCCCGAGGCAGGCCCGCCGGCGATCGCTGACGTGTCACCCGCCGACGACGCAACGGCCTTCCGGCAGACCGACATCGTCCTGCATTTCGATCAGCGGATGGACCGCGCCAGCGTGGAGCAAGCATTTGCCATCGAACCGGCCGTGAAGGGCACGTTCCATTGGGCCGAGCAGGATGGCCGCGACACGCTCTCCTTCACGCCGGACGCTCCGCTGGACTGGACCACAACCTATCACGTGACCGTGGCCGCCACCGCTCGCAACACCGCAGGCCTGCCGATGACCGCACCGTTCCAACTGACCTTCCAGACCGGAGGCAAGGTCGCCGTCATCTCCGTTAGCCCGGAGGCCGGGGCGACGGACGTCTCCCTCAACAGCCCGCTCACAGTGCAGTTCAGCGCGCCGCTCGTTGAAGTGACCAGCCTCGATGAACAGGCCAACCTTCCCCAACCACTTGCCTTGGACCCGCCGGTTGACGGCGTGGGCCGTTGGATCACGGCCAACCAGTTCCGCTTCTTCCCCGCGGACGGATTGCGCGCCGGCGTGGATTACCGCGCTACGATCTCCAGCCAGGTTGCCAATGGCCAGGAGATAGACCAACCCTACGCCTGGCAGTTCACTACCGAAGGGCCGCAGATCGTCTCGACTATGCCGTTTACCGGCGCGACTGAGGTGGCACGCAGTGAGCCTATCACCGTCCTCTTTAACCAGCCGATGGACGAGAAGACCACAGAAAAGAGCCTGCGTGTTCAACCGGCCGACTGTGCCGTACCCTGCAGCCCCATCCAGGGAAAAGTCGAATGGGAAAAGGGTCGCCGTCTGACCTTCCACCCGGAGAAGCCGCTCGAAGAGGCCACCCGCTATGTGCTGGAGATCGGCGCCGCGGCGCAGGCCGCCGGCGGACACGTGGGCATCCATACGCCCTTCCGGGCGACGTTCCTCACCGTGGACCACCTGCGCGTGGCCAGCGTCCAGCCCACGTCCGGTACCCGTGATATCTCCACCGACCCGGAAGACACGCGCATCGCCGTGCAGTTCAACCATCCGGTCGTGCCGCTGGTTGGCGTGGCCGGACAGGCCGGTCTGCCCCAACCGCTGACCATTGAGCCGTCGTTGGAAGGCAAAGGGGAATGGCTCAACACCTCCCTCTTTACCTTCCAGCCCACGGAATCGCTGCGCCCGGCGACGGTCTACACCATCACCGTCGCCGCCGGCCTGACCGATACTGTTGGCGGAACCTTGACCGAGGCCTACGCCTGGAGCTTCACCACCGAATACCCGGCCGTCGTTCGCACCTTGCCCCTCGCCAAAACTAAATATGTCTCCCCCGCTGCTGCCATCACCGTGACCTTCAACCAACCGATGGACCCGGTGCGTATGGCCGATTTCTTCCAACTCAGGGGGCCGGCGGGCGGTGTGCAAGGGACCGCCGAAATCTCCGGCACGCTATTCAGTTTCCGCCCGGCCCGGCCCCTGCAACGGGGCGCGACATACCAGGCCACGATCTTGGACGGGGCCCCAGGCGCTGCCGGTGGCGAAACGGCCAAAGCGTACACCTGGCCCTTTACGGTCGCTCCGCGCCCGGCCATCCTCGCCACCGAACCGGCCGATGGCGACCAAGAAGCTAACGCCGACCGCGGCCTGCGTATCACCTTTGCCGACCCTATGAAGCGTGCCGGCTTCGAAGACTTCGTCACCTTCGTTCCCACCGTCACCAACGTCTATACCTACTGGCACGCGTCGGACACCAAGCTGACGATGTGGGCAACGTTCCAGCCTTCCGCGAACTACACCGTCACCATCAGCGGCGACGCGGTGGACCGCTACGGCACGCCGCTGGGCCAGGACACCGTCCTCCACTTCCGGACGGCCCCCCGGTCGCCCATGGCCAGCCTGCTCAACCGCAACGCCGGCCGCATCGGCACCTACAACGCCTATACGGACACCCTGGCCATCGTCGCCCATCGCAACGTGTCCGCGTTAAACTTCTTCCTCTACCGGCTGGACCTCGCCGACATGATTCTCCTGACCGGTGAAAACAGCTATAAGATCTGGGACGACTATTATCCGCCAAACACAAACCTTGTCCGCACGTGGACCAAGCCGGTCACCACCCCCCTAAACGTGGACGGCCTGACCAACACACGCGTGCCCCCGAACACGGCCGAATCGCTGGACCCCGGAATCTACTACCTGCAAGTGGTAGCGCCGGAAACCAGTCGCGTCTCTGGTCGCGTCTCTCGTCAATTGATGGTCGTTTCGCGCATCAACCTCACCTTCAAGCGGACGGAAACCGAGGCGCTCGTCTGGGCCACGGACCTGAAGACGGGCGAGGTCTTGCCCGACCTGCCCATTGCCCTGTCTGATGAAACAGGAACCGTGCTGGCCCAGGGCCAGACGAACAGCGATGGCGTCTTCCAGGCCGACTTCGATAAGCAGAATTCCTGGGCGCCGCTCTACGCCTTCACCGCCGACGGCCCCTCCTTTGCCGCGGCCATGAGTACCTGGGACGACGGCATCAGCGCCTGGGACTTCGGGCTGAGCACGCAATACCACGCCGAACCGCACCGCGCCAATCTCTATACCGACCGGCCCATCTACCGGCCAGGCCAGACCGTCAATTTCAAGGGGATCATCCGCCGCGACCGCGACGCGCGCTATGAGCTGCTCACCGAAGTGCCTATGCTGGACGTGACCGCCCGTGACAGCATGGGCAAGAAGATTTACACCGAGACGTTGCCGTTGGACGATTTCGGTACAATTCATGGTAACCTGACCCTGGCTCCTGAGGCAACCACCGGGAGCTACTACTTGAGCACAAAAATCAGCGGGCGAACCTACGGCGTGAACTTCAAGGTCGCCGAGTACCGCAAACCGGAATACCAGGTTACCGTGCAGCCGGACAAAGATTCCTACGTCAACGGCGATACGATTAACGTGAACGTGGAGAGCAGCTATTACTTTGGCGGGGCCGTGGCCAATGCGCCGCTGCGCTGGCGCGTGTTGCACGAGGACTATATCTTCTCGCCCGATCTGCCGGGGTACTGGTCTTTCACCGATAGCGACGCCATGCGCGACCGCTATCAGGGTGGCGGGCCGGAACTGGTCAGCGAGGGCGAGGGCAAGACCGATGGCCAGGGCCGCTTCACGTTCCACGTGCCGGCGGACATCACCGAGCAGGGGGTCAGCCAGCGGTATACCCTGGAAGCCGAAATCACCGACGTGAACAACCAGACGGTCACCCGTCGCACCACGGCCATCATCCACAAGGGCGCGTTCTACATCGGCCTGCGCCCCACCCGCTATGTCGGCAAGGCCGGCGAGCCGCAAACGGTCGAGCTGCGTACGCTGGACACCGAAGCCAATAAACTGGGCGGGCAGAAGCTGACCGTGCGCGCCTACAGCCGCCGCTGGTTCAGCGTGAAGCAGAAAGGGGATGACGGCAGCTTCTACTGGACGACGACCTTCTCCGACACGCTGGTCTCCGAAAGCCAGGTCACGACTGACGTTGACGGCAAAGGGGAGATGACCTTCACGCCGCCCAAAGGGGGCACCTATCGCGTGCTGGCGAGCGGCCAGGACGAGCGGGGCAACGAAGTCCGCGCCGACACGTATGTGTGGGTCAGCGGCCGCCAGTTCGTCAGTTGGCGGCAGGAGAACAACGACCGCATCGAGCTGGTCTCCGACCGCAAATCGTACAAGCCGGGCGATGTGGCCGAGATTCTGGTGCCCGCGCCCTGGGCCGGTGCTACAGCTTTGCTCACCATCGAACGGGGCACGATCAAAGAGTACCGCGTGATCACCCTGGAAACGAACAGCGAGGTGCTCCGCCTGCCGATCACCGCCGCGTATGCACCTAACGTTTATTTCTCGCTGGTGCTGGTCAAGGGCATGGACGAGCGTACGCCTCTGCCGGAGACCCGCGTGGGCATGGTCAATCTGCCGGTCTCGGCCGAGCAGCAAGAGCTGAACATCACGGTGACGGCCGACCGCACACCGGCCGAGTACAAGCCGGGGGACACCGTTACCTATACTCTGGAGGCGACCGACTTCGCCGGCAAGCCCCAGCAGGCCGAACTCTCCGTCTCCCTGGTAGACAAAGCGATCAGTGCGCTGGCTTCTGATCAGGCCAGAACGCTCCTGGATACGTTCTACGGCGAGCGGGGCACGAGTGTGCGCACCGCCAGCAGCCTGGTCGTTTCCGTGGACCGCATCAATCAGCGATTGGCTTCCACATCAAAGGGTGGCGGTGGCGGTGGGCCGGGTGGAGCCGTAGTCGTCCGCGAGAACTTTGTGGATACCGCCTACTGGAACCCGACCCTGACCACCGACGCACAAGGAAAGACCCATTTTTCCGTGGCGCTGCCGGACAATCTGACCACCTGGCAGTTGACCGCCAAGGGAGTCACCGCCAAGACGCTGGTAGGCCAACAGCAGCACGAGATCGTCGCCACCAAAGAGTTGCTGGTGCGGCCGATCACGCCGCGATTCTTCGTTGTCGGCGACCAGGTGCAGTTGGAAGCCGCGGTACATAACAACACCACGCAGGCCCACTCGATCGCCATCCGCTTGCAGGTGGAAGGAGCCGATCTGGACATCACCGGCGAGACCGCCGTCACCCGTACCGTGCAGGCCGGCAGCCTGACCAAAGTGACCTGGCCGGCCCGCGTGCCCGCCGGAGAAGAGGTCACGCTCCTCTTCCAGACTACGGCCACCGACGGCTCGGGCCTGCAGGACGCCGTGCGCCTCACCTTGCCGGTCTACCATCTGACCACGCCGGAAGTGGTGGCCACTGCCGGCATCGTCAAGGCAGGGGCCGGACCGGCCGTCGAATCGGTGCTCCTGCCTCAGGGCGTAGACACAGCCGATGGCGAGCTGCGCGTCGAACTGAATCCGTCGCTGGCCGCCGGTATGCAAAAGGGGTTGCGCTACCTGAAGACATTCCCCTACGAATGCGTGGAGCAAACGGTCAGCAAATTCCTGCCGAACGTGGTCACCTACCGGGCGGTGACCAAGCTGGGCGTGGCGCGGCCAGACCTGGAGGCCGGCCTGCGCGAAAACGTAGCCGTCGAAATCCAGAAGCTCTATCGCTTCCAGCACACCGATGGCGGCTGGGGCTGGTGGCAGGGGGACGATAGCAATGCGTGGCTCACGGCCTATGCCCTCCTCGGTTTGGTGGAGGCAAAGAAGGGTGGTTTTGCCGTGGACGAGGTGGTCACCGAGCAGGCCATTCACTACCTGCGCGTGGATCTGGGCCGTTCCAAAGACGTGCAAAACCCAACGAACGCGAATACCCGCGCCTTCGTCCTCTACGTGCTGGCGGAGGCGGGTGACGGCGATACCGGGCGTACCGTGGCGCTGTTCGAGCAGCGCGGGTCCCTCGATCTGTATGGCCGTGCGTTGCTGGCCATGACCCTGCACCGCCTCTTCCCCGACGATTCCAGCCGGCCACAAACGTTGCTGGCCGACATCACCGGCCGCGCCATTCTCAGCGCTACCGGCGCACACTGGGAAGAGGATCGGCCGGACTACTGGACGATGAACACAAACACCCGCTCGACCGCGATGGTGCTGATGGCCCTGGCCCGCATCGAGCCGGACAACATGCTGTTGCCCTCTGCCGTGCGCTGGCTGATGGTGGCTCGCAAGGAAGGCCACTGGGAAACGACGCAAGAGACGGCCTGGAGCGTGCTGGCCCTCACCGACGTGATGGGCGCCACCGGCGAGCTGGACGCGGACTTCAGCTACCAGGTGGACGTGAACGGAAAGACATTGGCCCAGGAAACAGCTACGCATGACAACGTGGACCGGCCGGTCACGGTAGAAGTCGCGGTCAAGGACCTGCTGCTGGACCAGGCGAACCGTCTGGTGATTGCCCGCCGCGCACCGGAAGCGAACCAGACCGGCAAAGGACGGCTCTACTACGCCGCCTGGCTGCGCTACTTCCTACCGGCGGAAAAGATTCCCGCGCTGGAACGGGGCATCGCCGTGGCGCGGCAATACATCGCCGTGGACCCGGCCACGCTGGAGCCGACCGGCGTGCCGGTCCGTGAGGCGAAGGTCGGCGACGTGGTGCAGGTGAAGCTGACCGTGATCGCGCCGAGCGACCTGCATTACCTGATGGTCGAAGACCCGCTGCCGGCCGGCTTCGAGGCGGTGGATACCAGCCTGCTGACGACCAGCTCGGCGGCGCAGGGGCCGGAGGTGAAGAAGCAGGAGAGCCGGGTGCAGTGGTGGAAATACTGGACTCGTGCCGTCATCCGCGATGAGAAGGTGGCCTTGTTCAGCACCTACCTGCGGCGTGGCACCTACGAGTACACCTACCTCATGCGGGCCACCTCGGTCGGTCGGTTCCAGGCACGGCCCACCGTGGCTTCCGAGATGTATTTCCCGGAGGTCTTCGGGCGCGGCGCGGGCAGCGAGTTCGTGGTGAGGTAGTGGTAAAAAAGTAAGTGGTGCGGTATCATAAGGATCGGGCCATAATTCAAGCAAGCATTGGAGGCGAATAGGGCCTTATGCTAGTTCCAGAGGTTTGACAGGAGGCCTTCCTGCGTTTGAGCCGCCAAGCGGGTGCGGGCAAGAGCTTCTGCCACAAGACTCACCGAAAGCGCGTGGAGCCGCCGACTTGCACGCAGCTTAGCCGCGGTCATGTGCCAGCGCGTGTTATGCGGCGGCCTCTCTTGACGGGAAAAACTCCCGCTTGTGTTATGGTTGATAGTTGCGCATCACCAGCGGCAGGTAGAT
This sequence comes from uncultured Ardenticatenales bacterium, assembly GCA_964455755.1. GTDB lineage: Bacteria > Chloroflexota > Anaerolineae > Ardenticatenales > JAADHH01 > JAADHH01. The sequence continues at coordinate 1,559 of CAYWAK010000120.1, read as the reverse complement.
CTTGTAGATGGTGTATTCGTCGGCACCGATGTCGGGGGCAGCGCCCTGAGGCCGGCTGTCGCCGTCAATGTCGGTCGTCACTCCCGCCTCCACCCCGGCGTCAATCGCCGCCGAACCCGGCTGCAGGTGATAGGTCGCGTCTAGCTTCGGGTCGCCGGTCAGCGGATTGACTGCCTGGAAGGTGGGGGATCCCCCCTCTGCATAGTGCAGCGTGGTCACGTTGTCGGTCAGCGTGTTGGTGTGCCGGATGAGCAGTGAGCCGCCGCCTCCTCCCTGGTACCCCACGAAACCGTTGGTGGCCGACGTGACCAGGGTGTTGGTCAGCGTGACGGTGAGTAACCTGCCGCTGTACGGCGCTTCCGCCCGCAGGAAGGTCGGCGCCGGGTTGTCGGCTGCCGTCAGGTGAGCCAGGTTCACATCAAAGTTGTACCCATTGCCGATAGCAATCACCGAATCGGTGGCGTTGCCGGATGTCGTGCGATTGTCGCCCAGGATCAGGTTGGTCAGACGCGCCTGGGTGACGTTGCTGCCTGACTTGTCGAGGTAGAGAGCCGCCCCCTGACTCCTGCCCTGGTTGCCCAACATCCGCACCCGATCCGTGCGCAATGCCATCCCATTGTAGGTCAGATTGGCGCCCATGGCACCGCCGTCTCCACTGTTGGCCGTGTTGCTGAGAAAATCGGTTGCTTCGATGACAACCGGGGTGTTGGGCTGGAAGATCCACAACCCGCCACCACTGCCTTGAGCGTGATTACCGGCAAGCGTACTCTGGGTTATGGTGATGATGCCGGCACTATAGGTGCCATACTGGAGACACACCCCACCGCCGTTTCCGCCGGCGCCGGAGGTGCTGTTGCTGATGACGGTGGTCTTCTCAATGCTGCTTCCTGCCTGAAGGTACCACAGATACATCCCGCCGCCGTCGCTGTAGGCGGTCATGCGGCTGGCGATGTTGTCGGTAATGATGGTGTTGCGCACGATCAGCGTCGCATACCAGGCAAACAGCCCACCGCCGCAATCGGAACTGGTGCGGCTGCAGACCCGGTTGGCGCCGCCGGGTGGATTCCCCAGGCCGGTGTAGTCGCCGCCGGTGATGGTGAAGCCGTCCAGGGTCACCAACTGGCTGCCTGTGCCGACGATGGAGACCCCGCGTCCTTGCCGCTCGGCGTCAACGATGGTCGGATTGGCGGTGGGGTTGGGAGTATCCCAGTTGGCGGGGGTGTAGCCGCTGCGCAGGGTCAGGCTCTTGGTGATGAAGACCACCTGGGTGTAGGTGTAGCCTGTGCTGGCCGTTATCATCTGCGTGCCGGTGTAGGTGCCGGCCGCTACGCGGATCTCGTCGCCATTGTTGGCCGCGTCCACGGCGGACTGTATGGTGGTGTAGCAAGGGGATCGGCCGCCGCAAGCAGGGTCTGTTGCCGAGACGTAAAGAATACCGGGGTTGGCTCGGACGGCCGAGACGCGCAATGCCAGAAACAGCCCGACCAAGAGCAATCCACCGGCTGCCAGACTGGAAACGATATGCTTGTACTTGCTGAGGTTCATCTTGCATCCCTTTC
>CAYWAK010000119.1:0-8731 GCA_964455755.1 uncultured Ardenticatenales bacterium | reverse complement strand
GCATGTGACATTATCGAAATAGCAATTCCTGATTCTGCCGGTCCAATCCTTCACCGGCTACCCAATCTTACCGCTCTTGCCTGCCTTGCGGCGTACGATTTCGCCTTCGTAAAGGATGCCTTTGCCCTTGTATGGCTCCGGCGGGCGTACACGGCGGATGCGGGCAGCCATTTCTCCCACCATCTGCTTGTCCGGCCCGGCAATGGTGAAGATGCGATACCCCTTTTCCACCTCGAAGACGATCCCGGCCGGGGGGATGAAACGGACCGGATGGGAAAGCCCAACATTGAGCACCAGGTCTTCTCCCTGCGCTTCCGCACGATAACCAGTTCCTTCCAGCCTCATTCGCTTTTGGAATCCCTCAGACACGCCGGTGACCATGTTCGCCAACAGCGCACGGGTAAGCCCATGCAAAGCCCGGTGGTTCCTTTGGTTCGTAGGGCGAGAGACCAGCAATTCTGTTCCCTCCTGGCGTATCGTCATATCAGGATGAAACTCCCGATCCAGCTCCCCCTTGGGGCCTTTCACCGACACCTTACTACCTTGAATATTTATTTGAACCCCTTTGGGTATAGGTATAGGCAACCGTCCCACTCGAGACATTTTGCTTACCTCCAGTTTTTCTCAAACGCTACGTTGTGTGGTGCGTAACGCCTCTTGAACTGAGACGTTGCGCAGTCCATCACCCCACACTCTCGCCCAAGAAGTTCAACTTCTCTGAGAAGCTGAACTTCTACCTTCCGAAATTTACCAGACCTCACAGATGATCTCGCCGCCCACGCCCAGTCGCCGCGCTTGACGGTCGGTCAAGAGTCCGCGCGATGAAGAAACGATGGAAATGCCCATTCCGCTGAGTACCCAGGGGATATTCCCCTTTCCCTTATAGGTGCGCCGCCCCGGTTTGCTCACGCGCCGTAATCCGGTGATCACAGGGTTTTTGTCCGCATCGTACTTGATCCAAAGACGAAGCATTGCTTGTGGCTTGCTTTCGACGGTGTCTACTTGCCTGACATACCCTTCGTCCACCAAGATTTTAGCTATCGCCTTCTTGATCTTTGATGACGGAACCAGCACATAAGCGTGTTGTGCCATCTGACCATTCCGAATACGAGTCAGCATATCAGCTATCGGATCGCTCATGGTCATAGTCTTCTCTCCTCTTCCATAGTAAGCCCAAACCTACCTTGCCCCTCACAGCGAGGCGCACAAATTGCGCCACATTTCATAAAACGAAAGGCCAAAGCCAACGCTGCGGACCATTACCAACTAGACTTGACAACGCCAGGAATCATGCCTTCCATCGCGTGCTTCCGGAAGCAGATACGGCACATCCCGAAGCGGCGCATATATCCTCGGGGCCGTCCACACAAACGACAGCGGTTACGCACCCGGTACTCATACTTGCGCTGTTTTTCTCTGGCAATCATGCTTTTCTTGGCCAATGGTGTACCTTTTCCTTTCGTATTCTCGTGCTAGACCCGCTTGAGGGGCATACCGAATGCAAGCAAAAGTTCCCGGCCCTCATCATCACTTTTGGCTGTGGTAACGATAGTTGCTTCCATTCCACGCACCTTGTCAATCGAATCATACTCTATCTCGGGCCAAACCAACTGCTCTTGTAAGCCCACAGTATAGTTGCCTCGTCCGTCAAAGGCATCCGGAGAAATGCCGCGGAAATCTCTTTGCCGGGGCAAGGCCACGCTGATCAGACGGTCTAAGAAGTTCCACATCCGTTCTCCACGCAACGTCACCTTGATGCCGATCGGATTGCCCTCACGCAGCCGGTATACCGCAATGGACCGTCGGGCGCGCGTAATCACAGGGTGTTGGCCGGTAATGATTTCAATGTCGCGGGTAGCGGCATCCAGCGCCTTTGCATTCTGCAACGCCTCTCCCAACCCCACATTCACCACGATTTTGGAAATCCGAGGCACTTCCATCACATTGCTATATTGAAAGGCCTCCATCAATTGTGGGATAACTTGTTCTTTGTATAATTCCTTAAATCTAGCCACAGTCTAGCTCTCCAAGTCCATACTGCACGATCCGGAACGGATCACGCACGATGCGTAGCAGCACAGTAACCATCAGGAAACGCCCCGTCAGTTACTATCAACGTATTGGCCACATTTTCGACAAGTGCGCGCACGCCGGTTGTCTGCCGTCCGCGTGATGCCCACACGCGTAGGCTGATCGCAATGTGGACAGACCAGCACCACGTTTGAAACGTGAATGGGCCCTTCCAATTGAATTCGACCGGCCTGGGTCTGTACCTGCCCGGTGGCCCGCTGATGCTTGGTACGCATGTTGATGCCGCTCACAATCACGCGGTCGCCATTCGGGTTCCGTTGGCCAACGTAGCGGCCTTTTCCTTTGCGTCCATGGATCACACGTTGAACCTCACCACGTTCGCCAGTCCAGTTACCGGCCACCACTTCTATGGTATCGCCTTCACGGATTCTCATCTACACACCCTCCCTACAAAACCTCTGGGGATAGGGACACGATTTTCATGAACCCCTTTTCGCGCAATTCGCGGCCGACGGGGCCAAAGATGCGCGTCCCTTTTGGATTCCGGGCATCATCCAGAATCACGGCGGCATTCTCGTCAAAGCGAATGTGTGAGCCATCGGTCCTGCCATATTCCTTCGCTGTGCGCACGATCACGGCACGGACAACATCCCCCTTCCGCACAGAGCCACCCGGTATGGCCTGCTTTACCGTAGCAACAATCACATCTCCTACCCTGCCGTAACGGCGACGGGATCCCCCCAACACTTTGATGCAAAGGATTTCGCGAGCACCGGTATTGTCTGCCACCCGCAGGCGGCTCTCCTGTTGTATCACGATACTTCTCCCCCTTACAATCGCTGTTCTATTCGGCCCGATTGACGATGTCCGTCACAACCCAATGTTTGTCCCGACTCATAGGCCTGCATTCTCGGATTTGGACAATATCACCAGCATGGTAGGCATTATCCTCGTCATGTGCCTTGTATTTCTTGGAAGTTGTGATTACCTTGTCATAGATACGATGACGATGTTGTCTCTTTACGAGAACGACAACAGTCTTCTCCATCTTATCGCTGACTACTTGTCCGGTCAATACCTTCCGTTGCTCTCTCATGCCTGTACCTCCTCGGCGAACAGTTCATATTCGCGCAGGACAGTATTCAGTCGTGCAATGTCACGCTTCACTTGACGAACACGGTTTGTGTTGACCAGTTGTTTGGCGGCCATCTGAAAACGCAAGTTGAACAATTCTTGATAGTGATTGTCAATCTCTTGGCGAATTTCGGCAACGCTCATCTTCCCACGAATTTCTGCGGCTTTCATTGTGAAACCTCTTCCTATCCTCTGCGATCGTGTCGGGACACAAACTGTGTATGAATGGGAAGCTTATGACTTGCCAGACGCATTGCTTCTCGAGCCGCTTCCTCCGAAACGCCGCCAATCTCAAAGAGTATGTGCCCGGGCTTGACGACGGCAACCCAATGATCAACGGCCCCTTTACCACTTCCCATACGTGTTTCAGCCGCTCTTTTTGTCACCGACTTATACGGGAATACACGAATCCACAGCTTGCCACCACGCCGGACATAGTGAACGATGGCCCGTCGCGCTGCTTCTATCTGGCGACTGGTGATCCAGGCAGGTTCCTTTGCCTGAAGACCAAACTCGCCGAAATGCACACGGTTGCCCCGGCTAGCGCGTCCCTTCATCCGTCCGCGGTGTACTTTGCGGTGTTTTGTACGTTTTGGCATCAACATGATATTCTCTCCTGCTCCAAACAGATGTCAGGCCGCTACGCCTCGTCCTCCGACAGAATGTCACCGTTGTATATCCAAACTTTTACGCCAATGGCTCCAAAGGTCGTGTGCGCTTCGGTCAGAGCATAATCTATATCCGCTCGCAAGGTGTGCAACGGAACCCGTCCTTCCCGGACTTGCATGGTACGAGCCATTTCCGCACCCGACAACCGTCCGCTGCACATAATCTTGATTCCTTTTACGCCCCCGCGCATCGCTCTCATAGCAGCTTGTTTCATAGCCCGCCGGTAGGAGATGCGGTGCTCTAACTGGCTGGCAATGTTTCCGGAAACCAACCGGGCGTTTGTGTCTGGAAATTTCACTTCCCGAACGTCAATACGGACTTTCTTTCCGGTCAGCGCCTCCAGACCTTCGCGCAATTTGTTGACGTTCGTCCCTTTGCGACCAATAATGATGCCCGGCTTGGAGCTGTGCACAGTGATGGATACTTGATTGGGAAAGCGCTCCAATTCAACATCCGCAACACCGGCCATGGCCATTTCCTGAAAGACCTTCTCCCGAATCTTCAGATCTTCGTGCAGTTGTTCCGTATATTGCGCACCTTCCGCAAACCACCGCGCTTTCCAATCCTTGACTATTCCTAGTCGAAAACCGTAAGGATGAACTTTTCGTCCCAATGTCCCCTCCTCTGCTGCAATCCCGCAGCCGGCAGACTGGGCACAACCCAAGCCGGCCAGCTATGCGTTGCTCTCCCGCAAACCTTGGGTCCTCAGTCTACTTTCACTCCACCTCTGCCGTGCGATCACGTAACACGACAGTAATATGGCTGGATCTTTTTAGAATCGGTTTGAACCGTCCTCGAGCCGCAAAATGATAGCGTTTCTGTGTGGGGCCCTCGTCTGCCCAAATTTCGGCCACATACAGATCTTCAGAGGACCACCCATCGTTCTCCTCTGCATTTGCTGCTGCTGATCGGATCAATTTGTAAACCGGAACGGCGGCAGCCTGCGGCATGAATTTCAGGTGGGCCAGCGTTTCTGGCACGCCCATGCCCCGCACCGTGTCCACCACCAAACGCACCTTCTGAGATGACATGTGTACATGCTTGACGATCGCTCTTGTCTCATATAAATACTCTGTTGGCATGTTGTTCCGTCCTATGAATAGCTCTCTCGTTCACGTGCGACACAGGATTGCGCAAGAAAGTAGTCCTTCCTGCGTTACTTTCCCTGTCTCTTGTTTCCCTGCATCATCCGAACGCTCTGATTTTTCTCTCTCTAATGTGACCACGAAAAGTGCGCGTAGGGACGAATTCTCCTAATTTGTGTCCCACCATGTTTTCTGTGATGTAAACCGGCACATGACGCCGCCCATCGTGTACGGCAATGGTATGCCCCACCATTTCCGGAAACACTGTGGAGGCACGTGACCAGGTACGGATAACGCGCTTCTCTCCACTGGCATTCATCGCCTGGATGCGCTTCAGCAATTTGGGTTCTACAAATGGTCCCTTCTTCAGAGATCTAGCCACCAAAGTCCTCCTGTATCACGAGTTTTAGGTTTCGCGTCTCTCGTCCCTGCACACAACATTCAGAGAAAAGCGAATCAACTACTCACACGCAAGGTCGGAACGGCCACTCCAACACGGTTGTCCGTTAGTGTCTCTTCCCTCGCCGGCGTACAATGTACTTGCTGGTACGCTTCACACGCCGTGTGCGCTTGCCCAGCGTAGGTTGTCCCCACGGCGAAAGAGGCCCGGCACGGCCGATCGGCGCTTTGCCCTCTCCACCACCGTGCGGATGGTCCGTCGGATTCATCACCGAGCCACGTACCGTGGGTCGCCATCGGAGCCAACGCTTGCGGCCGGCTTTCCCCCAATTGATGTTGCCATGCTCAACATTTCCAACCTGTCCGATTGTCGCCATACACTGCACAGAGATCAGACGAACCTCGCCAGACGGAAGCCGGACGTGCGCGTACTTACCCTCCTTGGCCAGCAGTTGGGCCGACGTGCCAGCCGCCCGCACCAATTGCCCTCCGCGACCGGGGTACAGCTCAACGTTATGGATCATCGTACCCGCAGGCAGATTGGCAATCGGCATAGCATTGCCGGGCCGAATGTCGGCACCAGGGCCAGACATCAGCATGTCGCCCACTTTCACGCCCAAAGGAGCGATGACGTAGCGTTTTTCGCCGTCTGCATAGAAGAGCAAGGCTATGCGCGCCGACCGGTTCGGATCATATTCGACAGATGCCACACGCGCGGGTATTCCCACTTTGTCCCGTCGGTTGTCGATTTGCCGGTACTTGCGCTTGGAGCCGCCGCCCCGGTGACGCACGGTAATCTTTCCACGCACGTTCCGCCCCGCCCGGTTGCGGGCACCTTTCACCAGCGCGCGCTCCGGTTTGCTCTTCGTAATTTCGTCGAATGTAAAGCCGCTCATCCCTCGGCGGCCCGGAGACGTGGGTTTGTATACTTTAATGGCCATGGTGTTATCTCCCTGCTCTCAAATCAGACGCCTTCAAAGAACTGAATGCTGTCGCCTTCAGCCAACATCACAACCGCTTTCTTCCACCACGGCGTTCGGGTTATATGACGCCCCCAGCGACGCTTCTTGCCTGTGCAACGCATGATGTTAACGCGAACGACTTGCACGTCAAAGGCAGCCTCAACAGCCTTTTTCACCTGTTTCTTGGTAGCCCGCCGATCAACTTCGAACGTGTATTGGTTAACCAGGTCCGATTGCCGCATGCTTTTTTCTGTCACAATTGGGCGTCGCAACACCTCATAGATGTGCATCGCTCCCTCCCCGTTCCATGTTAGATTTGGGATTCAGAGTCCGCGTTCTTACTTTCTATCCCTCTGCCGTACGTTTTTCCGAAGTCCCCCATGTCTCCTGAATGACATCCAGAGAAGGCCGCACCAAGAGCAAGCGGTCATAGCCCAGCAAGTCTTCCACGTTCAGGTACTGCACCCGCAACGTTTTTACATCGGGCAAATTGCTGACGGAGCGCTCCACAGCCCAGTCGCTGTCCGCCAAAGCGATCAGAACGCTTTCGTGAAGTTCCAGGCGGTCAAGCAGGGCGACCATTTCGCGGGTCTTGGGTCGGTCAAAGGTCAGTTCATCAATGACCACCAATTGAGATTCTGCCGCTTTCGCGGACAAAGCTGAACACAAAGCCAGCCGCCGCATCTTTCGCGGCATTTTCTTCGCGTGGCTACGAACTTGGGGGCCAAAAACTGCCCCGCCCCCCCGGAAATGGGGGGCGCTGCGCGTGCCCTGCCGTGCCCGGCCCGTACCTTTTTGACGCCACGGCTTCCGGCCGCCTCCGCGAATTTCGCCACGCGTTTTCGCCTTGTGCGTGCCCAAGCGCGCGTTTGCTTGTTGCCGTACGAGCGCCTGGTGCATGACCGGCACATTGGGTTCTATCTCAAAGATATCGGCAGGCAATGCGACCTCATCTACAACTTCGCCCGCCATGTTATATACAGGTATCTTCATGACTCTGCTGCTCCTGCCGTATGTACGTGCTTCGGATTTCGGGTGTCACGTATCAGGTGTCGCGTGTTGCGTGTTCCGTTGCTCCGCATTCTACTCCCTGATTCATCATTCTGCATTCATCATTTTGCCGTTGTTCCGTGCCCTACTCTCCCTTGCGCCGTTTGGTCGCTTCGTGGATGATTACGTCGCCACCGCTCGCACCGGGCACTGCTCCACGCACTGCCATCAAATTGCGGTCAGGGTCCACCAGTACGACCTTCAGGTTTTGTATCGTCACGCGTTGGTTTCCCATTCGTCCGGGCATCCGCATGCCCTTGATGACGTGACCGGGCGTCGTGCCTGCACCAATCGAGCCCGGCGCACGCAACCGATCAGACTGGCCATGTGTTTTCGGGCCACCATGGAATCCGTGGCGTTTCACAACGCCTGCAAACCCGCGCCCCTTTGTGACCCCGATGACATCCACGCGATCCCCAACCTCAAACTGGCTCACATCGAGGCGTTGCCCTTCCTGGTAAGACGAGACATCATCCACGCGCAATTCCCGCAGGTGGCGCAACGCAGGCACCTTGGCCTTCTCCAGGTGACCACGCTCGGCACGCGTAACGCGATTCGGGGAAACCTCCCCAAAACCAAGCTGCACTGCCTGATACCCGTCGTTTCTTTTGGTCCTGATCTGGGTTACGAAGCAGGGACCTGCTTCAAGGACGGTCACAGGGATTACTTTCCCCGACTCGTCAAATATCTGCGTCATACCTACTTTTCTGCCCAGGATACCTTTCATGGTCCCTCCAGACGTCCAATTGCCGGCTGGCTCGTTGCTTTCCAGGTGTGGAATAGCTGCACATGCAGCTTGTCCGCCCTTCCGGCCGAGACAATCACCATTACCTGGAAGATTGTCCTATAACTTAATTTCTATGTCGACACCAGCAGGGAGATTCAACCTCATCAGACTATCAATGGTTTTTGAGTCGGGTTCAACAACATCAATGAGACGCTTGTGTGTCCGAATCTCCAGTTGCTCCCGAGAGTCTTTGTCGATGAATGCTGAACGTATCACCGTAAATTTCTCAATCCGCGTCGGTAACGGTACCGGGCCCACCACTTGAGCGCCGGACCGCTCAGCCGTTTCTACGATCTGCCGCGCCGACTGGTCCAACAAGCGATGGTCGTATGCCTTAAGTCGGATCCGTATCTTTTGTTTCCTCATACCACTCCCTCAAATTTGCGGTTTGCGGCGTCAGCAGTCTCTCTCTGGCGTGTGATGTGTGCAAGCACTACGCGATGTTTGAGCCATGAACGCGCGGGACATTTGTAAGTGGCTCCAATCGTGATTCTCTTTTTGTGCCTGACGCCAATTTGAATGCTGCTGCCCGATTGCTGCCCGCCGGGATTGCTCACTGAATGATCTTGGTGATGGTGCCGGCGCCTACCGTACGCCCGCCTTCGCGGATGGCG
>CAYWAK010000118.1:4763-8744 GCA_964455755.1 uncultured Ardenticatenales bacterium | reverse complement strand
GCCACTACTAATATACCATACTTGCCGCAAAACGTCAAGTGGGGCTTTTGCTTCGGAGGTCCGTCAAAGCTGCCACCCAAAACGCGCCCAGGCGCGTTGCCGGGCGATCAACCTGCTTCTTTCCAACAGGTTTGTGATAACAGCTTTGACTTTCGCCAGTTGACAAATCGCCCTCTCTGCGCTACACTCCCAGGCGATTTATGCGGGAATGGAGACCGCCCAGAAAGTTCTATTCCAGGGGAAGGGAGGGCAAATCGCCAGCCCGTTTTCAAGAATGCCAGGAAAGGGGAAGAGAAAAAGCATGAGCCGTATTGTAAACCCGAATGGTCCCGGGCAAAAACGAAACCGACATCGCCGCACGATTGCCGAAGCATTGCGCCACCTGATGGAAAAGCCGGAGGTGGACCAGGAAAGCAAGGACCTGGCGGCATTGATTGTCCTCTCCCTACGGGAAATCGACCGCAGTATAGACCAGGCGGCCACAGCCTGGGAAAAGCGCAACTACTTCGTGAAAGCGGACCGGTTCCGGCGTGAATGGGCCTGGGTACCCCGCGCGGCCGACGAGCTGGAAGCGATCATCAGGGCCGGGCGTTGGAAACGATTGCCCGTGGGGTTGGCGGCGATACTGCCGCACTTTGCGGACATCACGGTGACGAAATATGTGCGCGCGCCTTCGCTTTGGGCGAACGCCTATCACCGTCTGCTCGAATCGGAAGCGACTTGGTCCGGGGTGTGATTCAAATCGTTGACAAAGCGCGGCGAGTGTGCTACAATTTGATTGGACAAGGGTGAAGACGGCGGCAGCGAGGCCGCGCCATCTGGCCGGAATGTGCCGCCTGCCGCCACGTCAAACGCAATCGCGAAAGGGACACCATGCCAGAGGTGACGTTGTACAACAAAGCCACTCCACAGCCGCCGCCAACCACGCACAAAGCCAGAAAGCACCCGTCCTGGCTGCGAGTCCGCGCCCCGGGTGGGCCAAACTACATTCGCCTGACGAAAATGTTGGACGAATTGCACTTGCACACCGTCTGCCAGGAAGCCCGATGCCCCAACATCGGCGAATGTTTCCAAAATCGCACGGCCACCTTTCTGTTGCTCGGCGATATCTGCACGCGCGGGTGCCGCTTCTGTGCCATCGCCAAAGGCAAGCCGGCTCCCCTGGATGAAGACGAGCCGGAACGCGTGGCCCAAGCCGTGGCGCGCATGGGACTACACCACGCCGTCCTGACCTCGGTCAATCGCGACGATCTGCCGGATGGCGGCGCACACATTTTCGCCCGCACGGTTGAACGGATCCGGGCCTACCTGCCGCAATGCGGCACAGAAGTTCTCATTCCCGATTTTCAGGGCGATGTGGCTGCCCTGCGCGTGGTGCTGGATGCATGCCCCGACATCCTCAATCACAATACGGAGACGGTTCCTCGCCTCTATCCGCGCGTCCGCCCCAAGGCTCGCTACGAGCAATCGCTGACGCTGCTGGAGCGGGCCAAATCGTACGGGCACGCCGGGATGCTTACGAAGTCGGGGCTGATGGTGGGCGTAGGTGAAACGCGAGCGGAGCTGGTGCAAACCATGCGGGACTTGCGCGCTGTGGCTTGCGACGTACTGACTCTGGGGCAGTATTTGCGACCGACCAGACATCATCTGCCGGTGGAACAATACTATACCCCCGATGAATTTCTTAGCCTGGCAGAAACTGCGCGGCAACTGGGCTTCCAGCACGTTGAGGCCGGCCCGCTGGTGCGCAGTTCATATCATGCGCATGAACAGAGCGAGGCGGCTCGACTGGCCGCGTGAAAGCGCCTCGGCACGCCGGTCACCGGTAAATTCGAGGGTAAGAATTGGCGCCGGAAAAACGCCAAAAGATAAAGACCGCTGAAAGCAGATAACAAATTGTTCTTTCAAACGTTGGTGGACGACGACGCCCACCCAAGTTCACAGGGAGGTGAGTTTGTAATGGATTTGCCAGTAGAACTGCTGCATGAGATGTTCTATCAGATGGTGCTGGCCCGCACGCTGGACGAACGGATGTGGGTACTGCAACGTCAGGGCCAGGTAGCTTTTCACATCTCCGGTATGGGGCAGGAAGGCATTCAAGTCGGGGCCGCTTTGGCCATGGACCGGGAGCGCGATTTTCTCTTTCCGTACTATCGTGACCACGCCTTCGTCCTGACGTGGGGGATGACCCCACGCGAGTTGATGCTGGGCCTTTTTGCACGAAAAGGGGACCCTTCTAGTGGGGGGCGGCAGATGCCGGCACACTATGGGCATCGCCAGTTGCGCATTGTCTCCGGGTCCAGTTCCGTAGCCACACAGATTCCCCAGGCGGTCGGCTTTGCGCTGGCCAGCGAACTACGTGGCGAAGACGTGGTGACCATCGTCTGCTTTGGCGACGGGGCCACAAGCAAAGGAGATTTCCATGAGGGCCTCAATTTCGCCGCCGTACACAAGGCCCCCGTGATTTTCCTTTGCCAGAACAATCAGTACGCGATTTCTTTGCCCCAAAGCAAACAGATGGCCATTGAAAATGTGTCGGACCGAGCGGCCGGATACGGAATACCCGGCGTGACCATAGATGGGAACAACGTTGTTGCCGTCTACGAGGCCGTGCGGGAAGCGGCCGAGAGGGCACGCACCGGCGGCGGCCCCACCCTCGTGGAGGGCAAGACGTATCGCATTGTGCCTCACTCCAGCGACGACGACGACCGCTTGTATCGCAGCCGCGAAGAGGTGGAACGCTGGAAGAAGAAAGGGCCGATCATCCGGTTCCGCAAGTTCCTGCACGAGAATAATTTGCTGGACGAAGATACAGAAGCAAAGCTCAAGACAAAAGCCATTGCCGAGGTGGATGATGCCACAGAATTTGCCCGGCAAGCACCATTTCCAGACCTGAAGAATGCCGTTCGCCCCGTCTACTACGGGGATTGAAGGGCGCAAACAGACGAAGATTACCGGGCAGCATGTACCCTCAATGAGGAGGTGGGATAACAGCATGGCAGAGAAAATGTTATTGCAGGCAATCCACGATGGGTTGCGGGAAGAAATGGCCCGCGATGACCAGGTCATGGTCCTTGGCGAGGACGTAGGCCGGCGTGGCGGCGTGTTCAAGGTCACAGAGGGACTGATCAAAGAATTCGGCGAGGAGCGCTGCATGGATACGCCACTGGCCGAATTGGGCATCATCGGGGTGGCGATTGGCCTGGCCCTAAACGGTATGCGGCCGGTGGCCGAAATCCAGTTTGCCGACTTCATCCATCCCGCGTTCGACCAGATTGTCAACGAGGCCGCGCGCTTCCGTTTCCGTTCCGGGGGGACGTGGACTTGCCCGATGGTCATTCGCGCGCCGTACGGCGGGGGGATTGGCGGCGGACTTTACCACTCACAGAGCGTGGAAGCATTCTTTACCCATGTACCCGGACTGAAGGTTGTCGTGCCGGGCACACCGTACGACGCGAAGGGGTTGCTCAAAGCGGCTATCCGCGACGAAGACCCCGTCTTGTACTTTGAGCACAAGAAAACCTACCGACTGGTTAAGGGCGAAGTGCCGGACGAAGATTACGTGGTGCCCATCGGCGTGGCTGCTGTTTGCCGGGAGGGGACCGATCTTGTCGCCTTCAGTTATGGCATGATGCTCCAGGAAACGTTGCGGGCAGCCGAAGAAGTCGCAGCGGAGAAGATCAGCGTGGAAGTAGTGGATCTGCGCACGTTGCGTCCGCTGGACAAGGAAGCGATCCTGGAAGCCGTGCGCAAAACCGGCAAAGCGATGATCATCCACGAAGACAATAAGATAATGGGCATCGGTGCAGAAGTGGCGGCCATCATAAGCGAAGAAGCCTTCGATTATCTGGACGGCCCGATCGTGCGTGTGGCACCACCGGAAGCGCCGGCCGTTCCTTATAGCCCGCCGCTTCAGGAATACTTCCTGCCGAACGCGGCAAAGATCGCCAAAGCCATGCGCCGGCTGGCGGCATATTAGTC
>CAYWAK010000118.1:0-4663 GCA_964455755.1 uncultured Ardenticatenales bacterium | reverse complement strand
GACTTCTATGCTTAAACGCATCGCACAATGCACGCCGGTGCTGATGGTGCTGGCCGTGCTGGCCGGTTGCACTCTGGCCGGGCCGGGAAATGGTTCGACACCTCCTGCTGCCACGCCCGCACCGGTGGCGCAGCCCGCCCCTGTTCCGACATTCACGCCGAGGGCAACGCCGACCGTTCCGCCAACGGCTACCGCCCAGCCCACCGTAACGCCGTTGCCCTCGCAACGTCTGCGCGCGGCGGAGAACCGGCAGCGCGCCGGCGATTACGACGGCGCTGTGGCCCAATATGCTGAAATCCTCACACAGCCGGACGACCCGGCGGCCACGGACGCCCTCTTCTATTTGGGTGAGACACAGATGCTTTCCGGCCAGCCCGTTCTGTCCGGCGAAACGTTGCAAAGCTTCCTGCGCAAGTACCCCAAAAGCCACTGGGTTCCGCAGGCCCATTTCTTCTTGGGCGAAATGGCTCGTAAATCGGGCGATTGGGAGGAGGCCCTGAAACAATACCGCACTTTCGACGAACAGGACGATAGCGTCACTCCCTATGTCGCCGAGCGAATGGCTGAAGTCTATGAGGCATTGGGCCGGCCGGACAGTGCCATTCGCGAGTATCAACGAATTGTGGCCGACCCCGCTGTGGATCGCGTTTGGCGCACACTCACGGCGGAGAAGATCGCCAACTACTATTTCGAGGGAAAAGAATACGATCAGGCGCTGACCTGGTTTGACCGCGTACTGGCCGGGGCCAAGATCGGCTACTACCGTGCGGAAATGATGTACAAAGCCGGCCTCTCCCTGGAAGGGCTGGGCCGTGACGAAGAAGCCTGGCAACGTTTCGCGGACATTGTGGTGTATTATCCTGCTACCGAACACGCCGCAAAGGCGCTGGAAGAATTGCAGGCCGTGCAATACCAAGTCAATCTCTTCCAACAGGGATTGATCCAGTTTTATAATGGCCAGAATAAGCTGGCCATTGCCCTCTTCCAACGCTACCTCAAGGAACCGGAAGCACCCTACGCACCGAACGCACGCTATACCATGGCCCTGGCCTACGACCGGCAGGATGATACGGACAGTGCGCTTCGCGCGTTGGATACACTGTTGCGTGTGTACCCGCAGAGTGCGCTGGCCGGCAAGGCACAGTTGGAAAAGGGGCGCATCTACGCCGAAATGGGCAACATGGAAAAGGCCCTGGCTGCCTATCGTCTGCTGGCCGTACAGCAGCCGGAGGATCGTCTGGCGCCACAGGGCCTATGGAAAGCGGCGGAATTGTTGGAACAGCAGGGCCGGGCCTCGGACGCGGCCACGGCCTATGAAGCCCTTGTGACGCAGTACCCGGGCGATGACGGAGCCGATGAGGCGCTGGACCGCGCGGCCATGATCCGCTACCGGGCCGGCGACACGAGCGGCGCAGGGGACGATTGGCAGCGGTTGGCGGCGGAATACGCCGGGTCCGATTTGCGGGCAAAGGCGATATTTTGGGCCGGCAAGATCGCGGAGGCGGGCGGATCGCTCCCGGAAGCGCGCACCATCTGGGCGCAAGCGGTGCAGGCGGCTCCGGAGAGTTTCTATGGCCGGCGCGCCGCCGACCGTCTGAGCGGCCGGACCCTCACCGTCTTACCGCAACCGATACACGACGTGAGCATTTCTCCCGGCGAGCAAGGGGCGCTCGAATCGTGGATACAAAGCTGGAGTCCAAAACCGGTCACGACGACTATACCGAACGCAACGGCCGGCCTCTTGCCCGACTCGGTGCGCGAGCAGTTGGCGTTCCGTCGCGGAGAGACGTTGCTCTCCCTGGGTCTGCGCAGTGAAGCGGCCGATGAATTCACCCGCCTGCTCGACCTTTACCGGGGCGACCCGTGGACTTCGTATGCGCTGGCGCGTTATTTCCAGGACGCCGGCATGTACAGCCTGGAAATTTCTGCTGCAGAAAGGGTGGCCTGGCAATCGCCGGCGAATTCGCTGTTCGATGTGCCCGTTGCTTTGCAGAGATTGGTCTATCCGCTGCCCTTCACGGAGGACTTGCTCGCGCAGGCCAACCAACAGCAGGTGGATCCCCTTTTGCTGGCCAGCCTGGTCTGGCAAGAAAGTCGCTGGGAGCCTTCGGCCACTTCCGGCGCCGAAGCAATCGGCCTGTCCCAGGTCATCCCCGATACCGGTCGCTGGATTGCTCTGCAACTGCGGAGGCCTGCTTTCACACCGGATGACCTGTATCGCCCGGTCGTGGGACTGGAGTTTGGGGCGTACTATCTGGCGCGCCAGCTCGACAGCTTCGACCGGGATTTACTGCGGGCGTTGGCCGCGTACAACGCCGGCCCCGGCAACGTGCAGCGCTGGGATAACCCAGACACCGATCTCTTCGTGGAAAACATAGATGTCGAGGAGACACGCCTTTACCTGGAGCGTATTTATGCGCACTACCGGGCGTACGAAGCAGCGTACCGCAAGGGGTAACACGTGCCTTTGGGCCAGGGCCTATTGCCGGTCCTGGACGGTAATGCGTTCGATGTGCGCGCCGAGGTCACGCAAGCGTTCTTCCACGCGCTCATAGCCACGATCAATTTGCCCGATGTTGCCGATGACGCTTTGCCCTTTTGCGCCAAGGGCAGCGATGAGCAACGCCATGCCGGCGCGGATATCCGGGCTTTCCAAGGTGGAGCCTCGCAGGCGAGAAGGCCCTACGACGACCGCACGGTGGGGATCGCACAAAATGATCTGGGCTCCCATATCAACCAGCTTGTCCACGAAAAACATGCGGCTTTCGAACATCTTCTCAAAGAACAGGGTCGTGCCGGCAGCCTGCGTGGCCACGACGAGCGCAATGCTCATCAGGTCGGCGGGAAAGGCCGGCCAGGGACCATCGTCAATCTTGGGCACGGCCATGCCGATGTCGGGCGTGATGGCCATCGGCTCTTTGCGTGACACAATCAGGTCGTTGCCCACGGCTTCGGTCTTCACCCCCAACCGGTCCATGACCAGACAGGTCATCCGCAGGTCGTCGTGAACGACGTTGGCGATGCGCAGTTTGCCGTTTGTGACAGCGGCCAGGCCCATGAAACTGCCCACCTCGATGTGGTCGGGGACGATGGCATGCTCGGCACCCTGCAATGTGCGAACACCGTCAATGACCAGGGTGTTGCTGCCGGCCCCCGCTATTCGCGCTCCCATCTTCATCAGAAACCGGGTCAGGTCCTGAACATGCGGTTCGGAGGCTGCGTTGTAGATTACAGTTCTGCCTTCGGCCACAGCAGCGACCATGAGCGCGTTTTCCGTGGCGGTGACGCTGGCTTCATCCAGGAAGACATCTTTGCCTCGGAAACCGTTGGCTCGCATGTGGTAATCTGCGTCCACTTCGATGTTTGCGCCCAGTGCTTCCAGGGCAAGCAGGTGTGTGTCGATACGTCGTCGTCCGATGACGCAGCCGCCGGGTGGCGGCATTTCTACGCGGCCACAACGGGCCAGCAACGGGCCGGCAACCAGCACGGAGGCCCGTATCTGCTCGCACAATCTCCGGTCCGGAGCCGTTTTGCGGATCGTCTTGGCCTGCAAGGCCAGGTCGTGTTTTCCCAGGTGTTCAATTTCCACGCCGAGGTCCACCAGGATATTGAGCATGGTGGACACGTCGCGAATGTGGGGGACGTTACGAATGATGACACGCTGGTCGGTGAGCAATGAAGCGGCAAGGATGGGCAAGGCCGCGTTTTTGTTGGCGCTGGGGTAGACGGTTCCTTCGAGCGGGTATCCACCTTCAATCCGAAATTTCTCCATTCAACAGTTCCTTCCTAAGACAGTTGGTTTGCCTTATCCTTGTCGGGCTGTGCGGGAATCGTCGCGTGGGCGACGGTCACCGTGTCTCCCGCAGCACCATCCAACAGTGCAGCGGCATTTCCGTTCCGCACGGCAATCTCCAGCGTGTCGTTGCTCCCGACATACGCCAAAAGTTCGCCGGCAGGAACAGAAGCATAGGTCTGTTGTACGGTATGAATGACATGGCCGCCGATCTCGATTTGGGCTGCCTCTGGACGCTGTACGTCAGAGCCGGCGATGTTCGTAATCAGATTGCCGTAGCGGTCTACGTGAACGACCGTGCCCACGATGGTGCCATCCGCTTCGTGGCGCGGGCCGGAGAGCGGGAGTACGATGGGGTCGGAAAGCGGCGGCCCGAAAGCGGCGAGCGGCTTCCCCAGGGAGAGGTGTGCAGCAACGGGGGCGAAGATGTCCCGGCCATGAAAGGTAGCGCTGGCAGGCGTGCGCCAAAAGGCGGGATTGCTCAACACGACGGCCTCCAGCACGGCCTCTGTGGCCAGCACATGACTGAGCACGCCGTTATCGGGCGCGACAAAAGAGCCGTGACCGGTGCGCAGGGCGATACCCCGTCGCTCCGAGCCGACGCCAGGATCGACGACAACCAGGTGAACGGAATTGGCAGGAAAAAAGCGACAGGCTGCAGCGACAACGTACGCCCCATGATAGATGTCTTGGGGGTGTATCCCGTGTGACAGGTCCACGAGCTGCACCGCAGGGTTTATGGTCAGCATGACCCCTTTCATTGCAGCGACATAGGGATCTTCCAGACCAAAGTCTGTTGTAAGTGTTATCAAGCCATTCACACGCCTATTGTACCTCTTTGTCTCGTTGTCGTCAAGACGGCGGCGTAAG
>CAYWAK010000117.1:0-8744 GCA_964455755.1 uncultured Ardenticatenales bacterium | reverse complement strand
TTTGCGATGGTTACAGCAGGCAGCGATGTTGTCTCGCCGGGATAGGGCCGCGTGCCGAGACGCGACAGGATCACGGCGCCAACTCCCATGCTGGCAACCAGCACCGTGAACAGCGGGCCGATACAGACCGGAGCCGCCGCCAGTGAGGAGATGACGAACACGCCGATGATCGCCGAGACGATGGGGGGCACGCCGGTAAAGTGTAGGGCCTCCAGCACCTGTTCACCGACCAGCAATCCCATCGCAATCCAGCCAAAGAGAATGACCACAGCCGCCGCGATCCACAAGAAGGGGAGGGCAAGCAAACCGATGATGGTGATTGCCAACACGGTGGAAGCAAGCGCCAGCACGATCAATCCCAGGCAGCCTATGCCAAAGCTCGGAGCCAGAGATCGTTGCGCCGTCTCGCTGACTTGCCGGGTTTGATGGGGCAGCAAAACAACCGCCAACGCCCCGATTGCCGTTACCGCCAAAATGGTAAGCAAGGTGCGAATCACATGGAGGATGAGCGCCAAAAGCGTTGTGCCCGGCCTCAAACCGCGTGCCGTGATCGAGAAGGGCAACAGATGTGGCGAAACGATTGAGTCGGGCAACCCAAATTTGAAGGGGGCTCCTTCCACGGTCTTGCCCTGCACCTGGGCCCCCGGCTCCTGGGTGACCTGGCCAAAGCCGGCCAGGTCGCCGTCAACCCTTGCCGTGCGAGCCAGATGGACCGCGCCGCCGAAGGCCGCCAGGTCGCCCTGCACGTGGCCGGCGATTTCCAGCTTCCCACCGAAAGCGACCACGTCGCCCACCACGACCGCACCCTCTTCGATGGTGGCCTGCCCGCCGAAGACGGCCAGGTCACCCGGCAACGTTTCCCCTGCGCGCAGGGTGTACGTGCCACCGAACACGACCTGACCGTCGCTGTTGCCGCCCTGCGCCGAGACCGGCGTAATGGTCATGGCCGCCAGCAGGAACATGGCCAGAAGTATTTTCCAAATTTTCATTTGATCACCTCTTTGCAAACTGAAAATGAAGCCTGCCCCTACGCCCGGCGCATCGCCGAACGCCGGACACGGGTGAGCGAATAGAAACCCGTCCACCCGGCAATGACCAGGCCGGCCAGCAGCACATTCCCAAGAATGGGGAGCCACCAGCCATGGCGGAACAGCATAGACAGTACCGTACCCGCCACATGGGTCATAACGCGCCCCGTGATCATCAACTGATCCAGCGCGTCCCGCAGCCAGGCCAGACTACGCGGGTCGCGGACCTGGTACCATATCCATTGAAAGATTCCATTGGATGGCAGGAAAACGAGGCCGGCGACCAGGAGCGTACTCAAGGCGAAAAAGAGAATGGCCTGGGGGCTCCAGCGATATGAGCGGCGGTACGCCAACCGCTTTTGGAGCCGGGCAGAGAAACCGGGGGGCGGAGCACACAACGGAGCGTGACTGAAGAGGCTTTCCACGCGCTGCAACGCCTCCCACTGTTCGCGACACGTCGTGCATTGGCGCAGGTGCGCGTACGATTCTGCCATTCGCCGCGTGCCCAACGTCCCCGTCATTCCTTCCATCAATTGCTCCTGCACGATCTCACACTTCATCGGCTACCTCCCCATGGCAACAGGTTGCGCCTTGCCCATGACAGGACGCCATTGTTCATTCTGCTTCCGCTCCTGAGTCAATAGTTCGGCCATGCGCAGCCGCGCCCGATGTAGACGGGACTTGATCGCGCTCACCGTAGACCCGGTCACTTCGGCCATTTCCTCGTATGACAGATCGTACCAATATCGCAACACCATCACCAACCGGTAATCGGGAGGGAGTTGATCCAAGAGCCGGCGGATCGTCTCCTCTCGCTCTTTCCGGACCACCTTCTGGGCCGGCGATTCCCCTTCCCACGCCGGTTCTTTCCACGGCGGCAACGCGTCCAGCGAGACAAAGTTGTTTCGTCGCCGGCGCAGACGGTCTATGCAATGATGAGAAGCGACCGACAGCAGCCAGGACGAAAATTTCCGAGACGGGTCATAAGTATGCAGCCGGGTATACACCCGTATGAATGTCTCCTGCGCAGCGTCCTCTGCTTCCGCTGCGTTGCCCAACATGCGGTAAGCCAAGTTGTAAACGGGCGTGGCATACGCATCCGCCAGTTGGATGAAGGATTCTTCGTTTCCGGCCAGAGCTTCCTTCACCCAGGCCCGCTCCCGATCTATCATGTTTGTTTCCTTTGACAACAAGTCCCTGCGTCACTACACACTACGCAATTATACCGTGTAAGGTTGCAAAAGGCCAGAGTCGTGTACAGCGGGTAGTGTATCCCTTGTGGGTGAAATTGTAGAGAGGGCTGAAACCGAGGTAGGGGCGCAGAATTCTGCGCCCGGGCGCTCAAAGCCGAATATTTGGCCTTTTTCGACAAGTGATGTATACTTGCCTCATGATGAACATACGAAACTTTTGTATCATTGCACACATTGACCACGGCAAATCTACCCTGGCCGACAGACTTCTCGAACGGACCGGCACGGTGTCATCCCGCGAGATGACCGAACAGGTGCTGGACAACATGGACCTGGAACGGGAAAAGGGCGTCACGATCAAGGCCTCGGCGGTGCGCATGAGCTACACCGCACGCGACGGTCAGACCTATGAGCTGAACCTCATTGATACGCCCGGCCACGTGGACTTCTCCTACGAGGTTTCGCGCGCACTGGCCGCCTGCGAAGGCACCCTCTTGGTCGTGGACGCCTCGCAAGGGATCGAAGCGCAGACGCTGGCCAACCTCTACCTGGCCCTGGACCACGATCTGGAGATCATCCCGGTCATCAACAAGATTGATCTACCGGTTGCGCAACCCGATCAGGTCGCCGCAGACATCGAGAATCTTACCGGGATCCCCACCGAGGAGTGTCTGCGCACGTCGGCGAAGGAGGGCGTGGGCATTGACGAGGTCCTGGAGGCAGTTGTCGCTCGCGTTCCCCCTCCGCAGGGCCGGCCAGACGCTCCGTTGCGCGCACTCGTCTTCGATTCGCATTATGACTCGTATAAAGGAGTCATCGTTTATGTGCGCGTCGTGGATGGCGAATTGGACCAAACGACCCTCCTGCGTTTCATGGCCAATCAAAACGAGTTCGAGCCCCTGGAGATCGGCACATTTGAGCCGCGCATGACCCCCTGCGAAAAGCTCCGCGCCGGCGATGTGGGCTATATCGCGACCGGGTTCAAGCAGGTGCGCGACGTGGCCGTGGGCGATTCCGTGACCGCTGCCGACCGGCCAGCCGGCGAACCCCTGCCCGGCTACCGCCCGATCAAGCCGATGGTCTTCGCCGGCCTCTATCCCACCGATAGTGACGGCTACCCCGACCTGCGCGACGCTCTGGAAAAACTCCAGCTAAACGATTCATCGCTCGTGTACCAGCCGGAGACATCACAAGCACTCGGGTTTGGCTTTCGCTGCGGGTTTCTCGGCCTGTTCCACCTGGAGATCATCCAGGAACGGCTGGAGCGGGAATACGGCGTGAAATTATTGACCACGGCACCCAGTGTGGAGTACCACGTCCTGACCACCGCGGGTGAGGAGCTGACCATCAACCGGCCGGCGGCCCTCTCCCCCACCAACGACATCGTCGAGCTGCGTGAGCCGTGGATGGAGATTCACATCTGGACGCCGGCGGAGTACATCGGCGCAGTCATGAAACTGGTCACCGAACGGCGCGGCGAGTTTCAAGAGATGGAATATCTGGACGACAAGCGCGTTCTGCTGACCTACCAATCTCCTTTGTCCGAAATGATCGTCGATTTCTACAATCAACTGAAGGCGCATACGCGCGGGTACGCTTCGCTCGATTATCAACTGGCCGGGTACCGGGCCGGCGACCTGGTCAAGATGGACATTCTGATCAACGAACAGGTCGTGGACGCGCTGTCCCTGATCGTACACCGCGACCAGGCCTACCAGCGGGGGCTGGCCCTGACCCGCAAGCTCAAGAAAACCATCCCACGCCAAATGTTCAAAGTGCCCATCCAGGCCGCAGTCGGCAGTCGTGTCATTTCCCGCCAGACCATACAGGCCTTGCGCAAGAATGTCCTGGCCAAATGTTACGGCGGCGACGTGTCCAGAAAGCGAAAGCTGCTGGAGAAACAAAAGGCCGGCAAGAAACGCATGAGGCGTGTGGGCAAGGTGGAGATTCCGCAAGAGGCTTTCATGGCCGTATTGACGCTAGAAGACTAAGTGCGCTCTTATCCTCGCGCTTTCTTCCTGGCCATGTCGCTTGGCGGCCTGACCCGTGATGGGGGTCTGACCACGGCCACGTTCGCCCTCACCGCCGGCTCCGTTGCTCTGACCGAGGCTGTCGTCTTCCTCATGCTGACCAGCCGCCCGCCGGAGCCGGCCGTGACGTACGGCGATTGAACAAAACGGACGCGCGCCGCACCGCAGCCGGCGGGGCGTGTTCTCGAAAATGGAGGGCAAACAAGTGCAACAAAGCACAGTGGACGCGGCTAACATGGCCATCACCTATCGCGGCACCGTCTATCCCTGGGAATGTGACCACATGGGCCACATGAACGTGCGCTCATACGTGGCAAAGTTTGACGAAGCGACCTGGCAACTATTCGCCATGCTGGGCATTACCCCGTCCTACCTGCGTGAACAAAACAGGGGCATGGCCGCCGTCGAACAGCACATCACCTACAAGCGCGAGCTGTACCCCGGGGATGTCATCACCGTCCGGTCGGCCATCCTCGACATCCGCGAGAAAGTGTTTCAACTGGTGCACGAGATGCGCAACGACGAAACCGGAGAAATCACAGCGACCACTACACTCACCGGGGTTCACATCGACACGCAGCTACGAAAGGCCTGCCCCTTCCCGCCGGAAATCATCCGGCGCGGGCAAGAGATGGTCATCACGTACAATCCGCAGACGTAGGTCTCCACGGGTGCCCGTGATTTCTACCCACCCAAAGACCTCATTTGCGTATGGTTCCAATCTTGTGTATAATTATGATGTAAGGAGAGTTGTTAAGGCAGCTTAAGGCCTGATCATTCATAACAACGCCGTAAGACTGCCAGGCCGAAACGGAAGGAGATTACGTCTGTGGGTGGTTGGGGTTGTCCTCACGAAGTGCAATACTACTGCAAGCGTCGAAAGCAAGATTGCGATCCCGGCGTTCCCGGCTGCGTACTTTTCGGGCTTGTGGAACGCAAAGACCGCCCTCGGAAGCGGCGTGTTTCCAACCGCCGCCGGCAACCGGCCGGCAGAAGACAGCGCCGGCAGAGCGGCGGTGGCCAAGCGTAAGGGGCAGGTTCGAAACCTGCCCCTTTTTCGTTCCCCCAAGGCATCTCCTCAAGAAAGAAACGAGTGGGATCCGCTATTCGATTACTGGCCGGCTACTGCGGAGTCCAGCGCAGGCGCGGCTTGCGCGCGGCCGTCACTTCGTCCAGCCGGGTGGCCGGCGCGTTCTGCGGCGCATTGTGCAGCAGAACGGGATCCTCGGCCGCTTCCCGCGCGATCTGCTGCATCACCTCGACGAAGCCGTCCAGGGTGGCCTTCGTTTCGGTCTCTGTCGGCTCGATCATGATTGCGCCCTCGATGAGGTGCTCGATGTGCGGGAAGTAGATCGTCGGCGGATGGTAGCCGAAGTCAATCAACCGTTTGGAGATGTCCAGGGTGTGTACGCCGTATTCCGCCTGCCGTTTGTCGGTAAAGACGCACTCGTGCATGCAGGTGCGGTCGAAGGAGAGGTGATAGACATCGCGCAGTCTGGCCAGCACATAGTTGGCGTTGAGCACCGCGTCTTCGGACACCTGAAGCAAGCCATCCGCACCCATCATGCGGATGTAGACGTAGGCCCGCACCATGATGCCGAAGTTGCCGTAGAAAGCGCGCACGCGCCCGATGGAATGGGGCCGGTCGTAGTCCAGGCCGTAGCTGCCATTGTCGTGGCGAACGACGAGGGGTGTGGGCAAGAACTGCTCCAACGCCGGCGTGACGGCCAGCGCCCCCGCTCCCGGCCCGCCACCGCCATGCGGCGTGCTGAAGGTCTTGTGCAAGTTGTAGTGGAGGATGTCAAACCCCAGTTTGCCCGGCTTGGCCGTGCCCAGCAGAGCATTCATGTTCGCCCCATCGCAGTAGACCAGCCCGCCGCACTTGTGCACGATCTCGATGGCCTGCACGGCATTCTCGTCGAAAAGGCCGATCGTGTTCGGGTTGGTGAGCATCATGCCGGCGACCGTCTCGTCGGCCAGGGCCTCCAGCGCAGCCAGGTCGGTATTGCCCCGCGCATCGGAGGGCACGGTCACGACGTCGTAGCCGCACATCGCCGCCGAGGCCGGGTTCGTGCCGTGCGCCGAATCGGGGATCACGATTTTGTTGCGTGCGTCGTCGTCGCGATGTTGGTGATAGGCCCAGATCACCTGCACGCCGGTAAACTCGCCGTGGGCGCCGGCGGCGGGCTGCAAAGAAACGGCCGGCAGGCCGGCAATCTCCCCCAACGCTTCCTGCAATTCAAACATCAGACGCAACGCGCCCTGTACGGATCGTTCGTCCTGGTAGGGGTGCAAGCGTGTGAAGCCCGGCAGGTTTGCAGCGGCGTCATTCACCTTGGGGTTGTATTTCATCGTGCAAGAGCCGAGAGGGTAGAAGACGGTGTCTACCCCCACGTTCAGTTGCGACAAGCGGGTGAAATGGCGGACAATTTCGACCTCGCTCACTTCCGGCAAGGGAAGGTCATCGCGGGCAAAATCGTCCGGCAGTGCCGAGGCCGGCACATCGAGGGCGGGCAGTGTGTAGCCGCGCCGTCCGGGCGTGCTCAGCTCGAACAATAATGGCTCAGTCATGGTAGCTCCTTTCGGGTAACCGGTCAGGTCTCAGGCCTTGCAAACTTCCGCCAGCAGGTCAATGTCTGCGCGGGTATTCCGTTCGGTGACACAGAAGAGCGTCGTGTCGCGCAGGTCGGGGTAGTCGCGGCCCAGGTCGTAGCCGCCGATGATACCGGCTTCGGACAGGTCGCTGGCTAATTCGGCGGCCGGCTTCGGCCCACGGACGGCGAATTCGTGGAAGAAGGGGGCCCGAAACACCAGGCTGTAGCCATCCAGCGCGCCGATCCGTTCGGCGGCGTAGTGCGCTTTGTGATAACAAAGCTCGGCCACTTCGCGCATACCCTGTTTGCCCATGGTGGCCATGTAGATTGTGGCGGCCAGGGCCATGAGGGCCTCGTTGCTGCAGATATTGGAGGTGGCCTTTTCGCGACGGATATGCTGCTCGCGCGCCGTCATGGTGAGCACGAACCCGCGCCGGCCTTTCGTATCCTTCGTCTCGCCGATGATCCGCCCGGGCATACTGCGCATGAGCTTCTTGCGGGCAGCGAAGAGTCCCAGGAAGGGGCCGCCGAAGCCCGGCGGAATGCCCAAAGGCTGCCCCTCGCCGGTGACGATGTCGGCACCCAGTGCGCCCGGCGGCTTGAGCATGCCCAGGGCGATGGGGTTGGCGGAGACGATGAGCAGCGCGCCGGCCTCGTGTGTGACGCGGGCGATGTTGGCCAGGTCTTCGATGGCCCCGAAGAAGTTGGGATACTGCACGGCAACGGCCGCAGTTTGGTCGTCTATCGCCTCTTCCAGCACGGTCAGGTCAGTGCGTCCGCTGGTGGGGCCTTCGGGATCGAAGCCGATTTCGTGCACGGGCAGGGCCATGCCCTGCGCGTAGGTGCGCAAGGTTTGGCGATATTCCGGGTGTACGGCGCTGGAAACGAGAATCTTGTCCCGCCGGCCACGGGAAGCGCGCACGGCCATGATCGCCGCTTCGGCCAGGGCGCTGGCGCCATCGTACATGGAGACGTTGGCCACGTCCATGCCGGTCAGGTCGCACAACATGGTCTGGTATTCAAAACCGGCCGTCAACGTACCCTGACTAACTTCCGGTTGGTAGGGGGTGTAGGCCGTATAGAACTCGCCCCGGCTCAGCAGGTGCGGAACGACTGCCGGGATGAAATGATTGTACACGCCGGCGCCCAGGAACGCAGGATGGTGATCCAGGTCATCGTTCATTTCCGCCAGCTCCTGGGCCAGCTTACTGACTTCCAGCTCCGAGAGGGCGGGCGGCAGGTTCAGCGACGGGAACCGGTAGGGGGACGGGATGTCGGTGAACAGGTCTTTGCTGTCCCCCACTCCGATAGCGGCCAGCATCTCCTGCCGATCTTGCCCGGTATGGGGAATGTAGCTCATAGCAGGTTTTCTCCTTTGCAGTTAGCAATTGCTCGTTGCCCGTTGATCATTGACAATTGACCACTGTCCAGGGCTAATCGCCGGCCAGCAACTTCTCGTAGTCCTCGGCTGTGAGGAGGTTGTCCATCTCGGCGAGATCGCCGGGTTTGAAACGCATCATCCAGCCCTTGCCGTATGGATCGTCGTTCACCAGTTCCGGTGCGTCTTCCAGGGTCTGGTTGAAGGCCAGCACCTCGCCGCTGAGGGGCGAGAACAGGTCGGACGCCGCCTTGACCGATTCCACGACGCCAAAGGGCTTGAACTGGGTGAGCTTTGTGCCCGGCTCGAAGACTTCCACGTAGACGACATCGCCCAGTTCGGACTGCGCGTAATCGGTGATGCCGGCGACCGCTTCGTCTCCTTCCAGGCGTACCCACTCGTGCTCCGTCGTATACCGCAGATCAGAAGGAATGTTAGACATGGGAATAGCTCCTTTCAATTTTATTTAGGCGCTTAATGCGCCAACATCGACAAAAAGTTGTCTATGTTTCTGTAGGACA
>CAYWAK010000116.1:0-8771 GCA_964455755.1 uncultured Ardenticatenales bacterium | reverse complement strand
GTGCCCAGAAACATCGCAATCGATTCCTCAGGTCGGCGATCGCCTCCTCTTGCGATTTTGGATTCTCAGCGGCCAGCGCTCCTCGCTCCATGCTACTCACGGCCAATAGGATTTGACCCACACAGGGTTCCAATCTTCGTATGCGTTATGGCTGATATTGTGTTGGTGCTGCCCATCATCATCGGACACCCAGATTTGGCGGTTCTTGGTCTGCTCGGAAATTCTCCACAACGCCGGGTCTTCCACACGATTGGACCAAAACACAATCTGCTTGCTATCGGGCGACCAACTGGGGTGTTTGTCCATGACCAAGTTCTGGGTGATTCGGGTATCCATGAACTCACCTCCGGGTGACCGCACATCTTTGTTGACGACATGGATCTCGTCGTTGGCATCACGGTCGCGTTGGGCGACATACGCTACCCGCGCACCGTCCGGCGCCCAGACCGGGTCGTAGTCGGCCTGGCCTCCCCGTCCGGCCAGGTACCAGCTATAGCCATCGGCAAGGTTCATCACCCAAATCTGAAAGTCGCCTTTGTCGTCCCGCACGAAAACTCGCTGGCTGCCATCGGTCGAGACTTGATCCAACGCCAGCGAGCGATCATAGACCTCTTGATTGGTCAGCAAGGCGACGTTACCGCCGTCTGGATCCATTGCCAATACAGCGGGTTCGCTGCCGCCGAAACGATTCGACAGGAACAGGATTTTGCCGTGCAAGGAGGGGGGGATGTGCACAACGGCGGTCGGCGCGGGAAGAAGGGTCGCCGTCGGGCTGGGTGACAACGCCTCCAGCGGGATGGTAACGGGTGTCGCGGTAGCGGTCAGGGCGTTGGGCGGCAGCGGCGTGGCCGTACCGGTCGTCGCCGCAACGGCGGTTGCGTAGGCGGCGATGTAGGTGGCCGTCGCCGCGTTGGCCGGCGTCGGCGTGTTGAAGATGACCAACACGGTCGGTGTGGCCGTCGGCGTTACCCAGTTCGCGGGCAGCGGCGTCGCTGTGCCATAACGGGCCTGCCGGGTTGCCTGGACCGCCCGGGTTGCAGCGGCAAAGACATCGGCCGGCGTCGGTACGGCGGTGATGATCACGTACGCGGGATGCGGCGTCGCCGTGCTGACGTAGGTGGGTATGGGTGTGGGCGTGCCTGTCGTAGCGGCCACGGCTGTTTGCAGAACGGCGACAAAGGTCGCTGTCGCCGCGTTGGCCGGCGTCGGCGTATTCGTGATTACGAGCGGGTTTTGCTTGCCCTGTGGCGTGGCCGTGACGATGTTGGGCGGAAGGGGCGTAGCTGTTCCGGTTGTCGTGGCATACAGCGTAGCCAAAGCCACCCGCGTGGCGGCCTCGAAGACGTCGCCCGGCGGCGGCGTGCTGGTGACCACAAACGGTGTGGGGGTCGGTGGCGGCACAGCCATGACCAGCAGCGTGGGGCGATTGCCAAATCCACCACCGTAGCCGCTATCCCACGTAAACAGGCTATCGGCGTCTCCTGTCGGGCCGCTAATGCGCAGAGAGAGCTTGCCGGTCACCACCTGTTGGGCCAACCAATCGCGCTGGTCAGCGGTGAATGCAAGCGTATTGACCCGTTTGCGGCCCAGGTCGAGCGGCGTCATGGGCGGAGCGAGGGTCTGGGCGACGGAAGCCCCTTGCACGTCTTTGAACGTAAGGTTTCGCCAGTTTTCGTCCAACGTGGAATCGAGAACTTGCACTTGCCAGGTTCCGGACATTCCGATATTCTCGTCGCTCAACCCGGTCAGGGAGAGCGCGGCATAGGCAATTTGTGCGCCGGTGGGAATGCCCGTCAAGTCAAATTGCATGATTCCAAAGTAGGTCTGCCCTTTGTAGGCACCGACGTGAATGTTGCGTTCGCCAAAGTGGGCCAACGAATCCTCGCTGTTCACCCAGCCGGCTGCGCCGGCCGCCGGCACCAGCGAATAGTAGCGCCCGCCGGCAATCAGCGTGGGTGTGGGTTGGGGTGTGACCGGAGCGATCGCGCGTTCAACGGCAGTTGTCGGCGTGGCTGTCGTTGTGGGCGAAGCCATCGCCGTCGCCGTGGCGACGGGGATACCGCCCCGCACGGGCGTGATCGTCGGCAGGTTGGGTTGGGGGCCGAAGAGGCGGCTGCCATAATAATACACGACTACAACCAGGAGCAAGGCGGCCGTCGCCCACAAAGCCACGCGCATGGGCGATAGTTCCTGAACGAGGTCGGCCAGGTCCCTGGCGCGTTCTTGCCCCCACGATTCGTCAGCCGGCAACAACGCGGGGGCTGCGTCCTCCGCTCCTGTTTGTTGGGCTTTGCGGGCTTCCGCCAGAGGGCTTCGGCGCAGCGCTCTTTCGTCAACGGCTTCGGCCGTCTCGACGAGCACAAAACGCTCACACAACTCGTACCGCCTGCCCAGGCAGAAGTTCGTCTGGTGGTCCAGGGCAATCGAGCGTTCGCGACCACCGGCGAAACAATGGTGCTCCTCGCTGGGGAAGGAGAACATCGCCGTCCGGTCGGTGCGCAATCCCAAGTACGGACAAGTCCCTGCGGGCATCGCTGCAGCCGTTGTACCGGGGGGGGTACGATCCGGCGGCGTTAGATCCTCTTCGATTGTCGAATCTGCCAGCGCATCTTCGATGTGGTCGAGCTCTTCAAAGGGGTCATCCCCGAGAGCGCGATGTGGTTTGTCTTTTGGCATCTTTCATCACTCTGAGGGCGAGGCAACGGTAATCTTCTGCACCTGGCCCCTTCGGATCATACTCAAAGATTGTTTTGCGATGTCCCGGCGCTTCCGAGAGTCGCACGGTAGTCCGGATGGGGGGCGAAACTGCGCCCGGAAAGTATTTCTCCAACATGCGTATCGCTTCGCCGGTCTTGCGCAAGCGGCTGTTATAGAAGGTCGGGATAACGAGCGAAATGTGTACGCTCCGATTTGGATAGAGCCGGCGGGCCCGCAACACCTCGACGATCACCTGGCGAGCACCAACCAGAGCCAGATATTCCATAGATACGGGAACGAAAACTTCACGTGCGGCAAAGAGTGCGCTCTCCGTAAGCCAGCTAATGGTCGGTGCGCAATCAAGGAATATGAAATCATAGAGATCATGAACCGCTTCGAGCTTCCGTCCCAGCGTAAGCTCGGGTATTTCCCGGGCACGCAAAGCGCTATCGGCGTGGGCCAAGCGATAGTCGCTGGGCAACACATCGAGGTGGGGCCGAACATTGACGATGCACTGCTTAAGGTCTGCTTTGCCGTGCAGCAGGCCGGTCAATGTGTGCTCAGTACGCAACCCAAATGATGTCGCCAAAGCACCTTGCGGATCGATGTCAACGAGCAGTACGTTATTTTCAAGCAAGGCCAGCGCCATACCCAGGTTTATCGTTGTGGTAGTTTTACCGGTTCCTCCCTTGAAATTGAGGACAGCTATTAAACGGGTCAAAAGGGGTTCCTAACAACTCTCCATCAAGCGTTCTAACGACGCAAATAAGGGGGGCCAACATATCTCGAACATGACGACCAGAACAGCGCCATAGCGGCATGTTTGCAACACAGATTCTTTCGGTATCAGCCGGGCTTCTTGGATTGTCGGTTTTTCGTAAAGCCGTATGTTCTATCGATCTGGCGCATGCCGTGTCTTCTCAACCATCGCTTGCCTTTCTCACGCCTCATAGTGAGAGGGTAAAAACGCATTGCGGCAAAAGTGGCACGTCGCCCTCTGGAAGCTCCAAGTCCTCGTCCCCTGGGATCGGGGCTGAGAGCAAGCACGTGTTACTTTTTCCCTAATGCGTAATAACACTGGAAAGCATCGATCATTCAATTCCTCACCCCGGCCACAATTATACGTCAATCTCGTTCAGGAAGCAAATGGGGAGGGCCGAATCGGCCGGCGGTTAAAACCCGCCTACGGTGGCAACGAGGCTCACCGCTGCGAACAGGTTTCTGCCCACCGCGAAGCGACACGCATGACGTCGCTCAAGTCTATCGTGCCGTTGGCGTCTACGTCCCGATTCAGCAGGTAGCGGGCGTCGCCCTGCCGGCTATGCCAGCGGTCCGCGACGGTCTGCACGTCGGCGGCATCCACGCGACAATCGCAGTCCGCATCGGCGGCACCGAGAGCATCGCAGTACGGCAGCGACAAGCGCAGAGCCGGGTCGCCGAACAGGACATACGTGTCAATGAGTTCGTGGAAGTTGGGCGTGTTGGTATAGAGGTTCAGCAAGCCCTGCGTTGTCGCGGAGCCGAGACGGTCAATTTGTCCGCCAAATACCGCCTCCATGAAGCCGCGGTCGAGCCAAATATGCCCGGTGCCCACACCCAGGCCGGTCGGCGACCAACTGGCCACGGCTCCGCCGCCGGCCAACCGTACCACGCTTTCGCCCAGGCTGGCGATTGTCGGGTAATCATAGAAGCCGTCGTAGCAGGTCATGGGCAACATGATGGGCCAGGGCCCAGTGCGATTGGTTAGGGCCGGGAGGTCCGCGACGCCAAACAGTGATTCGCTGGCCCAGGCATCAGGCGAAGCGTGACCCGCGTAGTTGACGAGCAGCCGCCCTTCGTTGATCGCAGCCAGAATTGCGGCGCGGGTCTGGCTTACGCCCGTGTGTGTAACGCCGTAATATACTTTGTCCGGCACATAGCCCTCTGGCAGCAACGCGGCGGCCTCATCGGAAAAGGCCGCGAAATCGCCGGCAGAGTCGGCATTGTCGGCCACGAAAAGTGCCTTGCGACTCCACGGGCCGGGCGGCGGGTGCTGCTCATAGCCCAGCGTCTTGCTGACCATGGCCGTAACCTCGGCGACGCTGTTGGCCGGAAAGCGGCCCAGGGCCATGTCCGGCAAGTTGTCGGTGCCGTGAACATCCACGTACCGATTGTCGGCAGCCGTTTCATTGATCCAAGGGTCGGCCGCGGCCAGGTAGGGGGGGATGAAGTTCGGCACACCGCTATGCAGGTAATCTTTGGGATCCAACGTACCGTCGCCCACCAGCAGGACGAAGGCGGGGGCCGGCGGCGGCCAATGGTCGTATGCGTAGGCCAGAAAATCGTGAATCGCCTGCGCGTCCGGCAGACCGTAGTTGAACTCGTCATAGACATCTTGCAAGCGAACGACCTGCACACGCATGCCCTGCGCAGTGCGGTAGTCCCGTAGCGGCAGCACGCTCGTGTAGAAGTCACCGTGGGTGATGATAATGTAGTCCGCGCCATTCGTGGCAGAGCGCAAGTCGGACGGCGCGTCGCGGAGGATACCGGCCGGCGCACGACGCCCGGCCGGACTGTCAAGCAGATACCGGCTATCAGGTGTGCCGATGGCGGCAAATGTGAGCGTGTATGTCGGGCCACCCGCTACGGTTGCCCCGATTATGCGCTTCGGCTGCTCTGGGTCGGTGATGTCCAGCGGGGTGACGTCCACGGTAGAGAGGCCGGTCAGGCGATAGAGCCGGCGCCCGCTGCCCGGCGAGCCGAAGGCAACGTCGCCGGCGGTCATCGTGTAGGGTCGCCGGTATTGAAGGTCGAAGCGGTCAACGTAAACGTAGTCGTACGGCGTGCCCAGATCGAGGGGCAAGGCCACCGAGATCACGTTGCCTCCGCTCTTGAGCACGTCCGACGAGAGTGTAGCGGTGAATGCAAAAAGAGTTTGTCCATCCCAGGTCGCGTCCTCGACCGGCCGGCCGTTCAGAAAAACCTGGGTGTGGTGATCGGGGTAGGCGGCGAGGGATGTGGCCCCGGCCAAGGTTCCGCGCAACGTGGCCGTAAACGGCGTACCGGACATTTGGGTCAATGTAAAAGGATAGGTGCCGGCGGCCGGCCCGCTATAGGCCAACACAGAATCCCAGAACCAGTGATCGTGCCCTTCGCCGCGAGGGGAGATGGAGCTGTAGAGGTGGTTCTCTTCGATCGGCAGGGTCGCCGTGAAACTCGCAGCCGGTGAAAGTGTGCCGTCTGGCGTGCCATCTTCCGTGGCCATACGCAAACCTGCGTCCCCGCCGGACGAGAGCCAATAGACATTGCGATCCGTGTAGCGTGTGCGGGCCTGTTGCCCGTAGAAGACGATTTCATCCTGCGGATCGAAGGAGCCATCCTCCTCTCCCGGCACGTAAAGAGCGACCTCCTTTCCCTTTTCGGTCATTCGGAACGTGCGCGGGTCGGCGGAAACGTCTATGCCGGCGGCCAGCGTATCGCTGTAGGTCATGCGGTAGAGGCCATCACGTTCGACGAAGATTTTGTGGCCGGCCGGTTCCCACGCGGCACGGCTCGACCCCGGCCGGCTCGTCGAAGGGAAAGGCAATTGCCAGCGGCGGGCCATGTTCCCGTTCAGGAGAGCGAGGCGCACGTCCGGCGCGTAGGGATCGGCCGAGATGGATGCGGTGGACGGGCCGAGCGAGACCGGCGTGCTGTGAAAATGCAAGGTCACACGAAGCCGCCGGGCCACCCGAATCGTGCCGGTGGACGGTTCGAAGAGGAAGGGCCTCAGATGAATGGTGACGACCCGCTGCTGGCGGATCCAGGCCGGCCGTTCGACAGTGGCCCAGGCCGCCGCGGCCGATCCGGCATGATTGCCCGCGCCGGCATCCACGGGCAACCGGCGGATGCGCGGCAGGCGGCCCGGCACCGGCTCTGCGACCAGCAGCGGGGCAAGGGCCAGTTGGTGCCGTCCCGGCAACGTCTCCACGTTTTGGGCCCGCACGTCCGCAGAGAGCGTAGCATACGGGGGGATGGCCACCATAACGCTGCGCACAGGCACTTGCGGCATCCCTGGCCGGCTATCGCTCCCCCAGCCGGCCACCGCAAGCTGTTGAACTGTTTGCCCCTGGCGTGTGATTTCACGCAGGGTGTAGGAAGGGGTGTCCAGCACAATCGTGATGCCCTGTTCACCGGCTGCTTGCACGTACACTTCCGGGTGGGCAGGGGGCGTGGATGCCTGGGCGCTATCCTGCCAGAGCCATCCCAGAAAGGGCACAGCAAGAAGAAACGGCAGGGTTATTATTGCCAGGGATGATGGTCGCATAGAAGCTGTCACGAAAATAAAGTGTCAGGTCACTCCAAAGGCCTCGGCCCGGCGATGCGCCACTTCATGCAGGTAGGCGACCGGGCGCGCGCTCTCGGTTGGGCCATGCTCAAGCTGCGACCAGCCGGGACACTGTCCGCACAAGGCAAGCAGTTCGCACCGGCCACAGGGATAGTCGGGCGGGGCTTTCTGCTGCCGGACAGTGGCCAGGAAGTCGTGCCAGCCTTGCCGGAAGGACCCCATGCGCAGGTCGTAGGAAGGGTGTCGGGCAATCGGGCAGGCCGACAACTGGCCGTAGGCGTCAATGTGAAACGAGGCAACGCCGGCTCCACAGCAGTACAGGTTATCCGCGTTCGCGCCGGTGCCGATGAACTTTTCGCAGAACGCGCGCCAGTCTGCCATGCGCTTGTCGCTGGCCAGGTCGAGTTGAACCACCTGTTCCGGAGGGAGACGCAACTTCGCCGGCGCAGCCGAGCCGTCGATCCGGCAGTTGACCAGGGGGTCGAAACGAAAATCAACGCCCAAAGAGGCGGCGTAGACCTGCATGGCCGGCAGCTCGTGCCAGTTTGACGTCAGGGCCATGGCTTTGAGTTTAAGGGGAAGCTGCCGATCCAGAAGGTATTCGATGCCCTTCATGCAACGCCGGTATGAACCACGGACACGGGTAACGCCTTCATACGTCTGCTCGGTTGCCCCGTAGAGCGTGACCTCAATGGCAAATGGCGGCCACTCGGCCAGGTAGTCGGCGATGGGTGGTGAAATCGTCGTCCCGTTGGTGAAGAGCGTGACGATCAGCCCTGCTTTCTTGGCCGCGGCATACAGATCCCGGCTGTCGGACCGGACAAACATCTCGCCTCCGGTCATCAGCATCCAGAGGCACCCTTCATCAGCGAGCTGGTGGAAAATGTCATACCATTCGTAGCGAGTGAGTTCCCGCGTAGAGCGGCGCATATCTCCAACGCCCTGGTTGATATAGCAGTGCGTACACTGGAGGTTGCAACGTTCGGTGAGTTCAATGCTGCCGGCAAGCGGAATGCGTTGGTGGGCGGTTTTCTGTTGCAACCGTTGGCCGAAAGCGCTATACCTCAGTTCCGGTATGTGTGGGCACTCCATCTCATATTTCCTGAATCGCCCCAATGCCAATCAACTGCTTCAAGAACGCAACCATGTCCGCTTTTCCCTCCTCATCGGTCACGTCAAACGTATCGAGGAGGGATTGCTTGATCTGTAGCACACTGCGTTGGCCGTCCAGGCAATCCCAAATGAAAGCCCCCACGCTATTGAGCACGTAGATGCTCTGCAGGTCAGCGACGTGCTGGCGAATGGGTACGAGGATCGACTCGCCGGCGATGTTGCGGTAGACGAAGGATTCACCACGACGGTAAATGGTGTTTGGGTTCACTACAGAGTAGTCATACTTCCGTGCCATCGTTTGGCTTGGTCCTGCACGTGAATCACTGTGATTCAGGTCATCTTTCGTCAGGGCCGGAGAAGATTCTGAATGAGTAAGGCGACCACGCCCAGGATGATGGGCAACAACAAACTCATCATCCAGCGAAATTGGCTTTGCATTTCCTTGCGAAGCTGCGCAACGGAGCTGTCAATCTTGTCATTCAGCCTCTCATCCAGCCCGGCGATTTTCTCATTCAGCCTGTCGGTTTTCTCATCCAGCTTCTCATCCAGCCCGGCGATTTTCTCATTCAGCCTGTCGGTTTTCTCATCGAGCTTCTCATCCAGCCCGGCGATTTTCTCATCCAGCTTCTCATTCAGCCTGTCGGTTTTCTCATCC
>CAYWAK010000115.1:6409-8807 GCA_964455755.1 uncultured Ardenticatenales bacterium | reverse complement strand
TGTGCAAAATCAGCCGCCGCCGGAGCTTCGTTCAAATCCGCAGCGCCTTGTTCTTGCAGCACTTCACGGTAGGAACCCAAAGCGTGGATCATTTCGGCACGCCGGTCCGCCCATTCCCGCTTCTTCTTGGTTCGTTCGAATTGCTGAATGCGCTGAAAAATCTCTTCCTGAATCTCTGCCGGACTGCTTACATTTTGAAATGTCAACAGACCCGATTTGCCGGCGGTCTCAATCAGAACATTCCCGTATCTAAGCAATACGGCAAGCGGTCCGGGAATCTCGTAGCGAACGTCTTGTACCTGTCCCAAACTGGCCTGGCGAACCTCCTGATGGAGCCACAGCGGCTGCCGGTCTATGTCCTTGATGTCAGAATCGGACAAGATGTAGATGTCATTTCGCCAGTCTTCATATTGCCACCAAAGACGAGCAATGGCGACCAACAAACCGACGACGAGAGCGCCGGCAATCCAACGGGTTACGCGTGGATCGAAAGTCAGGGAGGCGAACGCCATCACCACCAGAAAAGCTACCAGAACAAACGTGAGGAGAGCCGGTTTCCAGGCGACAGTGAGCAACACGAACCAGTGCTTCCGCCAGGTAATCGTGTCTCCCTCTACTATGCGCAGACGAGGCAGGAAATATTCGGCAATGCGGCCCAGGAAATTGCTGATTCGGCCGAGATGCGTAACGTCCTCTGCAAGCGAAATATCGGGCGAATCATCTTTGCTGGCTGCCGGTGTTGGGGCCGACCACCCAAATTCCTCCCGCAACTCTTGACGCATACGTTCACGCTCCGAAGCGCGCTCGGGCGCATGAATGCGCGATTTTTGTTGATTGATCAGATCGCGTACCATCTCGGCACGGGGGATGCTTTTGAACATGATGTTCCCCTTGCTTCCCGCCGTTTGGATGATAAGGTCATGAAAGTTGAGCCATTTGGCGAGGGGCCCAGGGGTAATCATGTTGATGTTCTGGATTTTTTCCAGGGCGGCTTCGTGACGCTCCTCAAAAAAAAATAGCGTACGTTCGATATGAATCACGCGACGGTCTGTGACAATGTAGTCATCATTGTACCAGTCATAGGTCACCCACGCGATCCAAAGCAACCAGGGAAGCGCGGCAAATGCGCCAGTCCAGAACGCGAAGCGGCTGGCGATGATTCCGGCGTAGACCCCTGCCCCCAGAACAATCGCCGCCAGCAGGGCCAGGAGCATGGGCCATAGCAGGGCCATGACCAGGATGAACGGGTGTTTGCGCTCAAAGGCGACGGCGAACTCACCTTCCTCCCGGCCAGAGAAGCGCCGCGCACTCAATTTCTCCCGAATTTCTCCCTGGATGTTTAGCTCACGGCGTATGTTGGGGTATTCTTCGAGCAACTGATCGAAGTCGTCTTTATTGAGAACGAAAACTTCCACATCCTGGAGCGTGGCAACCGTGGCATCCCGTGCTTCCCCGGTCAGAAGTGAAGTCTCGCCGAAGAAATCGCCTTCGGCCAATTGGTTCAGCACACGCTGGACGCCTCTGGCGTCGGCGTGGCGCACGATCACCAGACCGCGATCAATCAGATAAAAGGTGCGCCCAATTTCTCCTTGCCGGCAGAGGACCGTATTGGGCGGGTGTTGTTCCCAATGCATCAGGGAAGCAATTCGTGCCCGATCTTCTTCGGACAACTTTTCAAACAGAGGAATCTCTTTCAGACGATCCGCGATTCTCCGACGGATTTCTGCTTCGTCTTTGAGGCGTGTTGTGGTCTGGCCAATTTCCTCCGGCGTGTTGGTTGTGCCTGCGTTTTCTTCCGTGCTCTGCAACACAGCCGCCAGTTCTGGGTGTTGGGCCAGTAGCTGGTAGAAGTAACGCTTGCGTAGCACGAAAAGTTCTGTGGTGACGGGAACCATTGCCGTGTGGACGTAGGGCTGGCCGGTGAGCAAGCTCGCCGCTCCGATGTGTCCGTTGGGGAGGATTGCTCCCGCCTTGGCGCTGCGGTCTGTGTCCTCAAGCTCATCATGGAGTTCGATGCGCCCGCTAGAGACCACGTAGAAGGCGTGGGGCTCCTCTCCTTTGCGGAACAGTATGTCGCCTGCCTCGCGCCTCTGCCATGCGCCTTGCGTAGCCAGTTGTGCAAGGTCAGAGTCGCGCAGCGCAGCAAACAGCGGGATGCCTCGCAGTCTCGCCGCGATTCCTGTGGAAGGGGTTTGAGCTGAACCAGCAGCTGACCGAACAGGCATCGGCTTTCCCTTTCGCAATGCGCAATGCGTTCCATGCCCTACGCTCTTCGTGGCATACCCTTATCTTCTCAATTTCTTGAAGATATGCATACCCTACCAAATTATACTTGCAATCTGCAATCCTTGCAAATATGCGGTAGTTAGTTGAAAATACAGTGAGCGTATCGCCTGCC
>CAYWAK010000115.1:0-6309 GCA_964455755.1 uncultured Ardenticatenales bacterium | reverse complement strand
CCCTGGAGGTGGCCCAAAATCATGTCCCCATGTGACGTTCACCGCCACACCGGTTGCGGTCTGGCTAGGTTATGGTATAATTGTTTGCATAGGAGGCAATGATGTTCAAGAATATTGTTCGAAAAGTTGTTGGTGATCCAAACAAAAAGGAAGTTCAACGGCTTCAACCGGTGATTGATCAAATCAATGACCTGGAACCCGCGTTCCGGGCATTGTCGGATGAGAAACTGCCGGACAAAACACAGGAATTCGTTGGCCGCTACCACGCGGGCGAATCGCTTGATGACTTATTGCCGGAAGCCTTTGCTGCCGTGCGGGAAGCCGCTCGACGCACCATTGGACTGCGCCACTACGATGTGCAAATGGTCGGGGGGATCGTTCTTCACCAGGGCAAGATCGCGGAGATGAAGACGGGTGAAGGAAAGACTCTGGTGGCCACGCTGCCACTCTACCTCAACGCGCTGACCGGCAGGGGCGTCCATCTGGTCACGCCGAACGATTATCTCTCGAAGGTTGGTGCGCAGTGGATGGGCCCGGTGTATCATGCCTTGGGGCTGCGTGTTGGCGTGATCCAAAACAGCACGGGCGATGGACAAATGCAGCCGGCTTTCATCTTCGACCCGACGTTCATTTCCGATGATGACCGCTACCAACACCTGCGTCCGCTTGATCACCGCCGGAAGGCGTATAACGCCGACATTATCTACGGAACGAACAACGAGTTCGGGTTCGATTACTTGCGGGACAACATGGTGTGGGATGCTCGCCAACGGGTACAGCGAGAACTCTATTTTGCCATCGTTGATGAGGTGGACAACATCCTCATTGACGAGGCGCGCACCCCGCTGATCATTTCCGGGCCGGCAGAAGAATCGGACAGCAACTACCGGCGCATGGCCGACATTGTCCCTCGCTTGCGTGCCGAGGACGATTACACGGAAGACGAGAAAACGCGGGTGGTCACCCTGACGGAGGAAGGTATCTCCAAAATGGAGCGATTGCTCGGGGTGGACAACCTCTACTCGCCGGAAAACTACGAACTGACCCATTACCTTGACCAGTCCCTGAAAGCTCAGGTGCTCTTCCAGCGGGACCGCGATTACATCGTAGACGACAATGGCGAAGTGATCATTGTGGATGAGTTCACCGGCCGGCTGATGTATGGCCGGCGCTTTTCCGAGGGGCTGCACCAGGCGATTGAGGCCAAAGAACGCGTGAAGGTTCAACGCGAAAGCATGACCCTGGCGACAATCACCTTTCAGAATTACTTTCGCATGTATGAGAAACTGGCCGGTATGACCGGTACGGCGGAAACGGAAGCTGAGGAATTTTCCAAGATTTACGAACTGGACGTGATGGTGATTCCGACCCATCGTCCGATGGTACGCAAAGACTCGCCCGATTCTGTGTACCGCACCGAAGAGGCAAAGTACCGGGCCGTTGCCCGGGAAATCCTGCGGATGGTTTGTATGAGGCGTCCGATGC
This sequence comes from uncultured Ardenticatenales bacterium, assembly GCA_964455755.1. Classification (GTDB taxonomy): domain Bacteria; phylum Chloroflexota; class Anaerolineae; order Ardenticatenales; family JAADHH01; genus JAADHH01. Next base: position 4,824 of record CAYWAK010000115.1, on the reverse strand, counting down.
TGGTCGGCACGGCTTCCATTGAACGTTCGGAGCGTTTGCACCGCTATCTATCACCTGCCTTCCTCCAGACAATGGCCCAGGTTACGCTGTTGCGCCGAGCCATCTGGCAGGACGAAGGCCTGGATAAGAAACAACGCCAGGAATGGAATGCCTTGTTGAGCCAACCGCTGTCCGATATCTTGCCGCGAGACCTGGCGGCCATCGGTCGTCAGCTCAAAGTCAACATGAATCCGTTGAATGCCGAAAACATTCATCTGTTTGCGCAGGAGCTTGAGGTCGAAAACGAAAAAATGTTGTCCGATCTGCTGCGCAGCGGTCTCCCTCACGAAATTCTCAATGCCAAGCATCATGAACGGGAGGCCACGATTATTGCACAGGCCGGGCGTCCTCGTGCCGTGACCATTGCGACGAACATGGCCGGTCGTGGTGTGGACATTCTCTTGGGAGGCAACCCCGAAGGCCTGGCCAGGGCGGAGCTTCAGAAAAGCTATCAGGACCTTGCGGAGGTGCCTCCCGACGAATGGCAACGCGCGCTGGAGCATGCGCAGAAGACTACCACAACGGATAAGGAGGCCGTTGTGCGTCTGGGTGGCCTGCACATCATCGGCACCGAACGACACGAGGCCCGCCGCATTGACAATCAGTTGCGAGGGCGCGCCGGCCGGCAGGGAGACCCCGGCTCTTCGCGCTTCTTCCTTTCGCTGGAAGATGAGCTGATGCGCCGCTTCGGTGGCCAGAACATCGCCGGCATTATGGATCGCCTGGGCGTGGAAGATGACGTGCCGATTGAACATGGCCTGGTTTCCAAATCCATTGAGAATGCGCAAACCAAGGTCGAAGGGTACAACTTCGACATTCGTAAACATGTGCTGGAATATGACGACGTGGTCAACAAACAGCGCGAGGTGATCTACGAGCAACGGCTTCGTATCCTTCAGGAGGACGACCTGCGCGCCATTGTGCTGGACATGATCGCCGGTGAAATCCGCAGCTTGGTGGCCACCTACACAGCCGCCGGTGAGATGGGGGACGAGAAGGACTTGCAGGGATTGTATGTTGCGGCGCGCGGCGTGTTTCCTCTGCCGCCCGATTTGGACCCCACGCATTGGGAGGAGATGGACAATGAGGCGATCACCGACGAACTGATCGGTCTGGCCGAGGTCTTCTATGAACTGCAAGCCCAGGAAATGGGGCAAAATTTCTTCAAATTCGCGCGAAAACAGGGCCGTACCATGGCGGATTTGCACGGTCATGAGCAACCTTATAACCACCTTGTCTATGAGGCCGCCCGGAATCTGTTGGGAGAGGATCGGCTGGCGGAAATCGAGGAGACTCCTCTCCGCCTCCTGCGCGGTGATGATCAGGAAAAGGTGCAGGAGGCTTTTGTCAAGGGTGTGACCACCATGCGCGACCGCGCCGTGATGCTGGAAGTAGTAGATCGTCGCTGGATAGCTCACTTGACCTCGCTTGATGATTTGCGTACCGGCATTGGCTTGCGCGCCTATGGCCAGCAGGATCCCTTGGTCGCCTTCAAGAAGGAGGCGCACGAAATGTACGGCGAGCTATTGGCCGGCATTCAGCAGGAAATTGCACATCTGGCGCTGAACCGGATTATGCAGGTGACCGAACCGGTTGCCCAACCGCCTCGACGGGAGACGTTTACGAACCGCGAGAATGGAGAACAGCGTCGCCCAGCCCGGGCTTCGGCGAACCAGGTTGGCCGTAACGATCCCTGCCCTTGTGGCAGCGGAAAGAAATATAAGTATTGTCACATGCGCAAGGGCGGTAAACAGCCGGACATGGTCGGTGCAACCGCAGCCGCACCTCCATCTGCCGGCAAGAAACGCCCGCGCAAACGGTCGCGTCGTAAGAATAAGAAAAAGAGATAATCGCAAAGGCGCAGGAGCAGCTACCCTCACCATGCAGGATACGTTAATTGATCTTGACCCGCGTCTCCAACGGTTTCTTCGGGAGGTCGCGGATTCCTTTGTCAAGATGGACGTTTTGAAGTTCTTTCGGGACTATCCCGATCAGCCCGGATCGGCCACACGTATTGCGCGGTATTGTGCGCGTGATGTGGAGGTTGTAGGCCGTGCTGCGGAAGAGATGGTTCGTGCCGGCGTTTTGGTGCGCCGGCAGGCGGAAGATTTGACGCTATATCTGCTTACGGACAATGCTGAAAAGCAAGAAATGGTCGCGTTGTTTTTCTCGTCATGTCAAGACTCCATGTCATGTGTGCGAATCGTGGCCGAGTTGCTCCGTCTTGGAGAGACCCCTTTGCGGACTCCGCTTGGAGAAGCTTCCCTTTCACCGGCTGTCTACCGATGAAGGCGAAACCGGATGGGCCTTCCGTTTTTTTCCCCCTGCCAAAGGTGGATTTACACCGCCACCTGGAGGGTTCTGTTCGCTTGCAGACTTGCCTGGACCTGGCGCGCGCCGCGCATTTGCCTCTGCCCACGAAAAGCATAGAGAGCTTGCGTCCGCATGTCCAGTTTGTCGCCGAAAGCCCCGATTTTCACCGCTTCCTGGATACCTTCGATGTGCTGGATCAGTTGTACACTGGCGACCCAAGCTCGGTTGAGCGTGTGGCCAGAGAGGCGGTCTTGGATGCCGCCGCGGATCGCGTCGTCTATCTGGAGTTACGCTTCAACCCAGACCACTTTGCCCGGCGAAATGGGTCGCGGCTTGACGACGTGGCCCGCTGGGTCACAGAGAGTGCTCGACAGGCTGCTGAGGAGACAGATACCGTTCTTCGCTTCATCATCACCGTGCCACGAAACTACGCGCTGCGTGATGCGGAGAAGTTGGTGCAGATTGCCGTAGATTTCCAATCCTCAGGTATCTGCGGTTTGGATTTGGCCGGCGACGAAATTGGCTTCCCCTGGCAGCCGTTTGTGCCCCTCTTCCGAGAAGCTGCGCGGGCCGGCTTGCCGTCAACGATCCACGCCGGCGAAGTTGGTCCGCCTGAGAATGTAGCTGCTGCCCTGACTGAGTTCGGAGCGCGTCGCATCGGCCACGGTGTGGCGATTGCCGGCGATGACAGAGTCATCAGCCAGGTGCGGGCAGCCGGGGCTGCGCTGGAAGTTTGCCCGACCAGCAACTTGCAAACGGGCGCGTTTCCCGGCAAAGGGCGCGGGGCGCTGGCGGATTATCCGTTGCCCGATTTGTTCCGCAAGGGAGTGCGCGTAACATTGAATACGGACGATCCCTCGATCAGTGATACCACTTTGACCGGTGAGTACGTGATGGTATACCGGGAGATGGGGGTATCTTTGGAAGAGCTTCGCCAGATCGTGATGAACGGTGTCGAGGCGGCCTTCCTGCCGGACGAGGAGAAACGCACACTTGGCGCAAGGTTGCAGGAAGCGTGGAATGCGACTGTGGCCGATTCGTAGAGAACGAGTGCGCGGCTGGCTGCGGCGACTCATTCCGGCAGTCGCGCGCCGCAAACTATCTCCGTGGTACCGTCGCGGGAGGCACGCTGTGTCGGTCTGGCGTGTGTTGCTTCCTGCGACCATACCCCCCGATTCGTGGCCGATTTTGTTACGTGCCTGGCGCACTGAGCGAAGCCTGCCGGCCCTCTTGGATGCTCAAACGCTGCCGGAAGTGTTGCAGCGTTTGGACACGTCTTCCCTTCCGCCGCGACCAGACCTGGCGACGGCAATCCACGTGACCCGTTTGGCCGATGCGGTCGTTGCCCTCGTGCGCCACGCCGAGATTGGGCCTTGCTTGCGCAGGTCCGTTGTGCGTTTCCGATTGCTTCGGCAAATAGGCTTGCCGGTGATCATACATGTCGGGGCGCAAAAGATGGCCGGGCCAGAGCGAGGTGCGGCCTCGCTCGTGGGCCATGCCTGGCTGACGCTGGATGGCTTTCCCTGGGAGGAATCGCTGGAGCCACACCAGGATTACGTGGTCATGTACAGCTATCCCCCCGAAGCATAGGCTCAACACCGAGGCGTGGAGCGCCTTGTCTGAACCACTGCCGAAGCCTCCGTTGTGTGTGGCCGCGAATGCTTATGGCGTGTTGTCCGGAGGTTTCACCCGCTTGAAGACAGGGTCATCGGTGCGCTCGGTGTAGTAGCTCATGCTTTGCAAGCCCACGAGAGGGTCGAGGTATTCGATTTTCACGTGTGGCGGGACAGAAAGTGTGATCGGCGCGTAGTTGAGGATGGCCTCCACGCCGGCATCAACAAGGGAGTCCACGACTTCCTGTGCAACTTCGGCCGGTACGGCAACGATAGCGATTTTGATGTTCCTCTCACGCACAATTGTGGCCATGTTGTCGACGTGGAAGATGGTAAAGCCCGCGAGTGTCTGGCCCACTTTGTGTGGGTCCACGTCAAAGATGGCGGCCACGCGGAAGCCCCTTTGCGAAAAACCACCGTAATGGGCAATTGCGGTCCCCAATGCGCCGGCGCCGATGAGCGCCATGTCCCATACGCGGTCAACCTGGAGGATCTGTTGCAACTGCTTTCGCAGGTAGGCAATCTCATAGCCGGTACCCTGTTTGCCGAATTCTCCGAAATACGAGAGGTCCTTTCGTATCTGGGCCGAGCTAATCCCCAGACGTTCACCAAGTTCTTGTGATGAAGTAAAGGTTTCGCCCTCATGCATCATGAAGTTCAGTATGCGCAGGTAAATTGGTAACCGGCGGATGACAATAGCCGGAATCTCGAATGGGCTCATATCTGATTCTCCTCCGTGGAAAGCAATATGATTCGTCTGTGAAATGACACACCAATGATACCATAGTCTGGCAAAGAAAGCAAAACTGAAGGGAGAGCACGGCTCATTTTCCGGTGCATTTGGCTCCGTTCGCCAGGC
>CAYWAK010000114.1:0-9015 GCA_964455755.1 uncultured Ardenticatenales bacterium | reverse complement strand
TCCGTGTAATCTGTGGCTCATTTTCTTGCCTGGAAAACAAGAGAATCTCGTTGATAAGGTCCTGGGGAAAGAATGGCCGGGCTTCTCGGATCAAAAAGAAAACAAGTGCTCTGGAAGTAAATCCTATTCGTTGGGCCTTGGATAAAATGACCAGGAGTGTTTCTAAGGTTTGGATGACCGTGGAGGCATTTCCAGACAAAACTTGCCCCAGTTGTTCGCGGACCCAAGGGATGCGCTGAACACTTGTCTCTCCCCACAGTGCGTTCGCCGTGTCCCAAAGGTACGCCGAAGCATGGATGATGTCCAGAATCAGATCGTAGTCTGGAGGGAGAGACCCAAGATGCGATCCAGCACCTTTATCGATTCGTCATAGGCCTCATCGGTTACGCAGTATTCGGCCCAATCACATAGCAAGTCTGAGTAACAGTGAGGGGGCAAACTGAGCCCCGCACCCAGAGGACAAAGACCACCATGTCCTGAGGCATAGAAATAGTGTCGTGTAAATCGTATCTTGCCGAACAGAAACTTCCGTCGCTGATAAAACGATTTCCCTTCCTGCTCCCAGCAACCAATCCCCATGACATGTCCCTCTGGGCATCGAATCCCCTGGAGAAAAGAGGATTGCGGAATGAGGTATGCCGTCAAGTTACAATCTAGGCCTATTATATCATGTTATGTCTAATTTGTCAAGTACTTTTAAGGTTGTCTCTCGCCATCTGCTCACTCATTCTTCATATCTGAAGGTTGCTTATAGGTGATCTTCGTCAACTGCCTCCCCTTCCTTGTAAACGCTTAAAAATTATTCATTCCTCTCCAATTGGCTGAGTACGCCGCGGTACACGTGTTCCATGTTCGTGGCGTATTGCTGCACGGTGTAGTACTTCTGAATGCGCTCTCGTCCCAGGATGCCCATCTGGTGGCCGCGTTCCGGATCGTTGAGCAGGGACGCGATGGCCCGCGCCAGGGCGTTGGCGTCTCCCGGCGACACGAGAAGGCCCGTCTCGCCTTCGATAACGATGTCCAAAGGGCCTCCTTGCTTTGTGGCAATGACCGGTCTCATCGCCGCCATGGCCTCGATCAGACTGATGCCGAACGGTTCCGGCGTGATTGAGGGGAGGACAAAGATGTTCATGGCCGCCAACAGGTCTGGCACATCTTGACGGAATCCACTCCAGTGCACGCAATCTGACAATCCCAGCCCCTCTGCTTCTTGCTGTAGCGTCGCCAGCCGGTCTTCCTCACCGGGGACCGTGCCTCCGACGATCAAGACGTGCAACCCAGGCCAGTCTGGGCGAAGCTGCGCCGCGGTGCGTAGCAGGATGTCTTGCCCCTTCCACCAGTGCAAGCGGCCTACCGTGCCGATGACCGGTGCATCCGGCGGAATCCCGAACTCGTCACGTATCGCCTCTCCGCCGTTGCTGGCATCGAACGGGGCAAGCGAGATGCCGTTGGGCACCAGAATGGCCTTGGCTTCCGCCTGCGGATTGGAAGCGCAAATCCAATCGCGCACAGCCGTGGAGATGACAACCAGCCGGGTGGTCAAGGCCGGCAAGAGGCGCGGGAAGAGCCAGGCAAAGATCGCCGGACGGGTGACGATCTCGTGCACATGCCACACGTGCGGCCGCCCGGTCAGTCGCGCCGCCCACGCTCCGGGCAAAACGGCCACCGTGTTGGAGTGCACGATGTCCACTTTTTCGCGGCGAATCAATCTCACCAGCATGAAGGTCGAAGAGATGGTGGCTGCCACGTAGCGGACAATGCCCCACGGCGTGAGATAACGACGCCGCAGTACAGCCAGTCCAACGTAGTGAACGGGCACATTCTGCTTGATCAAGGACGTGGATAAGGTACCCTCATACGGCAGGTCGTCGGGCAGTGCGACCAGCGGGCGAAAGCGGGTGCGGTCTATTTCATTCACAAGATGGAGCAAGGCCCAGTCGGACCCGTACAGTTCGTCACTGCTGTGGACGATCAGGACGGTGGTTGTCTGGCGAGAGGGGAGCAAACTGTCGTAAAGGGCGGTCCAGTTTACGATAAACGACTCCAGCGAGAAATGCGTCGTCAATCGCCGGCGACCCTCTCGGCCCATTTCCTGCCGCTCTTGCGGATGCTCGATGAGCGTTTCGATGGCGTTGGCCATCTCTTCGGGCCGGTCAGGTTTTACCAGGTAGCCCGTAACTCCATCCTCCACCATCTCGATGCTGCCGCCGTGGGCATTGGCCACCACCGGTTTCCCCGCAGCCATCGCTTCCAGTACCACGGTCGGGAAAGGGTCCGGTAGGGTAGAGGGCAGGGCAAAGATGTCGAACGCGTCGAGTACGGAGGGGATATCCGTACGGAAATCGCTGATGGTGATGTTCGATGACAGATGGAGACGTTCGACCAGCGCTTTCAACAATTCGACCAGGTTTTCGTCGCCGGGGAAGGTCCCGCCCACCAGTGCAAAGTGCGCTTCCGGATGGCGCTGCGTCACCAATTCAGCCACGTGCAAAAAGTAATCCTGCCCTTTCCAGTGACTGATGCGACCGACCAGCCCAACCAGCGGTTGTTCCGGAAGCACCCCCCATTCCTCGCGTACGCGCAGGCCCAGACCCGGTTTGGCGTCGAAACGTTCCACATCTATCCCGTTATGAATCACCGTGGTGATCTCCGCGTTACGCTGTTCGGCTTTGCAAAGGTGATCCCGGGTGGGGCCGGAGACCACAACCACGCGGTCCGATAGGCGCGGCAACAACCAGGATGTCAGTCGCCACAGAACGTTGGGATGGACAATGATTTCGTGAACGTGCCACACATGGGGTCTGCGCATCACACGGGCAGCCAATGCGCCCACGATGACGGCCAGCGTATTGCTGTGGACAATCTCGACCTTCTCCCGGCGGATGATGCGCATCAGGGCAATCGTGGACCACACCAGGCGATACAGGTACAGGAGGAGGCCCAAGGGCGACAGGTACTTGCGGCGCAAGATGGCCGTTTTCATGTGTACCGTCTTGATGTTTCGTTTCTGCAGAGCGGCACTGAGCAACCCTTCGTAGGGTACGTCCGTTGGCAGCACCACGATCGGACGGAACCGTTCCTTGTCCAGCAGCTCTACAAGCTGGAGCAAGATCAGATCCGCGCCATACATCTCATCGCTGGAATGGACGTAGAGGATTGTGTGCGGAGCGTTTCTGTCCTTCATTGTCTGTAAATCTTCTGCATTACAGAGCTTCCTTCATTGCCGCTTTCGCATACACCATGAACTTTCGCGCTTCCGATTGCCACAAGCTGTGGTTTTGCGGATTCAAAAGTCCGCGCAGGCTGTAGGCCACTGCGCGCAGGGCCAACCCCGTGGTCAGAATGCCGTTGAACCCGAGCACCTGCAGCCGCGATGGGCGCGCGCGGCTGACATAATAGCTGCGCAGGCTGTGCACCCACATACCGGAGACCGCTTTGTTCTGATCCACGCTGGCTCCCAACCGGTGTTCCACAACGGCACCAGGCACATGAAAGAGTTGCCAGCCCGCGGCGGAGATTCGCTGGCACCACTCCATGTCCTCCGCATACATGAACCATGTTTCGCTCAACGGCCCGACCTGGTCGATTACGGCGCGGCGGACAAGCAAGCAGGCCCCGGAAATCCATTCTACGGGCCGGACCCGGTCGTCGTGTACGCCCATGCGCAGGTGCCATCCCCGGAAAGCAGGGTTCTCCGGGAACAGCGACGAAAGTCCGAAGTAATGATTGAAAAGGGTGCGCAGCGTGGGCTGGTAGCCGCACGACAAAACCTGCAAGCGCATGTGCGGGTGAACTACCTTAGGTCCGATGGCGCCGGCTTTAGGGTGGCTGCGCATGAACGAGACGAGACGGTCCAGGGCATCTCCAATAACCTGGGTGTCTGAATTGAGCAGGAGGATGAATTCGGATGTGCAGTGCGGAAAGGCCTGGTTGTTGGCCGCGGCAAAGCCGACGTTCTCCTCGTTGACAATCAGTTGCACCTGCTCAAATTCCGACTGCACCATCTGTTTGCTGCCATCGGCAGAATCATTGTCCACTACGAACACTTCCAGGTCGAGCGCTCCGGCAGAGGCGAAGACGGATTGCAGACAATCGCGCAGTAGTCCCCGCGTGTTCCAGCTAACGATCACCACAGACAGATCAGGCATGGCTGCTTTCCGTGTGTATGCCCAGGCCCACGACCAACCACAGATAGCTACCTACGGCAATGTCTTGCAATGCCGGAATAAACATGGCCCCGGCCGAGATTCCCAACAGCGCGGCCAACGCGGCGACGAGGATCGCACGGTCTTCCGGCGGGGCCGCGCCTTGCAGCATGGCGAACAAGGTCCCTGCTGCTGCCCCCACGAACAGGAGGTACAGGAGCAATCCGATGACCCCCGCCTCCATGCCCAATTGAACGTAATAGCTTTCGCTGTGCAATTGTATCGTGCCCCCGAACCGCTTCGTTCGGCTGCCCACCGTGCCGAGGCCGGCCCCCATTGGGTGGGCCTGGATGAACTGAACGCCCTGCAGTATCGAGGGAATCTTTCCGTGTGCCGATGGGTCGCGCAGGGTCAGCGTATCCACAACGCGGTCCGTCAGGTGAAACTGCCAGGCGACGGGCACAATCACGAGCAGGGCCCCAACTGCGCCGACGCTCCACATCCGCTTATTTGGTGCATACACGAACGAAACCAGCAGACCGATGGCCAAAGCCACCCATGCACTGCGGGACAAACTGAATAGCAGCGTGACCAGGCACACGACGCTTACAATCAACAAGGCCCATCGCTGCTTTCCCGTTGTGCGGATGGCCAGGTTCAAGCCGGCAAGAATTACAATCGCCAAGTAAAACCCCAACTGATTCGGCGACGTCATCGTAGATATTGCGCGTGGGAAGCTGTAATACCGGAAGGCGAGGTAACTGCTTGACAGCACTCCTTGCGCATCCACAAAGTAGCGGTGTAAGAAGGGAAAGCGCAGGACGAAAACTTGATACAGGCCAAAAAGGGAAACGCCCACGGCCACGACAAACACGCCCCACAGGAGCTTGCGCCGCTGCTCGCCGGAAAGGGGAAGAAAGGCGGCCACGACAAGAACCAACAAAGGTTCCAAATCTCCGCGGTAGGCATAAACAGACAGCACGGAGTGCGGTGGAAGAACCAGGTACACCGTAAGCCAGCCGGCGTAGAGTGCCAGCGCAATCCAAGACAGTCGCCAGCGACAGCGTACGACTCCTTTCCACCATAACCACAACGTTGTCAGCAACAGGCTGGCAAGGAGGGCGTCCTTTAACAGACCGGTTCCCAAGACAATGGGCGGAGGCAAATGTAGCGCTCGATCCATGAGCCTGGTAACTAGAGGCAGTGTGGGGAACAAGATCATCAACGCCGTCAGGCCGGTGCCGGCCAAATGTATTGGCTTTGCAAAGTAGTCCGCTTCCGGTAGTCTGCTATTATGATCTTCGTATTGCATCATCTTCTCCCGCACAATAAAGGGTGGCCAGATAAGGCCCGTAATGCCGCCCCTTGTTTTTGCGCCTTGCTTGCAACGCTCACTCCTCGCCCATCTGTTGCAATCTCTCATGGGCGATTGTATCATTTGGATCGAGGTCCAGCATATTGTGATAGGCCTGGGCAGCTTCTTTACGGTGCTGTCCAGACCGGCGGTAAAAGTCTCCCAGTGCAAGCCAGGCAAGGCGATACTCTGGGTCCAGGGTCGTAGCCTCTTTCGTTTCACGAATTGCTTGTTCCCATAGCCCTTGCGCGCCATAAGCCTGTCCCAGCCACCAATGACCGCTCGCCGAGTCCGGCTGCAGCGAAACCAGGTGCCGGAAACTTTCTGCAGCCGTCGCATAATCGCCGTCTTCATAGGCCAGGCGGCCGCGCATCTCCCAGGCCTCGATACGGTCGGGCGCAACAGTCACCAGCCAGTCCATCTCGGCGCGCAATCCGGCTGTATCCCCCATCTCTTGATAGGCATCCACAAGGCGCTGAAACGCTATGGAGTCATTTGGATCGAGGTCCAGCATATTGTGATAGGCCTGGGCAGCTTCTTTACGGTGCTGTCCAGACCGGCGGTAAAAGTCTCCCAGTGCAAGCCAGGCAAGGCGATACTCTGGGTCCAGGGTCGTAGCCTCTTTCGTTTCACGAATTGCTTGTTCCCATAGCCCTTGCGCGCCATAAGCCTGTCCCAGCCACCAGTGGCCGGTGGGCAACCCTGGCTCCAGGGAGACAACCTGCTCAAAGCTGTGTTGGGCAACGATGTAGTTCTTCTGTTCCATTGCCAGTTGCCCAGCGAGAAGCAAACTCCATGGCCGATGAGGAAAGTTCTTCTGTAAGTAGTGAATCCAGTAACGGGCCGGATCCAATTCCCCTTTGTTGATCCAGGTTCTGCCTATGTTTAAGGCAGAAAATGGATTGTCCGGTTCCAGGGCGACGGCACGCCGGAAATTGGCCTGCGCGGCGTCAACATCGCCTGTGGCACGGTACACGCTCCAGCCTAGGGCCAGCAGCGTTGGCGCATCCGGTTCCAGGGCGACAGATTGTTGAAAAGCGTCTTGCGCCGCCCCCCACGCCCCCTGTCCGGCCAATAGCTGGCCCAGGCGACGGTAGGTATCGGCTTGTTCCGCAACGTTCCGGTCGAAATCGTTCAAATCCAGCGCATTTTGGTATGCACGCTGGGCGGCCATCGTTTGCCCCTGCGCCTGCAGAACGCGACCGCGGCGATAGAATGCACGACTCGCTTCGGGGCGCAGGCGAACGGCCATGGCATAGTCGTGTGCGGCTTCCTGCCAGTCGGCCTGAACCTCCGCGACCCAGCCTTTCCACAGCAGGAAAGGGTATGCCCGATTGTCATGTTGCCAGGCGGCGATGGCTTGCGTTTCGTCACCCAGCAACAGGCGGCCCTGGCCGATGCGCCGCCAGAGCCCCTGTCGTGCTCCGGGGAGAGCCCATGCGCCGGATAGATCGGCCAATGCCTGCCGGGTCATTGCTTCTTGCGCCCCCGGCTGCCAATTTTCTGATAGCAGGACGCGATCCAGTCGCAGTGCGCCCCGATTGGCTCGTGCCGGCTCCACGTCGAGAAGGGTGAGCGCCACGAGCAACAAAGTGAGCAGGAACAAGCCCCCTCCGACTTTACGCACGCGCCCATCCCAGGCAGAATTGCGCCCCCAGTCCGAGGCCGTAGCGACAACCCCTCCGAGGGCCATCCAGAAGATGATGCTCGGCTTGGCCCCCAGGGTGATGGCGTCGAGGAAGCCAAAGGCCAGATATCCGACGATACCGGCCACAAGCCCGCGCACGTGCCAGTCATCCGGCGTCGATGTCCGGTGGCGGTACGCATGACTGGCCAGCAGAAAGAACAGTGCACACATGGCCGCGAAGGCAAGCAAACCGAACCAGCCGAAATCAGCGCCGACTTGCAGATACAAATTGTGCGCGTGGGTGATCGGGAAGCGGGGATCCACTTTTTCGTACGGATAATTCGCCTTGCTCACCGCCGTGAACGTTGCCAGACCGGAGCCGGTGAAGGGATAATCCCAAAGGTGCTCCCAGGCGTTGTCCCAAATCTCCAATCGCGCGCTCCAGGTGCTGGTAAAACGGCGAGATTCGCCGGCAGTTCTACGGTCAAGCGAAACCAGCCAGGCAGCGGGTGAGGCGGTCAACGTCGAGGGGGGCCTGGCGGGAGACACGGTACCGGATGAGCGGGTCGTATTGACCATTTGTCCGCCGGCCCACACGATAATTGCGGCAATCGGCAGCATGGCCAGGAGCAGAATGCGCCGGCGAAGGCCCAACGCCAGAGGGATCAGAGCGACTGCTGTGGCCAGAATGGCCCCGCGCGATTGCGTGAGAATCAACGAGAGCAGGGCAATGCCCAGGACGAAGACGGTGGCGATTGTCCACACCTGCGACCTGAGCGCGTGCGTTCCTGCACCGGGTGTCTTGGACTCCCGGTGTCGGGAAGCGAACGTGGCAGCCAGCATGATCGGGACCAGCATGGCCAGAGTTCCACCCACCTCGTTGGGGTGAAAGCCACCGGCCCGCACCGAGCGCGGCACATCGTGAATCCAACGCGGCAAATGGCCGTAGGCCGAATCCAGGGTCAGCAACTTGGAGGAGAACCAGTCTGTGCCGACCAGTGAGAGGAGGCAGATTGCGGCCGTAAGCAACACGAGCGTTGCCGTCAGGCGGGATAAGAGCAGCTCATCTTCTGCGTGATTGACAAGGAAGTAGAAGAGCGCGATTCCCAAAAGAATAGTCGTCAGCTTTGGCAAGCTGGTCTGCCGGTCCGTCGAGGCCCACAAACCGACCGGCAGGAGGGCCAGCAGGGTCAGGATGAGCGTGTCCATCACCGTCGGACGAGTGATGTGGCCGGTGACTTTCCGCCGGCAGCCCCAAGAAAGGGGCAGGATGAGCAGCGCAACCACCGTGGCCGGCGCGAAAACAAAGGGAAACAGCAGAAACGGCGCTGCGGCGACCAGCAGTAGCGGCTCGAGTTTCAATATCTGCTTGCAAGGGTTTGTGCGCATGGCATTTGTCAACCTTCAATGGGGCAAGTATAGCATAGAACGAGATAGGGGTCAATGTAATCTCGTGGTTGAATGTCCCAGGCACGCATGCCCCATTTTTGTGCTTTGTGTCCTGGGGTCTTCGTGGCAAAGGATGGACAGGGGGAACACGTTCGAGGCGCGGGTGACTGTTTCAATTTAGTAGGTGGTGGAAATGACAAAGCCATCGGTTTGCGCTAAACTCTAGGTATTATCCGTATACCAAAAGGAGGCAAACCGATGGCCAGTACAAGTATACTACGAAATGAGCAAACAAGCTATCTCGACATGGATGGGGATTGGGAGGAACGGATCTACGCCGAGGCGCGGCGGGGATTTTGACAGATATCCTTTCCTCTGCTATACTTGATATGACTTCACGAGGGAACACCGGGATGGCTAATGGAGGGATGGCCGAGTGGACGATGGCGGCGGTCTTGAAAACCGCTGTGGGGAAACTCACCGGGGGTTCGAATCCCTCT
>CAYWAK010000113.1:0-9168 GCA_964455755.1 uncultured Ardenticatenales bacterium | reverse complement strand
TTTATCCGTGTCATCTGTGTCCTATTTACAAGGGAAACCTATGAATAACCAGGCAAAGACAAAGATGCGTTATCTGCCGGTAATGTTGGGGATAATTGTCCCTCTGGTTTTGCTGCTTGCTTTGGCGGCGGCCACTTCCTGGATCGCCCAGGCCGGCGCGATGACACAGTCTATCGCCCCCTACTCGGAGCAGTGGCGCTTCGGGGTGGGTGTGGACGGGCGCTACGGGCAGATCACCGACTTTGCCGTAGACCAACTCGACGCCGGCTGGTATTCCGACTGGAGCACGAACCTCAATCCGCCGCACCCAGGCGGCATGGAATATGTGCAGGTGATCTCGGTAAAGGATACGCTCTATCCACCCGATTGGGCCAGTCTGGCCCAAAAGATTGCCAACAACCCCGGCTCGGTTTGGGTGGTGGGCAACGAGCCGGACTGCATCTGGGAAGACTGCAACAACCGCACCCCGGACGAGTATGCTACCATTTATCACGACGTTTATTCCTTCATCAAAGGGCAGGACCCCACGGCGCAGGTGGCGATCGCTTCGGTGGTGGAGGGCACGCCGTTGCGCATTCTCTACCTCACCAAGATTTGGGATTCGTACCAGCAGCAATACAGCGATACCATGCCCGTTGACATTTTCAACATGCACGTGCACATCATCAAGGAAGGGCATTCGTGGGCTCCGGCCGGCATTGGAATCCCTCCCGGGATTTCTCCGCAGGAGGAAGGCTCTGCACAACAGTACGCAATCGCGGACAACGACAACCTGGACATTTTCATTGATCAGGTGATGCGTTATCGCCAATGGATGCGAGACCATGGCCAACAAAACAAGCCGCTGATCATTTCGGAATACGGTGTGCTCTATCCGCCGGAATATCCCTTCGGGTTTACCACGGACCGCGTAAACGCGTATATGAACAACACGTTCAACTTCATGCTGTACACGATGAATCCTGCCCTGGGCTACCCGGCCGATGATTACCGCCTGGTGCAGCGTTGGCTCTGGTTTAGCGTAAACTCTCATCCGTACGACAAGGATTCCGGTCAGGGCTGGAATGGCGCACTCTTCGATTGGCAAACCCACCAGATGACGCCCTTCGGCCTGAACTTCATGCACTACCGGCAAGGAATGAACCGGACCACGCCCACGCCCAGCACGACCCCTTACCCCGGCTGGTTCCAACGGGAAGCAGAAGGGGGCAGCCTGGCCACGCCGGTGGCCACCGTTTTCGATAGCTCGGTTTCGGCCTGCTATTACCTCGATTCGTCGGCGGGACAGCCGGGGGGACGCACGACCTTTGGGGCCTACCTGCCGGCCGGCAACTACCAGTTGTGGGGCCGCGTGCGTGCGCCCAGCGACGTCAGCAACTCCTTCTACGTCTGGACCGATTCGGAACAGGCGCCGTCCAATCTCGATCAGTACACCTGGTACGTCCCGGTAGACAGCGCGTGGTCATGGCAGCCGGTCTCATACGGCTGGGGCAACCCGCAGCAAGTCTTCACCCTGACCAGCGATTCGCACACGTTTGTCTTCCAGGTGCGCGAGGGAGGCATCCAACTGGACGCTGTGCAGATCGGGCTGGTTGGGGCGGCGCCGCCCACAGACACGGTACACTGCGTGCCGCCGGCAACGGCCACCGCCACACCAACCGGCACCCCCACGCCCACGCCCACGGTGACGCGCACGCCGATGCCCTCCGGCCCGGCCTACATCCGCGGCCAGGTCACCTACGAGGGGCGCGGCACGCCGCCGGCTTCGAACTGGTCCCGCAATTTGCGCGTAGGCGTGCATCTGCCGGGCGACTCCATCCCGGCCTATGATTTCGACACGCTGCCCGATGCCACCGGTGTATTCACGGTGGGCGGTGTGCTCACCGGCACGTACGATATTTCGGCGCGCAATGACCACAGCCTGCGCAACCTGTGGAGCAACTTCTTCGCCGGCGCCGGTATGACCACCGTAAATATGGACACCCTGCGCGAAGGGGACGCCAGTGGCGACAACTTTGTGGACATCTCCGACTTCTCTCTGTTGCGCGGCGCGTTCTTCACGTCGAACGGGGACCCAGGGTTTGACGCCCGTACGGATTTTAACGAGGACAGTTTCGTTGATATTTCTGATTTCTCTTTGCTGCGCAACAATTTCTTCCAGGGGGGAGACATTTTGTTAAACCCCGGAACCGTGCAAGGGCAAGGGCAGGGGCCTGACATGCCTGCCGTTTCGTCGGTCGGGATTTATTTTTCGCCCGGCGCGCAGACGGTGAATACCGGCCAGCTTGGGTTTGCCGAAGAGATCTGGGTGAACCCGGGCGGGCAGCAAATTGATGGCGTGCAGGCTGAAGTGAGTTACGACAGCACACTGATTGATGCAGTTTCTGCCGTTTGCAATGGTACCTATTTTACGACAATATCCCAGTTGACGGCCGGCAACGTCCGGGTGGCTTGCACGCTGAAAATCAGTCTGCCCCCTCCGACAACGACCTTGCGCGCGGCGACAGTTACCTTCAACGCGAAAACGACGCCGGGCACGACCCCGCTTACGTTTGGTGGCCTCACCAAAGTGACCGGGCCGGGTGTATCCGGGGGCTACCCGCTGAACAAGCAACCGGGCAGCGTGACCGTGCAATCGCCCAGCCCCACACCGACGGCGACAAATACGCCGGTCAGCGTCGTGCGCACCTTCGCGGGGCATGTCTACGAGGGCGATACGCCCCAGCCGGTGGCCGGCGGGGTCGTGCAACTCTACGGCTCCAACTCTGCCAGCGACCTGGGGGGGTGGCTGGGTTCGGTGACTACGCTCCCGGATGGCTCCTACAGCATGCTAAACACGTCAAACTATGTCTACTTCAATATCTACCTCCCTGCCGATTCGTGGGTTGACTATTCCTTCCGCCACGCTTCGTCAACCAGTGGGGGCAACGTGCTTCACCCGTACTGGATTCGGTTTACCTCTCCCGGGGCGGGGACGTATGCCGGCAACGACTTTTTTGTGCTCTTCAATGGCCTGACATCTACGCCGACAGCAACGAACGTGCCGGGGACTACCCCCACGTCTACGGCGACAGCAACCCCTACGCCCAGCATTACGCCCAGCCCGGGCACCGGCCAGGTATGTGTCCAGGCTTTCAACGATTTGAACGCGAACGGCCTCAAAGACGGCGGGGAAGGCCTGCTGAACGGTGCGCTTGCCGAGCTGCTGGACCTGGATTACCAGCTCCTTGATTCGTATACGACCGATGGCAGCGAGCCGTACTGCTTCCCCGGTCGCGGGGACGGCACGTACCTGCTCCGCTTCGCGCCGCCAACTGGGTACAGTGCGACGACTGCTTCGCTGTGGGGTGTGGCTGTCCAGGGCGGTAGCCCGCTGACCGTATCGTATGGTGCGCTTCAGGGGCCGACGCCTACGCCAACCCCTGGCGGAGGGCGGATCGCCGGCGCTGTGTTCGACGACACCAATCACAACCAGATTTTGGACGCCGGCGAAGGGTTGCTGCACGGCGCTCACATCCATTTACAGGACGCCGGCGGACAGAACCTGGCCGACTACTGGACCGGTTCGGACGGACAGTTCCACTTCGGCAATCTCTCCAACGGCACCTACCGGTTGGTTGAGGATGACCCGCCCGGTTATCTTTCGAGCACGCCGAATACGTTGGTGGTCGGCGTCGCGTCCCAGCTACCGGTCACGGTCAACTTTGGGGATTACGAGCCGGCCCGTCCTTTTGACATGTACCTGCCTCTGCTGCGCAAACCGGATGGCAGCGCGACGGAGTTTCGGGGCGTGCGTCCGTTGCGGTGGGGGTCGTGACCCATCACGCCCGTCACCAGAAGCGAAAGTTCCTTTGGCTGCGCTCAGGACAGGCTTCGCTCTGTTCAGAATGACATAGCTTGTCGAACCCGAAATGTCTGGAAAATACGTTACGAGTTGAGAATGTGCGAGGATCATGAGAAATGTCTCGTGGTAGTGTCCAGTTTCGCTTTTCGCTGCTAACGTTTGGCGTGGTGATTGTGCTGGCCGCGGTCGTGGGGGCCGTGTTCGCTGACATCGACGCTCTTTGGTCATGGTTGATCGCTATCAACGTGGTTGCGTTTCTGGTTTTTGGCTACGACAAAGCGATCAGTGGCACCGGCGCTACACGGGTGCCGGAAATCGTGCTCATCGGCCTCACGTTTTTCGGCGGCACCGTTGGCGTGCTCGTCGGCAGGCCTGTTTTTCACCACAAAACGAAGAAGGTCGGGTTTCGCTTGAAGTTTTGGTTTGTAGTAAGCATACAGATTGCACTGGCCGCGAGCTATTTTTTGTGGGCGCGTGCATCGTCTGGAGGATAACCAGAATGGAGCTGTGGCCAATGGCCCATATCGTGGTTTTCCTTCTGGGCACGGCTCTGGTTATCTACACGTTGGTCTCCGCAATTCGCACGTTTGTTCTGCCGCGCGGCGCAAATGTTTTCCTGACCCGCATCGTATTCCGGGGCATGAGAAGCCTCTTCTGGCCACGCGTCAGGCTGGCCAATTCCTTTGAAGAACGAGACAAGGTGATGGCGCTGTACGCGCCATTGAGCCTCGTGGCCTTGCCGGCTGTCTGGCTGGGCTTTGTTCTGGCCGGGTACATGGCCATGTTTTGGGCTTTGGGCGTGCACCCGTGGGTGAAGGCCTTTCTGCTCAGCGGATCGTCGCTGTTGACGCTGGGGTTTGCGCCGGTAAACAACCTGTTTGAGATGGTGCTCGCCTTCTCCGAGGCGACTATCGGGCTGGGCCTGATGGCCTTGTTGATTGCCTATCTGCCGACGATGTATGCGGCCTTTTCCCGGCGAGAGACGGCTGTGGCCTTGCTGGCCGGGCGCGCCGGCACGCCCCCTTCGGCCGTGGAGTGGATCAAACGGGCCCATCGCGTCGGCTGGGTCGGCCGCATGAACGAGCAGTGGGCCACCTGGGAAGGGTGGTTTACGGAGTTGGAGGAAAGTCACACCTCGCTGGCGCCGCTTGTCTTCTTTCGCTCGCCCCACCCGGGCCGCTCTTGGGTTACTGCGGCCGGCGCGGTGCTGGACACGGCTGCACTCACCCTGGCCGCCGTTGACGTGCCGTACGAATTCCACGCGGCTCTCTGCATTCGCACCGGGTTTCTGTCCCTGCGCCGCATTGCCGACTTTTTCCAAGTCCCATACAAAGCCGCCCCGCATTTTCCCGAGGACCCGATCAGTATCGAACGCGAAGAATTCGACGAGGCCTATGCTGCGTTGTCCGAAGCGGGAGTGCCTGTGAAAGTGGACCGTGATCAGGCCTGGCGTGACTTCGCCGGCTGGCGTGTGAACTATGACACCGTGTTGCTGGCCCTGGCCGCCCTGACCGACGCGCCGTATGCACCCTGGTCATCTGATCGCTCGGTCTGGCAGAAGCAGGACTCGTTTGTGGGATGGAAATGAGCGCGGAGCCGGAGTAGGAGGAACGCAACCATGCCCGTGAAATTGGCAGACATCCACGCCGCCGCGGAGGCCATTCGCGGTCAGGTGCAAGTGACCCCGTGCGCCAGGTCGCGTACCTTGTCGCGGCTGACCGGCGCAGAGGTCTTTCTCAAGTTCGAGAACTTGCAATTTACGGCCGCTTTCAAGGAACGGGGCGCGCTGAACAAGCTGCTCTCGCTGACACCGGCGCAGCGGCAGACCGGCGTGATCACCATGTCGGCCGGCAACCACGCCCAGGCCGTCGCCTACCACGCCCAACGGCTCGGAATCTCCGCGACCATCGTCATGCCTCGCTTCACGCCCAACGTCAAGGTCGAGCACACGCGGGCCTTCGGAGCGGAGGTCATTCTCCACGGAGATGGCTTTGACGAGGCCGCGGCCTACACCAAACAACTGACCGCGGAGCGCGGGCTCTTTCTCGTTCACCCCTACGACGACGAGAAGGTGATTGCCGGCCAGGGAACCATTGCCCTTGAAGTGCTGCGTGACGTGCCCGATCTGGACGTGCTGGTCGTGCCAGTCGGTGGTGGTGGGTTGATCGCCGGCAATGCCGTGGCCGCCAAAGGAATCCGGCCTGCGATAGAGATTGTCGGCGTACAGGCCGAGCGGTTTCCTTCCATGCGCCAGGCCCTGGCCGGCGAGCCGATTCGGTGCGGCACCTCGACCATCGCCGAGGGCATCGCCGTGAAGGAGCCGGGGCAGATCACGTGCGAAATCGTGCGCCGGCTGGTCGGCGAAATCCTGCTGGTCGGCGAGACCGATATCGAAGAGGCCGTGTTGCTCCTGCTGGAAGTGGAGAAATCGGTGGTGGAGGGAGCCGGTGCCGCCGGATTGGCCGCCTTGCTTAAGTATCGCGACCATTTTGCCGATAAGAAAGTGGGCTTGATACTCTCGGGCGGGAACATTGACATGATGACTCTCTCCTCCATCATCCAGCGCGGATTGGTGCACAGCGGGCGGCTGGCGCGCTTGCGAGTGGGCTTGCGCGACGTGCCGGGCGCGCTCGCCGAGATCACGCGGCTCATCGGCGAGGCCGATGCGAATATCGTCCAGGTGCAGCACCACAGAGCCTTTACGAATCTGCCGCTTCAAGTGGCCGACGTAGAGTTCGTGCTCCAGACGCGGGGACCGCAACACGTGCGGCAAATTGTCGAGGCCTTGCAGAGGGCAGGCTACCGCGTGGAACGACCGGAAACGCCGGTTGGTGGGTAGTAATGGCGTGGTGGCTGAAAAGCAACGCAGCCCTTTTGACCACACAAGCTATTCCGTGTACAATACTTTATGTGGAATCACAGCCAGCCTTGGCTGTGGCTCGATGTTTCGCTATGCGGTTATGTTGAAGGGAGCCGCAGACGATGACCAATCGAAAATGGTGGCGGGTTGGTGTTGCGGTGTTTGTTTGTACGCTGGCCTACGTCACGCTTGTCTGGGCGTTCGCCGAAGAGCCGCTGCATTTCCGCGACCCATTTACCGGCGAGACGGGCGATCAGTGGGAAGAGATCAGCACGATCCACGACGACCTGACCTATGCGCTGGCCCTGGCTGCCGGCTTCTCCGTCAGCGATAGCATCACCCTGCAAGTCTGGAGCCAGCTTGTCGATTCGGAGCAGATCGGGCCGGGCGACGCCATCTCGTACACGAACTGCACCGGCGGGGCCTTCTACCCCACGCCTGATCCGGCCGATCCGCAGGTTTGCGGGCAGTCCTATTCCCTGGTCGCCTGGCCGTTGTGGAATAAAATGCAGGATCAAAACAGTTGCGTCACATCGCGCTTCGGGCCGTATTCCCCCTTCTTCCACTTTCCTCACCAAAATGCGCAGGAACTGGGCGCGCTGCGCGATTGGGGCTGGGGAACCACGGACCGGCTGGTGGGCTACGAAGCCTACGCCTGGGGCGGCCCGACCGTCTTCTCGTCGCCATGCCGCTACACCCGCACCGCTTTGATCACCACCGCCATGCAAGCCGGTTCGCTGGAGGCCTTTGCGACCTATATCCATTCTCTGGGCGACTCCTACTCGCACCGTGAATGCATCAAGGCCATGGACAAGCTGGGACTTCCCTGGGGCACGCACACCCTGGCCGGCGTGCCGGCCTGCAACTATAACCCGGCCAACCCCGGTCCGGACGACGTACATGGCCGCGAATTCTACACCTTCACCGATGCCCTGCGCACCGATGAGGCCATCCAGCACATGTATGGCGAGTTGGTCTCGCGCAGCGTGCAACGGGAGGGCCGCTACTTCCCCATCGGATTGGACACGCCGATCTCCGGCACGATGACGTTGAGCGACACGCTCTATCTGTTTGTCCACGGCTGGGACTTTGACCATCCGGCGGAACGCCGGGCCCTCGCCGACCAGATTGCCACGGCCGTCAGGGCGAAGCGCAGGCTGGCGCACCGGATATTCCTGCCTGCCGTATTGAAGTAGGGGGCTGGCTGAGCAGTAACTACGAAAGGGAATGATCATGACTCACAATCGCGGTAGGTGGCTGGCGGTGGCGTTTAGTGCTTGTCTGGGATTGCTGCTCCTCTTCACGCTGATGGAGACCGCTTCGCTGGTCAGCGGGTGGGCGGAGGAGGGCACGGAATTGAAGCCCCTGGACTATTTCGACCCCCTCGACCCGGCACCGATTGCTTCGCGAACGACCTATACGCCGGGGGTGAGCAGTATCCACTTCGACCTCGTCGGGGCGCTGGCCATCGCCGCCGGCTTTTCGGTGACCGACGCGGCGACGATCCAGGCCTATTCGCAGGGCACCGATTCCGGAAAGTTGCCGGGAGCCAATGCTGTCTACCGGTTCGACGCCGACCCAGCGAACTATCCGGTCGCGCCACCCATCAGCAGCGTGATGACCAGCACGAACTGTCCCTCGCCGGCCACAACTGCGCCTACGGTGACGCTCGGCTCCACGGCTGTGATGACCGATAACGGGAATACCATCGAGGAGTTTACGTCGCGGTTTGGCCCCTACGGCGTCTTTTTCCACGAACCGCACAACCGGCCCGACGAACTCGGCGCGATCCACGATTGGGCGTTCGGCACGACGGGCGTATTGACCGGTGTGGTCACCTTTGGCTACAGCAGTACGGTCACGTCCGCATGGCCGCCGATCTACAGCGCGAAGCAAATGGGAAACCTCTATGCGGCCACCGCTTGCTTCGTCACGGAAACGGTGCAGATCGACACGGGAAGCATCCAGCCGGGCAGCCTGGCGGCCATCGGCATTTACCTGCACAGTCTCGGCGACCATTGGTCACACCAGGAGTGCATCTCGGCGACCGACTCGCTCGGTCTGCCCTTTGCGGCACACGTATACACCCCCGGAATTCGATTCAACGATCCCCTCTATCCGTGCCGCTGGGACGATCACAAGGCGGAATTCGGCCCGCCGGACACGTTCCTGGAAAGCAATCGCACCTACAGCGGCACAATCCAGGTGTACGCGGCGCTGTATGCCTATGCCTTGCAGAGCGATCGCACCCTCTACCGGCCCATTCCGTTAACCGCCGAAGGGTATCACATCCGCGACACGATATACGCTTTCGTACACAACACTGGTTCGGCCTTGAACACCACGAACGAGCCGACCCGGCGCACCATGGCCGACGAATTGCGTACGTGGGCTTTGCAAACGCGGGAAAGCACGCCGGCCTACTGGAAGTTTCGGCTGTATCTGCCGGCGGTTCTGAAGTAGG